>CAZGAF010000022.1:0-325 GCA_964523855.1 uncultured Candidatus Saccharibacteria bacterium | reverse complement strand
TTTGTCTATATATTGTCTTAAGTTGTACATATTCGAACCTGGTGCTTTTATAAGCTCTGGAGTCAAAAAAATATGGGGAGTTGTAAAGCTTGCCCAATCCTTCCCCTGTCATAAAGCCCTTGTCTACCGGCGGTAACTGATGCAAATCCCCAATAAACACCATTTGAATTCCGCCAAAGGCATGATCTTTAACCGGTCCATTCATGCGTAAAAATTTGTCGACGCAGTCCAGCAAATCGGCGCGCACCATAGAAATTTCGTCTACTATAACCATGTCTAACTTTTGAAGCAACTTGAATTTGGGCATGCCGGGCATTAACTTTTT
>CAZGAF010000021.1:10016-20113 GCA_964523855.1 uncultured Candidatus Saccharibacteria bacterium | reverse complement strand
AGCATTGAAACATCGCCCGCCGCTTCTTTACCCCTTTTGGACGCCGTTAAAAAACAATTGGGTGTAGTGCCCAATTTAATGAAATTAGTTGGCAACAGCCCTGCGGCTTTAGAAGGTTATTTAAGCCTGAACGGCGCCCTGGCCAAAGGCTCAATCGGCGCAAAAACTGGCGAGCGTATAGCCTTGGCAATTGCCGAAATTAACCGCTGCGATTATTGCCTTTCCGCACACACCTATTTGGCGACCCATGTTGCCAAATTAGACAGCGCTGAAATTACCGCCAATCGCCAAGGCACCTCGGGCGATGCCAAAGCCGACGCTGCTGTGCGTTTTGCCGCAAGGGTTGCGAAGCAGCGCGGTTTGGTGTCTGACGAGACGGTCGATGAGGTAAAAAAAGCCGGGGGTTTGCATGTTGTGGGTACGGAAAGACATGAATCTCGCCGCATAGACAACCAGCTTCGCGGACGCTCGGGGCGTCAAGGTGACCCGGGAAGCAGTCAGTTTTTTGTTTCTATGGAAGACGATCTTATGCGTCTTTTTGGCGGAGAAAGAATGAAGTCTTTAATGACCAGCTTAGGCCTGCCCGACGAACAGCCTATAGAAGCCAGGCTTGTGTCTCGCTCTATAGAGTCCGCTCAGAAAAAAATAGAAGGTCTAAACTTTGACACCAGAAAACATGTGCTTGAGTTTGATGATGTGTTAAACCATCAACGTAACCACATATACAAGCTACGCAGAAAGTATTTGCCAGGTAAGATTGAAACTAAGGCTATTCAAGTTGAAGAAAAAGTTGGCGACGAAAAAAAACAAGAAGGTTTGTCTGAACTAAAAGAGCAAATAAAGCTTAAGGGCGAGTATTTGGAGCTTATTGAAAAAGAAATTGAAAGCGTTGTTGCCTTTAACCTGGTAAATTTTCAAGCCACAGCCAACGAGAGCGAAGAAGATGCTATCTTAAAAGAAGTTGGCACCATGCTGCCGGTAGACAATGCTTTAAAGCAGAAAGTTAAAGAGAGTGCGCAGAATGCGGCCGACAAAGAATTTGCCATTACGGATACTTTAAAACAGTTTGCCAGAGAGCTTTTGGAAAAACGAGAAAAAGATATGGGCGAAGAAGTGTTCGATGGTGCTATGAGGTTTATAGCTTTGTCGAGTATAGACCAGTTGTGGATGGAGCACTTAGATACTATGGATCATTTACGTGACTCTGTGAGGCTTCGGGGTTATGGCCAAAGGGACCCTTTGGTAGAATATAAAAAAGAGGGTCATGAAATGTTTAAGCGCTTGTTGGAGGAGATAAACAAGCAGATGGTTTATACGGTTTTTAAAATCCAAGCGCAAATCGAAGCCCCTCCGGCATCTGTTGTAAATACTTCTCTTGTGACCAATAGGTCAGATGTTACCGATGGGAAGAAGGGTGGAGATGGAGAAAAAAGTATTGGTCGCAATGACCCTTGTCCATGCGGCAGCATAAATCCAGAAACTGGACATGTATATAAGTATAAAAAGTGTGGTATGATAAACGCCCCGTATCATAAAAAGTAGAGCGAAAGCCCTTTCGAAGCTTTAGCGAAGTAGGGCGGGAGTGGAAAAAAATATAAAAATGCGGGCTATTAAATACAGCTGAACATCAAAGATTAATAATTGGAGAATAATTAACAACTAATTACTAACAACTAAGCCCTAAGTACTAAGCACTAGGTACTAGGCACTAAGAACTAATTTATGAGCGACTATTTAAAAAAACAACCAACCAAAACTGAACAGGCTTTATACGAGCTAGCTATGCACATGCAGCATTTGGACAGAAATTTGGTAACTAACTCAGCCTTTGTAACTATCTTGGCTATGCAGGCGAAAATTGACCCAAAGGTTATTGCTGAATATTTAACAACCAAAAGAGAAGAGGTTCACGAATACAGCAAAAAAATAAACCAAGCCATAGACGAACTTGAAGCTAAGTCTAAAGAGCAGCCTAAAGTCGAAGAAAAACCAAATAGTTAATTATTAATTATCTTTTTTCACACGCGTGGAAAAAGATAATTTTTTATGACAACAGAAAAAGATAGGCCAAAAGTTGGCCTGGGAATTTATATATTAAACAAAAAGCAGGAGTTGCTTTTAACTTTGCGTAAGAATACAGTCGCGGCCGGTACCTGGTGCCCGCCGGGCGGTCATTTAGAATACGGAGAAACGCCCGAAGCCGGAGCTGTGAGGGAAGCTGTAGAGGAAGTGGGTTTAAAAGTTACAGAACTTAAACTTTGGGCGGTGACCAATAACATTATGAGTAACCCTGACAGGCACTATTTAAATTTGGACTTTTTAGCTACCAAGTGGAGCGGGGAAGCAAAAAACCAGGAACCGGAAAAATGCGAAAAAATTGAGTGGTTTGCTTTAAGCAACCTACCTGAAAATTTAATGGAACCTTTAAAGAATTTCTTAAAGAGTAATCCAAATTGTCTGTGCCAAAGCGGAAAGAAATTAAATGAATGCCATAGGAAAATGTAATGCTTAAATTTTTAACTGGTAATAAAAATAAATATAGAGAAGTATGTATTGGCTTGGCGCCGTTTCAGGTTGAACAGTTAGACATAGATTTGACCGAAATTCAAGAGATAGACCGATATAAAATTATTGAACATAAGCTTCAAGAAGCTTTTAAGCATCATAAGGGTGAGTTTTTGCTGGAAGACGATTCGCTTTATTTGGAGTTGTTTGACTACAAATTTCCCGGTCCTTTGGTTAAATGGTTTAATGGTTCGATTGGCATAAAAAAGTTGTCGGAGTTAGCAATAAAGAATAAAAAAACCGGCGTAAGGCTGAATGTAATTTTTGCTTTAGCTAGTAGCCAGAAGAATATAAAGTATTTTGAAGCGGTCCTAAAAGGTAATATAACCAAGCCTAAAGGTAAATCTGGTTTTGGTTTTGATCCTATCTTTAAGCCTTTGGGCTATAATAAAACTTTGGCTCAAATAAAAGAGGAAGATGATTATACGGTTAGCGCCAGAGGTAAAGCCTTGGTAAAACTTAAAAAGTATTTAATACAAAAGTTTTAAACTTTAAGTATTCGTAAAGGTGCTTTAGATAGAGAAAAGTATACTACAAATTGGAATTTGATGATTCCCATTGTGATTTATTTTTGTTGAAAAAAGTAACGGTTGTTTGAGCCAAATTTTCGAATTTAATTTAAATATTTTCTGACATAATGGGAATCATCTAGTCCAAGTCAATAGGCCTAACTGAATTTTAATGAAATCGACCCTCAAACAAAAACAAGATGCCCTTGAAAGAATAAAAAAAGAAATTGAAAATTGTTCAGTTTGTAAAAAAGGCAAGGTGGGTAAGGCTGTGCCTGGGGAAGGGAACGCCGACGCCAAAATTGTTTTCTTGGGTGAAGCACCTGGAAAACAGGAGGCTGAAAGCGGAAGACCTTTTATTGGTAGGGCCGGTAAAGTTTTAAGGGGTTTAATCCAAGAAGTAGGGCTTAAGGAAGAAGAAGTTTATATAACTAGTCCCGTTAAATATTTACCCAAGTATGTAACTCCGACTCCGGCCGATGTAGAGCACGGTTTTATACATTTGTCTGAGCAACTTAAAGTTATAGATCCTAAGGTAGTTGTTTTAATGGGCAGGGTAGCGGCTTTGGCAATCTTAAAAAGAAGTATTGAAGTGTCAAAAGAACATGGTAAAATAATAGAGCAAAACGGCAGGAAATTTTTGTTAACTTACCATCCGGCCGCGCCGCTTTATAGCCCCAAAGTGAAAGCGGAATTGGTTAAAGATTTCAAACATATAAAAAAACTTTTAAAGACAGATGCAAATTAAACTGGTAAAACCTTCTATAAAATATAAAAAATCTTTTTTAAGCTCTTTTGGGTCTTTGTACCTGTTTAACTACCAAGATTTAAATTTTACCAAAAAGCAGATAGTTTCCGATTTTAAGTTGCTTTTAAAAGCTTTGCAAAACCAGTCAGATAAACGAACTCTGCCAAAGAAAAGAGTACCAAGTACAACTTTTTGGCTTGTAAAAGGAAATTCGTATTTGGGGACGGCAAACATTAGGCATTATTTAAATAAAAAACTAAAGATAGTAGGCGGGCATATTGGTTACGAAATAAAAGAAAGCGAAAGGGGCAAGGGTTACGGTAACTTAATTTTAAAATTGGCTTTAAAAAAAGCCAAAAAGCTAGGCATTAAGAAAGCTTTGCTTACGTGCGACAAAAGCAATATAGCTTCAAAAAAAATTATTGAGAATAATGGTGGAAAGTTTCTAAAAGCAAGTAAGGGTGTTTTGGGAAATAAATTAAGATATTGGATTGAAATTTAAATATGGAAACGGGTCGGGAAAAAATGAGAGAGTTTTTGGGTTCTTCTCCGGAAGTCGAAATTGACATAGTGGGGACAGACTTAAAACGTATGCGAGAATTTTTGGATTCCAAGGCTGAGCCTGAAACCAGGCTTTTAGTAACAAGAGTTTATGAACCTGGTAAGACCTCTTCTTTAAAAATATCTCCAGCGAATGTTAATAAAAAAATTATTGACGCGATAAATTTTGCCGAGCAAAATGGCTTAAGTGTAAGACTTAGGCAAGACGGTGAAAAAAGGTTGTTTTGCGTAAAAACAAAACGAAAGGCATTAGGCACCGGGCCTGATAATAGAGAAGAATTTGAAGTTCCAGTTAGTTTGGAAGAAGAAAGAGAAGTGGAAGAAATGTTGGTAGATTTTGGTTTTACGCTTTCTGATTACAGAGAGAAAGAGCGGACAAGTTATACGGTTAGTTTAGAAAATATAAATTTTAAAGTCGATGTTGATAAATATCCGGCTGTGGGGACAAAAAACGAAAACTCTTTACGAGCTCACAAAGTGGAGGTTGAGGGGCCAGGTGAAAGGAAGGTTTTAAAGTTTGCAGAAAAAATAATTCAGGAAAGCGGGGCAGGGGGTGTTTTGGGTAAAAGTTCCGAAGCTGAGTTTTTAAAAAGCCAGGGATATAAAAAAAAGCAAATAAGAAATTTACGTTTTAATTATGAATAAAGTACTCTTGTCCAAACATATAGAGCCTGAACGCTACAAGCTTTTAGTTAAGCCAAGCCTCCAAGATTTTACTTTTGAGGGAGAAGAAACTATATATTTGAAATTAACAAAACAAACCAATACTATTACGCTTCATGCTAAGGATTTGAAGGTTACCAATATAGAATTTCAAGTTTCAAATAAAAAATATCAAAATAAGAAAACTCAGTATGATACTAAAGCTGAGACAGTGACTTTTGTGTTTGAAAAAGCTTTGCCCAAAGGACGGGGCGAGCTGTTTTTAAAGTTTAAGGGAACTTTGAACGACTATATGAGAGGTTTTTATAGAAGTCGTTACGTACATGAGGGTGCTGAAAAATATTTAGCCACAACTCAGTTTGAAGCTACAGACGCTCGCCGGGCTTTTCCATGTTTTGACGAACCGGCAAAAAAAGCAATATTCGACGTTACCATAAGAGTGCCAAAAAGTTTACAGGCTATTTCCAATACTTTGCCAGTGAATATTGTAGACGAACCAGCGCAAGGCAAAAATAAAACAGAAGACAATATAGCTGTCCCGGAACATGAAAGCGGTTATAAACTTGTACAGTTTGCTCCTACACCAAAAATGTCGACTTATTTGTTGGCTTTTATAGTGGGTGAATTCGAATATATAGAAGGAAAAACCAAGAGAGGTGTAACTGTCAGAGTTTTTGTTACGCCCGGTAAAAAACACCAGGCAAAGTTTGCGCTTGAATGTGGTATCAAAACTTTGGATTTTTACGAAAAGTATTTCGACATAGAGTATCCTCTTCCTATAATGGACATGATCGCAATACCCGACTTCTCTCATGGCGCCATGGAGAATTGGGGAGCGGTAACTTATAGGGAGTCGGCTTTGTTGGTTGACCCGGAGAATTCTTCCAGTGCAAACAAGCAGTGGGTGGCTTTGGTGATAGCGCATGAGTTGGCGCACCAGTGGTTTGGTAACTTAGTAACTATGCACTGGTGGACCGACCTTTGGCTAAACGAAGGATTTGCTTCATATATAGAATACTTAGCTGTCGATCATCTTTTTCCACATTGGGACATATGGACGCAATTTGCCTATGTGGATTTGGGTGCGGCTTTGCGTTTGGACGGCTTAAAAAATACTCACCCTATAGAAATTGAGGTTAAACACCCCGATGAGATTGGGGAAATTTTTGACGAAGTGAGCTATTCAAAGGGAGCTAGCTTAATTCGCATGCTCGCAGATTATTTGGGCGAGGTGAATTTTAGAAATGGTTTGCGCCACTATCTAAAAAAACATGCCTACAAAAATACAAGAACTTCAGACTTGTGGGATGCTTTTGAAAAGATTTCGAAAAAGCCGGTTAAAGCAATGATGCAAAATTGGACTAAAAAAGATGGTTACCCAATGGTTAAAATTACTGAAAAGCCGAATAGTTTAGAGCTTAGTCAGAGCAGATTTTTTATTTCCCATTTATCTAAAAAAACCACAAAAGATAAAACAGTTTGGCATATACCCGTAAGCATAAAAACTTCTGGGGTAAAACAGCCAAAGAAAATAATTTTAAATTCTAAAACTGTAGAAATAGCTAAACCGAAAGGTTGGCTAAAACTTAATAGCGAAGAAGCCGGTTTTTTTAGGACCGACTACCCGGCGCAGCTTTTAAAACTTTTGCATCCGGTAATTTTAAGAAAACAATTACCAGCAACCGATAGGTTAGGGGTAATTCGCGATGCTTTTGCTTTGGCAGAAAGTCAGGAATTGCCGACAAGTCAAGCTTTAGATTTGGCAGAGAGTTATAAAAATGAAACCGACTATACAGTTTGGACCGAAATTTCTGCCGGTTTAAACCGCGTGCATAATTTGATATTTAACCAACCTTTTGAAGAAGAGTATAAAACTTTTGTTAAAAATGTATTCAAGCCCCAAGCCCAAGCTTTGGGTTTTAGATCAAAAGAAGGGGAAAGTCATACCACTGGGCTTTTGCGAAGTTTAATTTTAAATAACTACGGTTCTTTTGGAGGCGAAGATGCTATAAAGACTGCCAAAAACATTTTTGCTTCAGGTAAAGTGCCTGCCGATATTCGTGGCACTGTTTATCAGCTTGTGGCTGAACATGGCGGACGAAAAGAATATAAAATACTTCTTGAAAAATATAAGGCAGAAAACTTAAATGAAGAAAAAAATCGCATTGGGCGCGCACTTTCTAGTTTTAAGCAGCCTGAAATTTTAAAAGAAGTTTTAGAACTATGTTTAAGTGGCCATGTAAGACTTCAAGACGCTCCGCTTATTATGGCTTCTGTTTTGTCTAACCCGTATGGGCTTATGGAAGGGTTTAAATTTTTGCAAAAAAATTGGAAAGAATTAACTAAAAGATACCCGTCCAGCGGACATATGCTGGCTCGGGTTATAAAACCTTTAGGCTTCTTTACTTCCGAACGGGAGCTGAAGCTCTTAAAAAAGTTTTTCCAGAACAAAAAAAGCGGCGGACTTACAAGAGCGGCCGAACAAGTTTTGGAAAAATGCGAATCCAATGTGGAGTGGTTAAAAAATGAAGGGGAAAAAATAGAGAATTGGCTAAAAAATAAAAACCAAAAAAAATAAAATGTTGCTTGCTGTAAATGTTGGCTTTTGATATAATCAGCAAAGTCAAACAAACAAGCCCAAATTAAGGCTTTTACTAATATTCTTAAAGAGAAAACATGAAACCGAAATTAAAGCATTTCCTCACTTTTGTTGGTATTTTAGTGCTTTCTTTGGCTGCGCTTTGGGTAGTGCATCCAAAAGGTGGCAAGATAGATTTAAATAAATTAAAAATCCCTTATAGTCAGAACTTTAGGCTCCGATTAGGTCTCGACCTACAAGGCGGTTCTCACTTGGTATATAAAGCTGATTTTAAAGACGTGGCTAGGGAAAACCAGGCCGACGCTCTTTCTGCTATACGCGATATTATCGAAAGACGCGTAAATAGTTTTGGTGTAGCTGAACCAGTGGTGCAGGTTTCCGGTAGCGACAGACTTATAGTTGAGTTGCCTGGTGTTAAAGATGTAAACGAAGCTATTAAGCAAATTGGGCAAACTCCGTATTTGGAATTTAGAACCCAAGGCGAAGAGGTTCCTACGGAAGTGCAAAAAGATGGGGTTTTAACCATAGATCCTTTAAACGGTTGGAAAGTTACAGGCCTGTCCGGTAAGCAGCTTAAGAAAGCTACTGTAGATTTTCAGGGAGCTAGCGGTATTACTAATCAGGCGGTTGTAAGACTTGAATTTAACGACGAAGGCAGGCAGCTTTTTAACGATATAACTACAGCTAACTTGGGTAAACCAGTAGCTATCGTTTTAGACGGACAAATAATAAGTGCTCCTACAGTCCAGTCGGCAATTACTGACGGCGTAGCTATTATTTCCGGTAACTTTGGAGTTTCCGAAGCTAAGGAGTTGGCTAGTCGTTTAAACAGTGGTGCTTTGCCAGTGCCTATTGAACTGGTTTCCCAGCAAAATGTTGGTGCGACTTTGGGTAAAGAATCTGTGCATAAGTCTGTTATGGCGGGTTTCATTGGTTTAATTTTAATAGCTATTTTCATGTTGGTGTTTTACCGCTTCCCAGGGTTGTTGGCTATTATAGCTTTGCTTATTTACACCTTGCTTTCTTTGGCGGTCTTTAAAGTCGGTATTTCTTTTACTGCAGTTTTGTTGGTTGGGCTATTCTTCTTTTTAGGCCTGTCTGTTAACTGGAGGTTTGGAATACTTGCCTTATTTTCTTATATAATTTTAATGTTTGCTAAAGCTTTATCGCCTGTGACTTTAACTTTGGGTGGTATAGCAGGTTTTATTTTGTCAGTTGGTATGGCAGTAGATGCAAACATTTTAATTTTTGAAAGATTAAAAGAAGAAATCAGATCGGGTAAAGATATTGTTAAAGCCATAGACGACGGTTTCGATAGAGCCTGGCTTTCTATTCGTGACTCCAACGTGTCGAGCTTAATAACTACTTGTATTTTGTACGCTTTCGGTACCCCGGCTATTAAAGGTTTTGCTGTCACTTTGTCGATTGGTATTTTGCTTTCCATGTTTACCGCAATTTCGGTTACCAGAACATTCTTAAAACTTTTTGTGGGTGACAATATTTTAAAACACCCGTGGCTTTTTGGAGCTACTCGAAATAAATAAACTTCAAATATGTTTAACATTCTAAAATATTACAAATTTTGGTTTTTTACTTCCGGACTTATTCTGCTTTTCGGCATAGTCTCGCTTTCTATGTACGGATTGAATTTGGGTATAGATTTCAAGGGTGGTACTTTAACAGAAATTCGTTTTGAAAGACAGTATGAATTAAAAACCGTAGAAAGTGCTGTGAAGGCTGCCGACTTAGGCGGCTTTCAGCTTCAACCAGCAGACAACAACACCCTGCTTATAAAAACGGTGTCGGCTGAAAAAGAAAAGCATGACTTAATGCTAACTAAAATTCGTGAAATGGCTGGTGATTTTACTGAACAGCAATTTCAGTCTATTGGGCCATCCGTGGGTAGGGAATTGGCTAAAAACGCTTTTTACCAGCTTATTTTAGTTTCTTTGGGTATAGTTTTTTACATAGCTTATGCTTTTAGAAAAGTACCTAAACCTTTTACTTCCTGGAAGTTTGGTTGGGCTGCTATTATCGCCCTTATGCACGACTTAGTTTTTGTGCTCGGTGTATTTTCTTTACTTGGTCATTTTAAGGGTGTAGAAATAGACAGTATGTTTGTGACAGCTTTGCTTACAGTTTTAGGTTTTTCGGTTCACGATACTATAGTTGTGTTTGACCGTATTCGTGAGAATTTAAAGTTTTATGCCAGCCATAGCGTAGAATTTGTAGTTAACCATAGTATTGCTCAAACCATTGTCCGTTCTTTGAACACCTCTTTAACCGTGTTGTTCGTGCTTTTGTCTTTGCTGCTCTTTGGTGGCGAAACGATTCGTTACTTTGTTTTAGCTTTGTTTGTGGGTGTTACAGTTGGTACATATTCTTCTATATTTATAGCCAGTCCGGCTTTAATGCTCATGCAGAGAAAGAAATAGAGTATATATTACAGATT
>CAZGAF010000021.1:0-10006 GCA_964523855.1 uncultured Candidatus Saccharibacteria bacterium | reverse complement strand
TAAAAACATCTCCTAACACAGGAGATGTTTTTTGGCTTTCAGATAAAATTGTGGCTTAACAGTGAAAAAATAACAAAACTTCAAAATAGCCTTATATTTATAAGATAAGTTTAATATTTCCTCATAAATATAAGGATTTTAAATAAAATTTTCCACTCTTAATATTTGACATAAAAAATGGTTTGTGCTATAGTGTTGATATCTTTATTTGTTCAAATTTACCTGAAGTTTGCTTTGGGTTTGATTTTAATAAACAGAAATTCATGGGAATTTTAGACACAATCATTACCACCAGACATAATGTTAGCTTTCAGGAATTTAAGCCCGAAGAAACTTTGCGGGAAATTTTGGCTTTGGTAGAAAAAGAACGCGATAAGAAAATTTTGCGCCATCGTTACGGTTTGGAAAACAGCGAAGAAAAAACTTTGGCTGCTATTGGCGAAGAACATAACTTAACTCGTGAAAGAGTTAGGCAAATTGAAAAAGACATTTTAAAGCATTTAAAAAAGAATTCCGGTAAAAGCCAGAGCTTTTTAAAGGCTAAAGATTTCTTGCTTAACATTGTGGCTGAGCATGGCCGTGTCATCGCCGAAGAGAACCTCTTGCTTAAGCTTAATTTGGAATCGGCTTCTGAACGTAATGCCGTGGTTTTTTTGCTTCATTTAATAGAAGAGTTAGACCATTTTATTCACGATAACTACAAGAAAGCTTGGGTATACGTGCTTTTTAACAATGACTTGTTGCATAAAAGCATGGAAGTTAGTAAAAATATTTTGGCCGACAAGAGCAAGCCTTTGGCTTCTGAAGAATTTTTGGAACACTTTAAACAAACTGAATTTTATCAGCAAAATTTAAACGAACTTTCTGACAAAGTTATTTTAAACTTTTTAAGTTTGGCTATTGAAATTGAAAAGAATGTTTTTGGCGAATGGGGTCTTATGGATTGGAAAGAAATAAAACCTCGTGATGTGGGTGATAAAGCTTACTTGGTTATGAAGAATGGCAAGAAGCCTTTGCACTATGCCGAAATTACAGAACTTATAAACAAAGCGGGTTTCGATAACAGAAAAGCATACAAAGAAACTGTTCATAACGAGCTTATTAAGGATGGTAGGTTTGTTTTGGTTGGACGCGGAATTTATGCTTTGTCCGAGTGGGGGTATAAACCCGGAGTTGTGGCGGATGTTATAAAAGAAGTTTTACAAGATTTTAAAGAGCCAATAAGCCGAGAAAAAATTATTGAAGAAGTTTTAAAACGCAGAATGGTTAAGAAAAATACCATTTTAGTCGGTTTGTCGAACAGAAGACTTTTTACTAAAGTTGGAAAAAATTTGTATTCTTTAGCGTAAGGCTACTAAGTACGAAATTCGTAGAAGGTGAATACTAAAATACTAAATATGAAAAGTTTCGCACCTTCGTATTTTTAGTAACTTCGTAGCCTCTCAGAAACAAAAATGGACATATTAAAGGAGACATTGCCAAATTTTGGTGAAATATTGAAAATTGCCTGGCTAATTATTTTTAAATTTTACGGCTGGGTGCTTTTTATATGGGTGATAGTCTATATAATGTGGAAAAAGTATTACGGTGAAATTCAGCATCAGTACATACATAGCCAAGAGTGGGAATTTTTACAGTTGCGAGTACCAAAAGAAAACAAGGTTAGTACTTTGGCTGTAGAGTCTATTTTTGCTCAAATGCATTCTTTGCATACAGGGCCGACTTTTGTTCAAAAGTATGTAGAGGGTAAAGGTCAGTTATGGTACAGTCTGGAACTGGTTTCTTTGGGCGGTAAAATTACATATGTAATTCGTATTCCCAAAAAAATGCGCCAAGTGGTTGAGGCTTCTTTTTATGCGCAGTATCCGGAAATTGAAATCGTTGAAGTTAACGATTACATGGAAAATTTTAACTATAATCCGGAAAAAGATAAACATTTGGAAATATGGGGGACAGAGGTTTTGTTGTCTGACGACTGGGCCTTGCCTATTCGAACCTATAGGGATTTTGAGCATCCGACGGCTGAAGATAAAATTATAGATCCACTTTCGCCGACTTTTGAAGTTTTGTCTTTGGTTAAACCGCACGAATTTTTGGGTATACAGATTATTATTTCCCCAGTGGGTGACGCGGACTGGAAGCCTCATTCTGAACACAAGGTAAAAGAGTTAATTGGCGAAGAAATACCTCATGAACCTAGTTTTACAGGTACTTTGTTAAAGCCCGTGGAAGCTTTTTCTCACATGAGCTATAAGTCTTTAGTTTTGGGTGGTGGGCACGGGCACGGCGGCCATGGGCATGATGAAGGCGCGCCAAAAAATAACTGGATGCAAATGACTGAGACGGAAAAGGAGCGTGTGTCGCTTATAGAAAAGAAAGCCAGTAAGCCGGCCTACAAAACCAAAATTCGTTGGTTGTATGTAGCGCCTAAAGAAAGTTTTGATAAAACTAAACAAAGTTTGTTGCCGGGAGCTTACAGACACTTTAGCAATATGCAGTCCAACAAATTAAAACCTGATACCAAAAAAACTTGGACTAGCGCTGAATACATGATTTCGGAAAGTTTAGAAAAGCCCTATTTGGAAAAAGTTATAAATACTAAAAAGCGAAACATTTTTAAAGGTTATAAGGACAGAGATATTCATATTGGCAGGCCTATGTTCGTTATGAATATAGAAGAGATTGCAACTTTGTATCATTTCCCTATAACTACAGAAACCTCGCCAATTCCAGCTGCTATAGACCGTGTGGAAAGCAAGAAGTCTCAAGCGCCTTCCAATTTGCCAATTGCTGAAATAGACTAAATAATATAAATATACCAAATGGAAAATAACGACAAAATAACTACATTTGCAAAAACCAACTTCCGTGGCAAGGAAGTGCCTTTTGGTATAAAAACTGACGACCGCAGAAGGCATATGTACCTTATAGGTAAGACTGGTATGGGTAAAACCAGTCTTATGGAAAACATGGTTATTCAGGACATAAGAAATGGTCATGGGGTGGCTTTTTTGGACCCGCATGGCGACTCGGTTCAGCGCATTCTAAACTGCATACCACCTCATAGAGTTAACGATGTGGTGTATTTTAATCCGGCGGATTTGGAATTTCCTATAGCCTTCAACATTTTGGAAGCGGTAGACGCCAAGTATAAACATTTGGTGGCTTCCGGGCTTATGGGCGTGTTTACCAAAATATGGGCTAACTTGTGGTCGGCGAGAATGGAGTACATTTTAAACAATACCGTTTTGGCACTTTTGGACAGCCCCGGTAATACTTTGCTTGGTATAACTCGTATGTATGTGGACAAAAAGTATAGAAAGAAAATTGTCGACAACATAAAAGACCCCGTGGTAAAAAGTTTCTGGGTAGATGAGTTTGCTAACTATAACGAAAAATATAGAACCGAAGCCATAGCGCCTATTCAAAACAAAGTGGGGCAATTTTTGTCGTCCGGAATTATAAGGAATATAGTAGGTCAGCCCAAGAGTACTATAGATTTGCGCGAAATTATGGACAAGCAAAAAATTCTGATTATGGACTTGTCCAAAGGAAAAGTTGGGGAAGATAACTCTGCTTTGCTAGGAGCTATGATAGTCACCAAATTGCAGTTGGCCGCTATGTCGAGAACCGACATTCCGGAAAGAGAGCGTAAAGATTTTTACTTGTATGTAGATGAGTTTCAGAACTTTGCCACTGACAGTTTTGCGACTATTCTTTCTGAAGCCAGAAAATATAGGCTAAATTTAATAGTGGGTCACCAGTATATTGCGCAGTTGGAAAACGACAAAAACACCAAAGTTCGAGATGCGATTTTTGGTAACGTGGGCACAATTGCGGTTTTTAGAGTGGGCGCGGCTGATGCCGAATATTTGGAAACGGAGTTTGAACCGGTTTTTACGCCTAACGACCTGGTTAACCTGCCCAAGTATAATATTGTTCTAAAACTTATGATAAACGGCGTAGCGAGCGAGCCTTTTTCCGCCGTAACTTTAGCGCCGAACGACGCTTACTTAACCAATAACTCAGAGAAAGTTATTCGTGTGTCCAGGGAAAGATATGCAAACCCAGTGGATGCTGTAGAAGAAAAAATTGGCCGTTGGATGGGGGCAGAATTCCATCAGGAATCGGCAGAAATGGTTACTTCCGAAGAAGCTGAGTTACCAGTTCCCGCGCCTCAAATTGAGATAGGTTCTTTAAATAACTCTGTTATCCAAGTAAGTCCTCCTGTCTTAGAAGCGGAAATACCCTTGCCTTCTGTGGTTTTGGCAGAAGTGGTGCCGGAAAAGGTGCCTGAGCCTATGGAAGAAATAAAACCAAAAGTTGTAACTTTTGAAGAAAAAAAGCCAAGTTTTACAGAAAGACCAAAAGCACCTAAGGCTTCGTTAAATTTTAGGCAAGATTCCCAGTCTAAACCTAAAAACCCTAGGTTTAATCGGGATAAAATTTTTAAACATAAGGTTAGGGAAAAACCGCAAAAAAAAGAAAATCCAATTTGGGAAGCGGTGAGTCGGGAGCAGGCTCAAAAAAGCCAGTCGGCTCAAAAAGAACTGGAAAAAACCTTTGAAAGTCTGCTTTCAAACAAAAAAGAGCCGGTTAGAGAAGAAAAGCAGCCAACACAAACCCCAGTGCCGCCTGTAAAAGAAGAAAAAAAAGAAGCTCCAGTTTTACCTAACAGAGTCGTACTAAAACCCAACAAGCCGGTAAATTTCTAAGCCAAATAAAAAACTCTCGCCAGATAAGTGGCGAGAGTTTTTAGTAGACTATAGAACGGTTTTTATAACTTCCACGATGTTGGTTTTTGGCTGGGCGCCTACCATTTCTGCTACAACTTTACCGTTTTTTATAAACTTCAAGCTTGGAATGCTCATTACGCCGTAGCGCATGGCCAGGTTGTTGTTTTCGTCCACGTTTACGCTACCCACTTTAAGCTTGCCTTGGTATTCCTTGGCAATTTCGTCGACAATGGGAGAGAGTGCTTTGCAAGGACCGCACCATTCTGCCCAAAAATCTACCAAAACAGGTAAATCGGCTTGCAAGGCTTCTTTTTCAAAATTTTGTTCGTCTAATTTAATTCCGCTCATATAAATTCCTTATTTGTTTTGTAAAAAACCTCAAGTTTTAGACAAATATAATGTTTATATTGCCAATTAATATTATCCACAAAGGAAAAGTTTGTCAATTGTTATAATAAAGGAAGCGATATGGACCAAATGAAACAAAAAGAAAAGCTGCTTTTTTATTTTGCTTCCGGAATTGTTATGCTTGCCGGCGTTTTTTTATTTGCCAGATTTGTAAGTTTGGCCACTTTTGAAAATAAAGCTGCTTTAAAAAACGAAGGACAAGTTTTGGGCGCTTCTATAGACGCTAGGGGAGAGTTGCCTATAGAAGAAAGACTTAAGTTCGAATTACCTGCATTGCCGGAAAAACTTTTACAAAAAGTAAACGCCGAAAGTTATATTGTGTTTGATTTAGACAGTGGACAAGTTTTAGCTGAAAAAAATTCTAAAGAGCAATTACCCATAGCTAGCTTAACTAAACTCATGACCGGCTATGTGGCTTATTTGAATTTGGATTTTAGTAAGATTTGTAAAACTTTTCCGAAAAAATATTGGCAAGTTGGGCCTTTTTTGAACCTTGAGTATGGTGATGAGGTAAAAAGTGGCGATTTGTTTGAGTCAATGCTGGTGGGGTCGGCTAACGACGCTGCTTTTGCTTTGGCTCAATGTTTTGAAAGTAAAACTGATTTGGATTTTGTGAACGAAATGAACGCACAGGCCAAAATATTGAATATGGAAAATACGTCCTACAGTAATCCTGCTGGTTTTGATAGTGTAAATAATTTTTCGTCGGCAGAAGATTTAAAAAACCTGATTTCAAAAGTTTTTAAAATTCCGGTTTTCAATAACTTAAGCCGTAAAACTTCTTATAGTTTTGAAAGTGAAAATAAAAACTTTTACAAAGTCCAGGCGACCAACAAACTTATAGACAAGTATTCAGATATTTTGGCAGTTAAAACTGGGTACACCAAAAGTTCTTTGGGCTCTATGGCTACTGTTGTTGAGGTTATGGGAAAGCAAATTGTCGTTATAGTTTTAGACACAGAAACCCGAGAATCCGACACATTAAAAATTCGACAAGCTATTTTGGAGGCTTTTTAGGCAACTGGTCAAGACTTTTAGGTTTGTGGTAAAATATAGGCTGGAAATCAACACAAGCAAACGGCTTAATAATTTTTAAGTTCAGAACATTATACTTTAAGATTTCCTTATATTTATAGTTTCCATGGACTTTTTGCCTTTAACCAAAATATTGTCACTTACTAGCATAAGTTTCGCCTTTGCGCTGGCGTTGACCCCTTTGCTTAGTAACTACTTATATAAAAACGGACTTGGTAAAAACATTCGCAGTGACGGCACGACTCCGCTTTATAGTAAAATGCATGCTGGTAAAGCCGGAACTCCAACTATGGGCGGCGTGCTTATATGGGGCACAACTGTTTTGCTTATAACTACTTTTTGGTTTTTAGACAGAGTTTTAAAAATTGATTTTTTTCATAACCTAAACTTTTTAACCAGAAAAGAAACTTTGCTGCCTTTAGGTGCTTTTTTGGGAGCTTCTTTGGTAGGGCTCCTGGACGACTGGTTAGATGTAAAAAAGCGAGGCTTTAAAGGCCAGGGTTTGCGTTTCCGTTTTAAGTTCTGGCTGTATGCAGGAGTTGCGGTTATAGGTGCCTGGTGGTTTTACTTTAAACTTGGTTTTAGTGCAGTGAATTTTCCTTTCTTGGGCGCACATGATTTGGGTTTGTGGTTTTTGCCTTTCTTTATTTTGGCTGTTGTAGCGACTAGTTTTGCGGTGGACTTAACCGACGGTTTAGACGGCTTGGCAGGCGGAACTTTGCTTATAGCTTTTTTCGCCTACGGGCTTATAGCTTATACTCAAGGTAAAACCGAACTAGCTAGTTTGATTGGCGTGGTTTGTGGAAGCCTTTTAGCTTTCTTGTGGTTTAATGTTTATCCTGCCAGGTTCTTTATGGGTGATACAGGAGCTATGGGCATGGGTGTTTTGCTTGCCATAGTTGCTTTCTTAACAAACTCTGTTTTTTTGCTCGGACTGGTAGGCTTTGTATTTTTAATAGAAGCGGTTTCGACACTTTTACAAATTTTTTCCAAAAAATATTTTAAAAAGAAAATTTTTCTTTCCACGCCGCTTCATCATCATTTTGAAGCTTTAGGCTGGCCCGAGACCAAAGTTACCATGAGGTTTTGGATCTTGGCCGCCGTCTCTGCAATTTTAGGCGTTATAGTTTATTTTATTGGCTAGTTTTTTGTAAAATTATAAAACTAAAATAAATATGTATTCGTTAATTATAAAAAATGCCAAGGTGATAGACGGTAGCGGAAAGAATTCTTCTCCCGAGCTTTTGGACGTGGCGGTAGAAAAAGACGAAATAGTCAATATAGGAAAAAACTTGTCGCCAAAAGCCCACAAAGTTATAGATGCTCGAGGCCAAGTACTGGCTCCCGGGTTTGTTGACTTGCAGAATCACAGCGACAGTTATTGGCAGATTTTTGACAACCCTTCTTTAGACAGTTTGGTAACTCAAGGTTTTACTACAATAGTTATTGGCCAATGCGGCGCTAGTTTGGCGCCTTTAGTTTCCAGCAATGCTCCTTTGGCTATGCAAAAGTGGCATAGTTTGGAAGGCGCAAATTTTAATTGGCAGACTTTTGAAGAGTTTTTAAATGTCCTCTCAGAAAAAAAGTACGGGGCCAATGTAGCAAGTTTAGTCGGTTATGCAACTTTGCGCAGAGGAATTGTAGGCGACGAGATTCGTGCTTTGGAAAAGCCTGAAGTCGACGCGGTAAAGAAAATTTTAACCGAAAGTTTTAAGGCCGGCGCTTTTGGTTTGTCTTCCGGTTTGTCTTACGCTCACGAAATTATTATTTCTCAGCTTGAATTGTTCGAGTTGGCAAAATTGGTTAGCCAAAACAAAGGTTTGTTTTCCGTGCATTTGCGCAGCGAGTCTTCGGAAGCTATAGAGTCAGTGGAAGAGGTTTTAGAAATAGCCCGCTCTTCGGATTTGAACTTGAAAATTTCTCATTTAAAAATTCGTGGTAGTGCTAACTGGAAAAACCACACCCATCTGCTCGAAGTTTTGGAAAATGCTTACCATAAAGGCATACGCGTGCATTTTGACTCCTACCCTTACGAAACCATATGGCAGCCTTTGTATTCGTATTTGCCAAAGTGGGCTATAGAGGGCGGTAGGAATTTAATGTTAAAGCATTTTTCCGACCCGGTTCAGAAAAATAAAATTTTAGCTTACTTAAACAGTAGCGATGTAAAATGGGCCGACATAGTTTTGGCTTCCACAGGCAATCGTTTGCAGTTTTTGGGTAAAACTATTGGGCATGTGGCTAAGAATTTGGAAATATCTTCCGAGGCTGCTGTTTTGCACGTTTTGGAACATGCCGGCAGCGAAGTTTTAGTCTTTGAAAAAAACCTAGATGAAAATTCTGTAGAAGATTTTATGTATCACCCTTTAGGTTTTGTGGGGACCGACGGCGGCGGTTTTAGTATAAATCAAAAAGACAAGTTGGTTCACCCCCGATGTTTTGGCACGGCTCCAAAGTTTTTGAAAATGGCTTTACAAAGTTCCAAAATTACTTTGGAAGAAGCTATTCATAAGTTAAGCGGGGGACCAGCGCAAAAGTTAGGACTTTTGGACCGAGGTCTTTTGCGCATAGGTTACAAGGCAGACATGGTGCTGTTTGGCCCGGAGAAAATTTCCGACAAAGCAACTTACGAAAACCCGTACCAATACAGCGAAGGCATAGAACATGTGTTGGTAAACGGTGTTTCGGTTTTGAGCGAAGGTAAACTCACGGGCGAAATGGGCGGTAGGGTGCTTAGAAAGAAATAGAAAAAATATGTTAGAAATAACAAAGGTGACCATTGTGCTGTGCAATGGTCACCTTTGTTTATGCTTCTTTTGTGATCAGTATACCTTTTACTGACGATCGTCACTAGAAGGTATAAGTAAGTTGATCGGAGGATTGTAATTCTGAGGTTATTTGTGAGAAGGTATGTGACAAGAGTCTTCCAGAAGACTCTTGTCATTAGTGCATATTCAACTATTTCCTAAGCTAAAAAAGATTCTTAAAGGTATCAGAGACTAATGCCTGCTTAAAGAAAAAATGCTTATATTAAGTTACATTTTAAAATTATTTTAATTTGCTTTGTCCGCAATGTATGTTTCATAACGAAAGTGTATCTATATTACCACTACAGGACAGCTTCTAAATACTTCTTCCGGAGCGTTAACTTATGCAGAAATAGGCTCTGCTTACACCATTCGCTTCTGGGTTAAATTTAGCTCTACTTCTACTCCTCAAGTTCTAACCATGCTGCATAACAACAAGGGTTCTAACAGAAGGGGAATGTATATTCAAATAGACTATCTAGGCAGTAAAATAACCCACCGCTATGACGACAGCAGTAACACAGCCACTAATAGCAGTACCACGCCTTTAACCGGTTATTGGTGTATGGTAGATGTTACTTTAATGCTTTAAAAAGCTTGCAAAAAGTTAATAAATACTGTATAATGCTTCTAAACAAATCCTTCTAACCTTTATGGTAAGGAGGGTTTTTCGTTGGAGGGATCATGATCTTTCTGTTCGTCCTTCTGCTTGGTGCGTGCCAAGCAGCAACTCTCACTCTCGGCTCGTCGCCAACTGTAGAGGTGTCGAACTTCTCACCGGGAACGTCCGACTTCAGTATCCAGGTGTCACAACCTGGGTACAATTTTGCTGGAGTCAAAATCCAGCCGCTTGCACCCGGTCTTGACCTGGTGCTGAACTCGGTGGCCTTTAATGGCCAAAACATAACATCCGGCTTTTCGACCGGGACGCTCGACGGGGTGAAGACAATAGCCCCGAGTTTTGAAACGCTGCTACTGCCCAACTTTTCAGTTGGGACCGTAGTCTTCAACGTTTCGGCC
>CAZGAF010000020.1:15520-20851 GCA_964523855.1 uncultured Candidatus Saccharibacteria bacterium | reverse complement strand
GGGATTGGCCGCAGAGTAGGTTTTCGCCTCGTTCAATGAACGCACCAGACTTCGCCAAGGCTTCGTCTGGCTTCGCCAGTAAGAAGACTTGAATGCGAAGTTGTCGCTCGCCGAAGCTTTATGCGAAGGCGGGCATAAAAACAAAAAAATGCACTACGTTTATTTAATCCAAAGTATAAAATTTCCGAATGAGCACTATGTCGGCTACTCAGAGGATTTACAAACACGTATAAAAGACCACAACTCTGGCAAGTCTACTCATACTAATAAATTCAAGCCTTGGAAATTAATTGCCTATTTTGCTTTTGATGATATTCAAACAGCTAAGGACTTTGAATCTTATTTAAAAACGGGTTCAGGCCGAGCGTTTCTAAAAAAACATTTTCTAAACTAAAACACCCAAACGGGTGTTTTTAAATTGCTGAAAATATCTCCCGGCCCCGTTTCTTTTTAGAAGTTGGTATTTAAATAGAAAGAAATGGGTAATGTCCCCATTTCTTGTCCTAGATTTCACATGCTATAATATAAACAATTAATTACAAAAATCTATGCGAACGTTTAGCAGCAGGGAGAATTCTCCTATGAGCGAGGAGGCAAGAGTGGAAATACTTAAGCGGTTACAGGAAAGACGTCCTCGTGTATTTGAGTTTGACCATTCAACTAAGGAAGGTAATTTACCTACAGTAGAGGCCTTTAGAGAAGTAACTGGTTTGAGAGCAGAAAATATAATAGATGAAAACACTTTAAATCCGTCCAAATTGTCTGAGGCTCTTATTAGAGAGGCTGAGAGGTTGAAAAGAGCCGCAGGTGGCGATGACGCTGAGCTAGTGGCCGAAGCTTTAAGAAAAGCGGATTTTTATAAATTTTTAAATACTGACGCTGAAAACAAATATGCAGTTTCCATAGCCACTTGGACTAAGTTGGCGGAATCTGTAGAGCTGGCAAGAAAAAAATAGTTATTACAAAAATAGAGGATTACCCTCTTTAAAGAACACCTTATACAGGTGTTCTTTAAATTTAAAATACTACAGAAGAGTGTCGTCCTGTGGGGCTCTTTTTGTGTTGACACTGGGTCAAATTTCTAGTACAGTTTTTGGTTGTAAGTCCAAGTGCAAGGAGTGTATGATGAATGCGGTGACAGTCCTGTTTTTTATGCCTGTTGAACTTATTCAGGCTTATGCGAATGTTATTCGTCATTTCGACATTGGCCGGTTTCAGGTTGCTGAAAACGACGAGGTTGTTGATTTAAGTATAAATGGGCTTGAGGTAGTTTTTCGCAGCTTCAGCGACGAATCACACGAAGCGTTAAGCGTAACCGAAAGCCCAGCACTTTCTTTTAGGGTTGTGGATCCCACGACTGCTGCCGGCGAGGCGGTACATATTCTGCAGGAGCAGGGGATTACTGCCAAAGTCGCCAATGGCCAACCGCCCCACGAAAAGTCGGTGCAAATTGTGACCGTAGATGGTGGCTGGCTTCGGCTGATTTTCCACCACTTGTCGTAATCTATAGTGAGACTGTATAAGCAGAGGACCGTCCTCTGTACATGTCTCGCTTTTTTATTTTGTTATTTTATGGTACTGTCAGTTTAGTTATGAGAGGGAGGAGATAAATGGTCGCGATTCGTGTGGCTCGGAAAGTCCACTTCTGTGTCTTGTGTGGGGGAGAAATTTTCTTGGGACAAGAGTATATAAGAGAGGTTAGAGTTTCTGCAACTGGTCTTACGGAAATCAAAACTCACTCAAGTCCATGTTGTAGGGGAGCGGTGGCAAGGCGCGAAGAGTTTGTGTACGGGCCGGAGTCTTATCCTTTTTCCGAAGCTGTGTTACAAAGGAAAAAAAAACTTTTGTGGACACAATCTAGGGTTGCAAGGAAAATAGACGTGCCGTTACAACAATGTTTTGAATGTGGTGAGCCCATAGACTACGGCGACGAGTATTTACGTTTTGTATGGCGAGAGAACGGGCGTCTTAGGTCTTACTACAGACACAATGTTTGTTTTCATGGCCTCGACCCCGAGGACGACGAAAGGGGTGAGGTGGATGAGAAAGACGAAGAACCGGTAGATTTTGGTTTTCCTTTAGCTGCTTAAATTAGAGCAGCTTTTTTTATGCAAAAAAAAGCCGCTGTTAGTTTACAGCGGGTTAGGGAAGTTTTCCGGCTTCGGTGTCTGTAGAAGTCACGAATATCCAAGCTAAATAAATGTTCAATGACACCAGGCCCAATACCTTGCTGGGCGTGAAAGGTGCTATTACGATCCAATCCCAGAATAGGGAAACTAGTAGAGTCGCATAAGCAGTTATCCCGAGGGCATTCCAATCTGCCCATGGAATCTTTTCCCACTTGAGTGCTAAAAACACAACACAAGCACACAAGGCTGCGCGAGCGAGGTCTTGGTGAATGCAGCCGCACAGTGTGTATGCGGCAATGTATATTACGCATTTAAACATGCGTCCTCCTCTCCGACAACAAACATAATATTTTCCAAACATTTTGTAAAGAGTTTACTTATTCAAAACAAAAGCCGCTGCAAGGTAATGCAGCGGCATTGAAAGGGCCGTATTTTAGTATCGTCTGTAAGGGCGCCACGCTAAGTCGTGGCACGCGAATACAAACATTATAACGTAGAAGGGGACGCAAACCGCGCCGAGTACTAGTGGTATTACCCACCATGCTTCCCATATCCAACCGGATACGAGGAAGTAGTTTATACTCCACCCCGCGGTTATAACCAGCCCAGTTCCCTCGGACGAACTGCCGCGGGAAAGGGCTAGCCACAAAATCGTTAGTACGGCAAGCGACAGGGGCGCATAGCCGTGAATTTTAGTGCAGATAGCATACACGATCATGTATGCCAAGCTGCACGCGACAGCTCTTTTCAAGATCTTTCCTCCGATATTTTTTTCCGATTTGGAATTTACGTATTATACTATGTTTATGTATAATTGTCAAGTTTTGTAATTTATTCTTTTAGTTGTGCTAATATAAGCTCTGAAACTCAGATTGGAGGTCTGGAATGTACAGCTTTGTTGGTATTGCTTTGGCTCAAGTTTTAGTTAGCTTGTGCTGGTATTTGGTTGCCATTTGGCTCGTGGGAGTTAAGCAAGCCTTGTCGGTTAGCGTTGAGCTGCTGGGGTACTGGACCGTGGTGTGCTATGTGTTTGCAGCTTTGTCCCGAAACTTGTTTTGGGGCTACAGCGGATTTTTTTCCACATTGCTTACCGGCGTTGGCTTGGGGATAATGCACTACTCGAGTCCGTACGGAAAAGCTCTGATGGTGTTTGAGCTTTTCATGTGCGTGGCTGGGGTGCTAATTTTGGCAAAAAAGCCTAACCTCAAACTTTAACCTCTTGTTCCGCAGAGGTTTTTTTATTTGCTATAATTTATGCACATGAAAAAAAATATTTTAAAGGTCCTAAAAGTCTTATTGGTCATATTTGTTGCAGTTTGGTTCGTATTATTTTTAAGTAGGAAGGTAGATTTAACCACAGCGGACTTGGGTAGGCATATTGAAAACGGAAAAATTTTAGTACACGGCAGCACAGAAGACAAGCTAGTACTTTTAAGTACGAATTTTTATTCGTACACCATGCCTGAACAGCCGTTTGTAAACCATCATTGGTTGAGTGGGGTTTTGTTTTATGGGCTATATGCTTTGTTTGGTTTTTCGGGTCTTTCCGTTTTTTATCTTCTTTTCGGAGTACTTACACTAGCAATATTTTTTAAGTTAGCGGCCGAAAAGGCCGGAGTGGTTTTTACAAGTTTTGTTAGTATCCTGCTTACTCCGCTCTCAGCTAGTCGAACCGAAGTCAGACCTGAAATTTTGACCTATTTTTTTACGGCTGTATTTTTTTATGTTTTGTATAAGTTTGGTGCTGAGCCTCAAAAAAAATGGGTTTGGGTTTTGCCATTTTTAATGCTTTTATGGATAAACTTGCACATTGGTTTTGTGTTTGGATTTTTGCTTCTGGGTGCATTTTTTTTGGAAAATTTTATAAAGGGCTTTGTTTTAAAGCAGTCTGAGCAAATAAAAAAAACCCGAACTTTGTTTTTTGTGGGGTTGGTTTCTTTTTTGGCAGCCGTGCTTAACCCACATTTTTTAAAAGGTGTTTTGTATCCTTTAAATATTTTTAAAAATTATGGCTATTTAATAGTTGAAAATCAGTCTATAAAGTTTTTGGAAAACTTAAATATAACCGCAGGTCAAAACTTTTTACTGTTTAAAATAGCGGCAGGCACAGTCTTTTTAAGTTTTGTTTTGGTTTATGCGGTTAAAAGAAAGTTTGCTTTGGCTTTATTTTTGGTAACCTTAGTCGCTGGTGTTTTAGCTTACAAAGGCATAAGACATTTTCCGAGCTTTGCTTTTTTTGCTTCGTTTTGTCTGAGTGTAAATTTAGCCGAATTTTACAAAGCCATGAAGCAAAAGACGGGTGCTTTTAGTTTTATAGATGCCGCGGTAATGCCGGTTTTGGTTTTTATTTTGGCAGTGTCTTTAAACTCAGGCTTAAATTTTTTAAAACAAAAAGCTAGTTTGTTGGGTTTGGGTGTGTTGCCCGGAAGCTTGGCCTCCGCAGAGTTTTTTAAAAGTCAAAATTTAGAAGGTCCGGTTTTTAACGACTACGATATAGGTGGTTATTTGGTTTATGCCGTGCCAAAAGAAAAGGTTTTTGTCGACAACCGTCCCGAAGCTTATACCGTGGATTTTTTTGAAAACGTTTATAAGCCTATGCAGACAAACGAAGAAAAGTGGCAGGAAGCTTTAAAAAAGTATAACTTTAACGCCATATTTTTTTCGCATCGCGACTATACTTCGTGGGCACAAAGCTTTTTAATATCTCGAGTACAGGACCCGACCTGGGCCCCGGTGTTTGTAGATGGTTACAATATTATTTTTTTAAAGCGAACAGAAGAAAATAAGTTGCTTATAGAAAAATTTGAAATTCCTAAAAGTCGTTTTGGACTTAAGTAAATATGAAACTAAGTATAATAGTGCCGGCACATAACGAAGAAAAAACTTTGGGCTCAGTGTTGTCTGAACTTTTAAGTTTAAAGTTGCCGGACTGGGATTTTGAAATTGTGGTGGTGGACGACGGGTCGAAAGACAAAACTTGGAGCGTAGCCGAAAGTTTTTTTTCGTCTGGTGTAATAGGTATAAAAAAACCTGTTAACAAAGGCAAGGGTGCGGCAATTTTGGAAGCTTTAAAACGTACAAGCGGAGATTATGTACTTATTCAAGACGCGGACGGAGAATATTTTCCAAAAAACATACCAGCTTTACTAGAAGCCTTAGGAGAAAGTAAAACTTGTGTAGTTTTTGGTAACAGGGGTAGTAA
>CAZGAF010000020.1:13481-15510 GCA_964523855.1 uncultured Candidatus Saccharibacteria bacterium | reverse complement strand
TCCGGAACGGGGTGTGCATTATGTTTGGGCGGCAAAGCTTTTAACAAAAATTTTTAACTTGCTGTACGGCACTAAGCTTTCGGACCTTTACACAGGCTACAAGCTTATGCCGAGTAAAGCTTTGAAAGGCCTAAATTTAAGCTCTCAAGGTTTTGAGTTCGAAGCAGAAGTAGCTGCGAAATTGTGTCAGAAAGGTTTTATTTTTAAGGAAGTTTTTATAGACTATAAACCTCGAAGTAAAGAACAGGGTAAACACATAAAATTCATGGACGCACTTTGGGGTATAAAAAAAATGTTAGACATAAAGTTTAAACTTTAAAATATTGACGAATATAAAAAAATATGAGAAATTATTGGAAATGAAGAAGAGGAAACGATGAGACGAGAAATTTCGGAAAAAGTTCTGTGCCCGAGGTGTGGAAATTACTCGTATGTAATTTGGACCCAGTGGGGTGCTTGCCTTAGTTATGAGCATCATTCCGATTCCTCAAATCCCCATGGCCGATGCGTTAATTCTTCCGGAGTAGTTTTACCCGAGGCTGTCCTAGAAGACGGCCAAAGTGTACGAGTATACTTCTTTTCCAGAGCTTAAGCTTTCTTTGGCGCCCTTATGGACGCTTTTTTATTTAGCCTTGAATATTTAACTCTTTTTTGTTATAGTTTCTGGGAAAGGAGAGAAGGATGTTTACATATGCGGTCTTAAATTTGGCCGCGATATTCTTTTCTTTATGGGTGATGGCTACACCCCTTCCAGGTTTTTTGGATGTTTCCGCCCGCTTGGGCGGGATGATCGGGGTCTACGCGACCCTAAAGAAGATAGTCGAATCTTAAATGCAAAGCAGCTGCCTTTGCTTTTTTATTTAAAAGTATGGAAGAAAAAAATTATAAATATTTAGACATTATTACTGGTTTGTTTGTAGCAATATTAATTGTTTCCAACATTGCTTCTTCGAAAGTTGCAGCTTTTGGACCGTTTAATTTTGACGCCGGCACGGTTTTGTTTCCCATCTCGTACATTTTTGGAGACATATTGACCGAAGTTTATGGTTACAAGCGTTCGAGACGTGTAATTTGGATAGGCTTTTTTAGTTTAGTAATTATGGCTTTAACTTTAGCTTTGGTGCAATATTTGCCTAGCAGTGCTTCTTGGACCAATCAAAGTGCTTACGAAGCTGTTCTGGGTTTTGTGCCGAGAATTGTTTTGGCTAGTATAGTTGCTTATTTTGCCGGCGAGTTTTCTAACTCTTTTGTTTTAGCCAAAATGAAAGTTTGGAGCCAAGGTAGGAATTTGTGGCAGCGCACTATAAGTTCAACTGTGCTGGGCCAGGCTGTCGACTCTTTGGTTTTTAGTTTAATAGCTTTTGTGGGTGTTTTGCCTTTTTCCGAGGTAGTAAACATTATGGGTACTATTTACGTGTTTAAAGTTTTGTATGAAGTAGTGGTTACGCCTGTTACATATAAAGCGGTTAACTTTTTGAAAACCAAAGAAGGTATCGACGTTTACGACACAAAAACCAATTTCAATCCATTTAAAACAAGCTAAAAACAATGGGAGTCATTGTGCACGCACAATGACTCCCATTGTTTTTTTAGTAAACCGGCTTGGCGCTTTTGTTAGGGTCGTCGCCGGTATTTGGCGGATAAATGTTAGGAGTGTCTGATTCCTCGAAGTCGGCGAAAGCATAGGTATATATTTTCATAAATTTAGTTTTTAATATTCAAGTACTCATATAGTAAGCTTTAAGCCTGAAAAAGTAATTAAAAACTGTTTTAAGGTTTTTTCAACATGTCCTGTTTACAATTCTTTAGACAATAAGAATTAACCAATAATTATATGAAATATTTTAAATTAAAAAATTCTATGTTAGGCGGGTTTTTAGCTTTGTTTTTAAGCGTTGCCGTGACAGGCACAGCTTTGGCAAATAGTGGTTTTATCCGTCTTTCTAACTATTTTGTAAAGCCCGAAGCCGAAATTAAAGTAAGCGGAGAGAATTTTGGTGCTAATCAAAATTTAAACGTAAGTATGGAC
>CAZGAF010000020.1:11279-13471 GCA_964523855.1 uncultured Candidatus Saccharibacteria bacterium | reverse complement strand
TATGGACGGGCAAAGTCAAAACGTGGAAACTTCTGTTTCTGGCTCTTTTAACGATGTAAAGTTTGATGTTCCTTTTTCCAGTCAGAATTCAGAGTTAGAAATAAAAGCGGAAGGCGGAGGGCAAACCGCTAAAGCTTTTTTGAGCGTCGGAGGGTACTATCCAAATGTAACACCTAGTGCTTGGTACGTAGTTAGGGGTGGGAGTGTAAATTTTAGCGGTCAAGGCTTTGCTCCAAACGAAACTGTAAAAGTTAAAGCTAATGGTGAAGACAGGGGAGAAGTGGTTTCAAATTCAAACGGAAAATTTACTTCACCCAATTACAGTTTGCCCTTTGTTGGCGGAGCAGTTAGCTTTTCTTTTACGGGTGTTTTAAGTCAGAAAACTTCTGAGCGGACTGTGCATGTGGCAAAAAACCAGCCGCATGTAATTTTAAATAGTTATTACTTACCTGGCGGTTCCAATGCGGAAATAAAAGGCTATGATTTTGGAGCTAACGAGAGCATAAGTATTTTTTTGGAGGGAGTGAAGTCAGGCGTGGTTTCTACTAACCAAGAAGGTTATTTTAGTACGGTTATTAGTCTGCCCATAAGTGGTGCTGGTAAAAAAACTATAATGGCTAGTGGTGTGTTTAGCGGACTTTCTTCCAGTGCTATTGTAACCACGAGCAATTAGGGCAGTCGCTTTCATGGTAAAATATAGACATTGGGAGAATGTAAAATAAGGAGTAAGGAATGTAGGAGGTATTTTTATGAAAGCGAGCCGCAGGTGGCTTCGCTGGATGTCTAAGTCCCTGGCTCTAGTTGCCGGGGACAACCTTGTAACCACGCCCCTTTTGGGGCTGCTGGGCTGCTTTGTTCAGCTTGACTCCGGAGTCGGTCTGTTGTGCGGCTGGGCGGCGGGCAACATGCCCTACCTAGGCTTTCAGCTGGCGTCAGCGTACCTGCACGGGGGTGCGGAGGACGTTTAGGCGTCCTAAAAACAGTTTTTGCCCCGTGGGCGCAGGCTGAAGTGCTAGATTGTCCTGTACAAATGGGACTTTCCTTTTTAGGCGGACATGTGGCTGGACAGGTTGGCGTTATTTTGGCTGGAGTAGTCGCCGATACTGTTTACTACTTGCTTGCCCAGCGTAGCCTGCTTAAGGCGAAATAAAAACCATCCTTCGACCGGGTAAATCACCGGTTTGGGATGGTTATTTTTTACATGTGACCACTTATCAACCCCACAGCTCTTTTTTTACTTTAGCAAAGACCTTATGTTGGCAAGTCGACCTTCGGTTATTTCCCATTCGTAAACGTCGCAGTTAGCCACGTCTTTGCCAGTGTCTTCTGCTCTGTATATTCTGGGAATTTCTGGAAAGTGAAAAAGCAAAAGTCTTATAACTCCGCCGTGGGTTATAATGCCTACGTGTTTATGGCTGTTATTGCTGGCTATATCTAGTATGGCTCCAAAAACTCTTTTTCTAACTTCTTCTACATTTTCTCCGCCAAACGGACTGTAGTCGTATGTTTGCATATCTTCTTTAGCTCGATGGTCCGGCAAAATTTGGTTCCACTCTTCTACAGACTTTCCCGCTAAAGACCCAAAATCACGTTCTCTAATTCTATAATCGTGAAGTACTTCTATGGGTTTTTCCAAACCTTGGTTTAAGAGGGCGGCAGTTTCTTCTGCCCGTTTTAAATAAGAAGTGTAGAGAACGTCTAAGTCGACAGCTTTTACAATCGGGATTATTTTTTCTACTTCAATAATGCCTTGCGTGTCCAAGTAGTCGTCTATATATATACCTTGTCTAATGTGTTTTTTGTTGTACTGAGTTTGCCCGTGTCTTATAAAATAGAGTATAGTTTCGTTTCGTATTTTCATTTTATATAAAAAGGACTGCCGTCTAAATTTTGGCAGTCCTCCTAATTATGCCTTAGCGGTTGCTTTTTTGGTTTTAATGCTTTTTGCTTTTACAGATTTTGCCGTTGGTTTATTACCTTCGCTTTTTATCTGGCTGGAAATTTGTTTCCAGTAGCCTTTAAGCTCTTTGCCCAAAGCAGTTAGTTCTTCCGGTGCTGCGTCTTTGTAGCCTTCGTACTTTCTTAGGACTTCGCCAACCAAGGCTTCATAAGCCGGTTTGGTTACAACTTCGAGTTTTTTAATATCTTTTACTACTTCCTTTTTAGCTTTGTTGGCCCAGGATTTGGCCTTT
>CAZGAF010000020.1:0-11269 GCA_964523855.1 uncultured Candidatus Saccharibacteria bacterium | reverse complement strand
TTCATTCTTGATTCTTAGATTGCTTGCTGCTAATCCTTCTCCGTTTTATTCTTGTTCTATGATTGCCTTGCTGTCGGGAACGATTGTTGAGCACAATACTCACTCAGTCATTGTGGATGTGCATGGTCTTGGCTATCGGGTACGGGTATTGGGGTCATTACTCTCGACAATACGAGATGGCCAAGCTGTTACGTTGCGCATCTACCATCAGGTAGGCGAAGACACAGAAGCGCTGTTTGGCTTTGCCACTAAAGCCGAAATAAAAAGCAGTGGCTGCGGCGGCGGCTAAAGTTGCTATACCGGCTGCGGCTTTGGCGGTGTTGGTTTGGTTCTTGTTCATAAATTCCCTTTTGCTAGAAAAAGTTTGGAGGGAAGTAACTTTTTTAGCGGTTATTTTTTATGGCGTTTGTAAACGGAGTTAAAGAAACTTGCGAGATGCTTTAGTTTAATGCTTTGACCTTTTACGTTTTCTCTTAAGTCCGATAAGTCTTCGGCAATTAGGTCGCTTTCGTTTTTAGCTTTTTGGGATATGTAGTTTATAGCCTTAACAATTCTGACTAAGTAGTAGCCAACAATAATAGCTAAGAGAGTAACAGAGACAACCAGAACACTGGCTAAAAAGAAAAATATATCCTGTTTATAAAAGTCCGACATAGACTATTTGTAGTAGCTTTTAATTTCAAAAAGAATATACATAGAGAGTGCGGTGCCAATTATGAGCCCGCCCAAATTCATGCTGAGTATGCTGCTGGTTGCAGAAAGCAGGGCGGCATAAAACATAAAATTCCAGCCCTTTATTTGGCGCTTGAACAAATAGGGCAGAGCAAATGCTTCGAGTACCAAAGTGGCTATAGAAATAACCATGGTGACTATAAACATACCGCCCCAGTGAACTTGTCCCGATACCGCAGCAAAAGGTAAAGCGATGCCGCCTATGGCAAATGCAGCCAAAAGTGCAGGCAAGGCTAGAATTATTAAAACCAAAGAAATCCAGGGTCCAAACTTTACTATGAATTCTTTTGCGCTTGAAGGCAGGTGAAATGGGACTTTTAGGTAGAGTTTATGAAACCAATTTTCTAAGTCTTTTAAGACTTGGTGTTTATGAGCGTGTTCGTGAGTTTGGCTTTCCATGGGTTTGATTATACTTTATCAAATTAAGAATGAATTATTGATTAATTTAATTATATCATAATTATTTTCCGTATAGACTGAATAGTTCCTTTAAAACTTTTTCATATTGGCTGCGTATATTTTCGTCTACGCCTGTTTCTAAAACCTCGTCGTTGAGGTTGGTGGCAGCGGCGGTCCAGTTGTAACTGCCGGAGAGGTAAGCCTTGTCCGTAACTAAGGCTTTTAGATGCATAATTGCAGAATGGTCTTGTTCAAATACAGGTATACCAGCCGACTTTAATTCTTCAACGATTTTTCTTTGCAGCTCGATTTGAGAGTTTTGTTGGCGGTCAGTTATACCTTTTACTTCTAAGCCCCTATACTTCGCAGCAAGCAAGGCGTCTTTTATGTCGGAACGTGTAAAAGTGTAAACCGCAAAATATACAAAGTGCTCCGCTTCTCGAATGGTTTTTATAATTTCTTTATTTAGTTCATGATCTTGGTTGTAATAAACTTTTGTTTGGTTAGCCGGAGCGTAAGAGTAAGAGTAGAAAAACTGCGCACAGAGTGCTATAAGCAGTATGATGACAGTTATGTAAAGTTTTTCTTTCGTAGAATTCATTGTGTTTGTGGGTAGTGGGTAGGTTGCGCCTGAATGGTTAGATGCCGCTAGTTATATACTACCAACTTTCTCTAATTTCTTTTTGTGTTTCTCTTTTTTTAATATACTCGCGTTTATCTGTTTTTTTACGAGCCCTGCCTACACCAATGCGGGCTTTTAGCCAGCCCTTTGGAGTAGAAAAAATTTCTAACGGGACTAAAACAAGCCCCTTCTCTTTACCCACAAGTTCGCTTAACTCTTTTTTGTTTAAAAGTAAACTTCGGCTTTGAGTTGGGTCGTAATTTTTTTGCTCTGCATATTTATATGGACCAATATGACAGTTTATAAGAGTGGCTTTAGAGTTCGAAACTGTAACATAGGCTCCGTTTAAAGACACATTGCCGGTTTTAACACTTTTGGTTTCCGGGCCAGTCAATGCTAAACCAGCAACGAAACTTTCTTTAATTTCGTAGTCGAATTTCGCTTTTTTATTTTCGGCTAGCGTCTTCATATGGTTATGGATTACGGATAGGGTACGGATATACAGATAAATGGTTAAGGATTACTGATATTTACGGATATACGGATTCTTTCTGCCAACTACTCACTTTCTACTATCCACTGTTCACTACTCACTACTCTTCCCTAATTGATTTAATTTTAGCATTATTTTAGAATTGTTCCCATGGGAAATCAGCACGAGTTTTGGGTTGATTGGAACTGGAAAATTGTGACTGAGGGTTCAGATCTTTATAAGAGCTTTGGGCCCGGTCCGTTTCCGGCTAATTATTATTATAAAGCCGGTCCTCACAGGTCGGCTTCGCCACAACCCGGAGTTGTTTATTTAAAAAATAAGGAGGGTAAGCAAATCGCGTTAAGCGATATATTTTTTGTTAAAATGGAATCTTAAGCCAGTTAATGCGTTGCTGGCTTTTTTGTTTTACTTTTTACGCTAGATTGGACTATTGTCTGGTTAATATATAGGGTGGGTTTGTTTTAGGACAGAGTTTAGTAACCGCATATTATATAGTCGTAGTTGTTTTGAAACATGTTTGGTAGGTTTTTCCATAAACAAGAACAGTCTGAGCCTTTAATTTCTGTTGGTGGCCGGGCATTATCGCTTTCTAGTTTGGTTGCCCCAATTAGGTAAACATCGGTTGAGCTGGCAACGCAGCTACCGCCTTGGTATAAATAATTTTGCGGCGCAATGAAATAAAAATACTGGTAGCCGCTTCCCGGTGCTCCGTTATATCCGGCAGGTGAGTTAGTGGGGTCTGCGGGGACTTTTGCCATAATGCCGCTAGTCACTAAAAAGTTTAAAAAACCACTTCCGGCATTGTTGGTAGATATGTCCCACCAGCCATCCCACCAGCCGGGGGAAACATTTGAGCGTCCGTAGGAGGAGGGGGTTGGTAAGGAGCCGTTATTGGTTTTGTATATTTCCAAAGCTTTTTGTATTTGTCTTAAGTCCGCAACTCTTTTTGTGTCTCTGGCTTTTGCTCTGGCTCTGTACACACTCGTCAAGACTATTGAGGCCATAAGTCCAATTATTGAAATCGTTACCAGAATTTCGATTAAAGTAAAACCTTTCAAGGCTTTTTTGTTTATTTTATTCACGGATTTTTGTGCTTATTTATTGTATTCTAGCATTATTTAATATGGTTTTATATTTTATTTTTTACAGGTGATAATTCTTAAACCAAATTTCGGCTTCAAAATACCTTTGTTTCACCTTTTTTGCTGTTTTGTGCTATAATTTAGCTTACTATGAGCAGTGAAACAGCTACAAATCTATATCAAACCGCAACCGGAAAAGCATGGGTTAACCATCTGCTTTCCAATGCCTTGTCGGATTTAAAACTTACTTCTCAATTAGAGCGGCTGGATATTTCTGTGCCCGATGTTAATTTTGGAGACTATTCTACAAATACGGCTCTGGTTTTGTCGAAAAAGCTTAAATTGAATCCAAAGGAGTTGGCGTCTAAAATAATTGAACAGATTAAAGAATCGGATTCGCAAAATAGTTTGGAAAGTGTGGAGGAAAAGGGCGGGTTTATAAATTTTAGGCTTTCTCAAACTTTCTTGCTTTCTCAGCTGGACAAAGTTTTAAAGTTCGGTGATTTGTATGGTGCGGGCGTGTGGGGTAATGGTGAAAAATTTCTCGTGGAATATTTTCAGCCTAATGTAGCTAAGCCTTTACACTTAGGGCATTTGCGAACTGCCATAATAGGCGACTCTTTGTTTAGAATTTTGTCTTCTCAGGGGTTTAAAGTGGAGTCAGATACGCACTTGGGGGATTGGGGAACTCAGTTTGGGTTGCTAATTTTAGCTTTTAAAAAATACGGAGATATTCAAGTTATTGAAAAAAATCCTATTTCCGAACTTAATAAGCTGTATGTAAAAATTAATTCCGAACTTGAAACTAATCCAGGCTTGAAAGAAGAAGGTAAGGCGGAATTTGTCCGTTTGGAAAAAGGAGATGAAGAAAACAGAAAACTTTGGAAGCTATTTCGAGATTGGAGCTGGAAAGAGTACGAGGTTGTTTATAACGATTTGGAAATAAGAAAGTCGGACCACGACTGGCCAGAAAGTTTTTACGAAGACAAAATGCCCGAGGTTGTTAGGGAGCTTAAAGAAAAAGGAATTTTAAAAGAATCCCAAGGCGCGCAAATTGTAGACTTGGAAGAGCAAGGTCTAGGGGTTGCGGTGGTTGTTAAGTCCGACGGCGGCACAACTTATTTGTTACGAGACTTAGCGACATATATATATAGAAAGAAGCAAGGCTTTAATAAACAGTTGTATGTGGTAGACGTTAGGCAAAGTCATACACTAAAGCAAACGTTTATGATTTTAAAGCTTTTGGGCCACATAACTTTTCCTGAGGAGGCTGTACATGTAGCCTATGGATTTTTGACTTTGCCCGAAGGTGCAATGAGTACTCGGAAAGGTACGGTTGTTGGAGCCAGTGAATTTATAAAGGGAGTTCAGGAAGCTGCAAAAAATATAATAGAAGAAAAGAATCCCGAATTAAAAGACAAAGGGCAAGTGGCTAAACATGTTGCAGCTGCAGCCATGAAGTACTTTGACCTTTCTCATAACTTAAAAAGCGATATTGTTTTTGACCCGAAAAAAGCCATAAGCTTTGAGGGTAACACTGGTCCGTATTTACAGTATACGTATGCCAGAATAAATGGAATACTTAGAAAAGATCAAATATTATCCGGCGGCCTACGGGTCGAACAGCAAGAAAATTTCAAATTTCAAATTTCAAATTTCAAAAACGAAGAATTAGCAGTTCTTAGGAAGATGCAGTATTTTCCGGAAGTGGTAAAAGGTGCTGCCGAAGACTTATTGCCAAACGTGATTGCAAATTATTTGTTTGAGTTGGCACAAAGCTTTAATAGCTTTTATCAGGCCGTGCCGGTTTTGCAGGAAAAGGATTTGGAAATTCAAAAGTTTAGAGTAAGCTTAATTGCTGCGGTGGCCCAAGTTTTGAAAAATGGACTCTACTTGCTTGGAATTGAAGCTTTGGAAGAGATGTAGTGAGTAGTGGCGGCAGGAAAAAGGTAGAAGCGAGTAAAAAAAGTTAAATAGAATAAAGTTAAAATTTATGTCAGAAGAAAAATCATCAACCCCAGGAGTTAATTTTAGCGATTTAGAAAAGGACATTTTGAAGTTTTGGGACGAGAGTCAAACCTTTCAAAAGTCTTTAGAAAAAACCAAAGACAACGAACCGTTTATTTTTTACGACGGTCCGCCTTTTGCCACTGGCTTGCCTCATTATGGAAGTATATTGCCTTCGGTTATTAAGGACGCTGTGCCTCGTTACCAGACCATGAAAGGAAAGCATGTGCGCAGACGCTGGGGTTGGGACTGTCATGGTTTGCCCATAGAAAATATTGTCGAAAAGACTTTGGGAATTTCCGGCAAAAAACAGATCGAAGAAATTGGGGTAGAAAAGTTTAACCAGGTTTGTCGTGAAAATGTTTTAAAATATGCTGATGAATGGGGTAAAACCATAAAGCGAATTGCCAGGTGGGTAGATTTCGACAAGTCTTATAAAACCATGGACACTTCTTACCAAGAAAGTGTCTGGTGGGGTCTCAAGCAATTATGGGAAAAAAATCTAATTTATGAAGACCGTAAAGTGCTTTTGTATTGCAGTCGATGCGAAACTCCGATTTCGAATTTTGAAGTCGCAATGGACAACTCTTACAGAGATGTAACCGAAGAGTCGGTGTATGTTAAGTTTAAACTTTTACCAAGACAAAGAATAATAAACGAGTTAACTAACGACAAGACTTACTTACTTGCCTGGACTACCACGCCTTGGACTTTGCCTGGCAATACAGCTTTAAACATCGGGCCGAACATTTCTTACGTTACTATTGAAGTTGAAAGTGGCGAACAGTATATATTGGCTAAAGAGCGACTGTCTGTTATTACTGAAAAGTATGAGATTGTAAATGAAATTTTACCTAGACATTTGGAAGGCTTGGAATACGAGCCTTTGTACAAAGGTGTTGTGCCAAATGGCCGAGAGGTTGGACTAAGCGCAGACGGAAACGTTGGTGTTATAAAGCTAAACTTCGTAGGTAATCCAAACAGAGCACACAGAATATATATAGCTGATTTCGTGACGACAACTGACGGTACTGGTGTGGTGCATAATGCGGCCATGTACGGTGAAGAAGACTATTTGCTGGCCAAACAAAAAGATTTACCGCGTTTGGATATGCTAGATAACAAAGGGCAATATTTGCAAAATGCGCCCGAGCATTTGCGCGGAGTGTTTTTTAAAGATGCAGATAAAATTGTCATTAAAGATTTAACCGAAAAAAACCTGCTTTACAGAAGCGAGGCTTATATGCACTCTTACCCACATTGTTACCGCTGCGGTACGCCGTTGTTTTATAATGCTTTGCCCGCATGGTTCATAAATATAAATTCTGTCCGCGAAGACTTGCTGAAAAACAATGAAAATGTAAATTGGTATCCGGAACATTTAAAGCATGGCCGTTTTGCTTTGGGTATAAAAAATGCTCCTGACTGGAATATTTCGCGAAACCGCTATTGGGCAACGGCGTTGCCGTTTTGGAAATGCGAACAAGGACATAAGTATTGTGTCGAGTCCTTTAAAGATTTAGCTTTGAATTCTTTGAACTTAGAAGAAGTCTATCCTAATTTTAAATTACAAATCTCCCAACTTCGCCAAGGCTACGTCGGGCAAGCAGATTCACAATCAAATACCGAATACCAAATTCCAAAAGAAGAATTGGAACAGATTGACTTGCATAAGCCATACATTGACCGGGTGATTCTGAAGTGTAAAGAGTGTGGCGGTGAAATGAAGCGTATACCAGAGGTAGTTGATTGTTGGGTGGAAAGTGGAAGCATGCCTTTTGCTGAATTGCATTATCCTTTTGATAATGACTCGGAAAAAAGCGGAAGTGAAGAAACGCGGAAAAACGCGGAAGATTTCCAAAATAGATTCCCGGCTGACTTTGTTGTTGAGTATATTCCTCAAACCAGAGCTTGGTTTTATGTTATGCATGCTATATCTTCAGCGATTTTTAAAAGCGCTCCTTTTAAAAATGTTTTAACCACGGGTACTATTTTAGCTGAAGACGGCACCAAGATGAGTAAGTCTAAAAATAACTATCCTGACCCGAATTTGGTTATTGAAAAGTACGGAGCGGATGCTTTGAGGTTTTACTTGTTAACTAGTCCGGTTGTAAATGGCGAAGATATAAATTTTAGTGAAAGAGGTGTGCAGGAAGTTAATAGAAAGTTAAGCCTTATTTTGTATAATGTATGGACTTTCTACCGAATGTATCAGCCGGAAAATTTGAAAACGCCTGTTGAGTTGGCCGGTTCATTTAGCAATGTTATGGACAAGTGGGTATTGGCTAGGCTTGGGGAAACCCACTCTGCGGTTACTAAGTACATGGACGAATTCGATACCGTAAGGGCCGGCAAAATGGTGCTCGAATTTATAAATGAAGTTTCTACATGGTATGTAAGAAGGAATAGAGATCGCATAAAGCAGGGCAACGAAGAGTCTAAAACAGCATTAAATGTTTTGGGCTACGTTATTTCTGAAACCTGTAAAATGTTGGCGCCGTTTATGCCTTTCTTGTCGGAATTTATTTATAAAAATGTGACCGGCAAAGACTCTGTACATTTAGAAGACTGGAGCGGTGTTATAACATACGACGCGAATGTCTTGGAAGATATGAAAGTTGTGAGAGAGCTTGTCGAAACCGGTATGGCTTTAAGAAAGGAATTGAGCTTAAAAGTCAGACAGCCTTTGTCCGAGATCGAGTATCATTTGAAGAGTAACAAAATTTTACCCAAGGAGCTGGAAACTGTTTTGGCTGAGGAAATGAATGTTAAGGCTGTGAGCGGGAGGACAGATTTTAGCCCGAAGAATGGTTGGGCCTACAAAGATACTCCTAGTTTTAAATTCACTTTGAACCTAGAAATTACTCCAGAACTAAAAAAAGAAGGTTTGGCCAGAGAGTTGGAAAGGCAGGTTCAGGATTTGAGAAAAAAGAGTGGTTTAAAAGTTGGGGAGCTAGTAGATTTGTATTACAACACTCAAAGTACTGAGGCGGAAGATGCATTACTTGGTCTAATAGACAGAAAGAAAACTTTTGTAAACCAGATTTCTAAAAGCTTTGAAGTGGAGGTGGACTTTGAAAGCCAGGGGCAAGTTGACGGGCAGGCTGTGTGGCTTGGAATGATAAAGATTTAGTTTTTTTTCGAAATTAATAAAGGGTAATTCTTTTTTGAAATAAGAATTACCCTTTAAAAATACCTTTTATGTCCAGAGAGCGGGTTTTAAAAACTATTGTTTTAAAAAAAACTCCTTACTTGGAAGCTGACGAAATAATTACTGTTTTAAGTTTGGAGGCAGGTAAACTTCGGTTTTTAGCCAAGTCCGTAAAAAGTCCTAAGTCAAAACTGCAAAACAGTCTCCAGGGCTTGTTTTTGTGTGATTTAAGAGTAGCAGGTTTTAAAAGTTCTAAGCTGCCTAAAATAATTGGTGCTCAGGCCGAGCAAACTTTTTCTTGTTTACGCGAAAACTTAGCGGCTCTAAAGTGCGCCTTTTCTGCAGTGGAGCTTGTTTTAAAATTTTTACCGGACGAGCAGCCGCACCAAAATATTTTTATACTTTTAAAAATATTTTTAAATTTTTTAGACCAAAAAAATATTTCCGAAGAAGAATTAGAGACGGGGCTTGTGGCTTTTAAGATTAAATTTTTGGAAGGTGTGGGTTTGGGCGTTGTGTACCCAGAAGAAGTTTTAAACCAAGCTTTGTATTTCGATAACCATAGCGGAGGTTTTGTGATTGCGAGCAAGCTTGGGGTACCTGTGCCTTTTAAAGTTCTAGAAGCTTTTTTGAGTTTAAAGTTTGCGAGTTTTAAAGATTTGCCCTTAGGGCTGCCTAATTTAAAAGATTTGTCAGGAGTAATAAATATGTTCACGGAATACCAGTTGGAGCGCGAATTAAAAGCCGAAAAATCTTTAAGTAGTGTGGTATAATTAAACTAATAATTCGGAATTAAGAAGAAAAAAATGGAAGAGAATAATAACGATTTTATAAAAAAGTCCGTCGAGCAGCCAATAATGGGCAGCGAAGTAAGGCAGAAAATTCAGCAATCAGAAATTCCGGTGCCAGCTTTTGAAAATGGTTTTTATCAAAATAACAAGTATTATATTTGGGCTATTTTAGCCGGACTTTTGATTATTGGAGCTTTAAGTTTTTTTGCATTTAGAAAAAAGCCAGTCACAGAAGTAAAAGAGGCAAAAATAGACATGTCGGTTTCGGCGCCAGAAAGCATTCCGTCGGGCGGTGATGCTGTGTATACTATTAGGCTCGAAAATAAAGATTCTCAAAAAATTACTCAAATAAGAGTGGAAGTTGTTTACCCACAAGGTGTGAGTTTTTTAAGTAGCGTACCTAAGCCGCAGGGAATAACTGGAAATATTTTTGAAGTGCCGGACTTAATACCGGGACAAAATACAGCTTTGGTTATTCGAGCTAAAGTGGCGGGGAATGTGGGTGAACAAAAGCAGTTAATAACCAGACTTTTTTACCATTATAGCAATTATAGTTCGGAATTTTTAAAGGAAAGAGCGTTTAACTTTGAGTTGGGAGCTTCGGAAGTTGCTTTGCAAATACTGGGACCGGACAGTGTTAGTAGTTCTCAGCTTACAACCTATACGCTTAAGTATAAAAATAATTCTGAAAAGCTAATTCAAAATGTGCGAGTAAGAGTAAATTTACCTGACAATTTTTCTTTAGCTCAAGCTGACCCTCCGGTTTCTTTAGGTCAGAATATATGGGAAATTGGTAATTTAAACGCCGGAGCAGAAGGGCAGATACTTTTGCAAGGTAATTTTAAATCGGGGAATACGGGGGACAGTCGAACATGGAACGCTGAAATTATGTCTTTAGGGCAAACGGGTGACTATAATACATTAACTTCCGCACAAATAACTACTGCTATATCTTCTTTACCTTTAATGGTTAGCCAGCAGCTCGACATGGGTTCTTTGGAGTCTGAGAATGTGGTGAAGCCGGGAGATACTTTAAGATTTAGTCTTAATTATCAGAACAATGCCAATGTTGCCGCAAGCGGTGTGAATATAGTTGTAACTTTAAACTCTAAAGCTATAGATCTGTCTTCTATAAAGGCCGAAGGGGGAGAGGTAAATAACAATACTATAATTTGGTCTGCATCAGGTGTTCCGAATTTGGAAATTTTAAACCCTAGCGAATCTGGTAACTTAAGTTTCTCGGTTAACTTAAAGAATCCTGCTACTAAAGATTCTTCTACTAACATAACTGTAGTTTCTGACGTAAAAATTAAGTCCAATGAGTACCAAACTTTTTTGCCGGGTAATCAGGTTAGTTTGAAAGTCTCGAGTCCTGCCAGTTTAGCCACGAGCTTGTCTTATGTAAGCGGGCAATTACCGCCTAAAGTCGGACAGTCTACGACTTATAAAATAAAAATTAGCTTGTCTAATTCCACAAATGAAATGGGTGAAGCGGTGCTGTATGGGTTTTTGCCTTTAGGTCCGGTAGTTTTTGACTCAACCAGCGTAACTCCTTCTGAGGCAAGTAAAGTACAGTATGACCCTGCTACAGGAAAACTTACATGGAATGTGGGGGTTTTGCCCGCCAATGCGGGCAGGTTTGCTCAAGCAAAGACTTTGGAATTTAATGTTAAATTGAACCCTTCTCAAAGTCTTAGTGGTCAAAGCGCTCAGCTTATGAAGAGTATTTCGTTTCAAGCCAAAGACAATTTTACAGCTGAAAAAATACAGCTTACTGGAGAAAACATAACTTCTCAAAATTTAAGTGGTAATTTTGGTTCCGGTACTGTGCAGCAGTAGGAGGGTTTTATCCACGTCCGAGTGCCAGCCCGAAAGAATTTTCATTCTGGCGGGGCTCGTCCGGGCGGGCTTTATCCTTTATCCTTACTACTTACTACTTACTACTTACTACTTACATTCCGTAAAAAAACACTCTCAGATCACAGTTATGAG
>CAZGAF010000019.1:0-22687 GCA_964523855.1 uncultured Candidatus Saccharibacteria bacterium | reverse complement strand
AGCACTTCGCGACCGTTTTCAAAGCGAACTCCGTCACGGTGAGTGTAAGCGTCGAACCCAAACTGGGCAAAAGTAACCAGCTCACTGTTGCTTACACCAAATTCCTGCCGAAGCCGGACCGGTATGTTTTCCAGCCGCAACCGCGCGCCGGGCGGGATGCACACAGCGCACAAGCCCTTCTTGTCAGCATTTTCCGCCAAGGCAGGGTCGCTGGCCGAAACCATCCCCATAGAACCGCCCGGAAAACGAACAGTCAACAGTGTTTCGCCTTGCTGTACAAGGCGGTTATTGTGTGCGTGCAAACTGTAGTCGCACATGACTTTTTTTGTCCTCTTTCTACATGTAGTAAAGCCCCTCAGAGAGGGACTTGATGCAAAAAGTCTACCCAAAAAAGAACATTAGGTCAACTTTAGAGTATTACCTTCCAGCCCACCTCGCTACTTTTCCCCCAAAACGACATTTAAGTTAGCCGGGCACGGCTAACGAAGAGGTCGTTTTTTATTTGTTCTATATGCACAAGCGCCAATATATGCTAAGCTTTTAGAGCAACAACTATAGTAAGAAACCTAGTCGAATTTTTGTTCCCATAGCCACTTGCGGCTTTAGGTCTTTTAAAGGCTTAAAGCGTCTAACTTTTAAAACCATACAACAATGAACGGTGTAATAAAAAAGAAAATGGACAAGGGTTTTGGCTTCATAACTATTGAAGGCCAAAATCAAGATTTATTTTTTCACAGCAATTCTTTAGTAGATATAAGCTTTGAAGAAATAAACGTCGGAGACGCTGTCTCCTTTGATGTCGAAGATTCTCCAAAAGGAAAAAATGCAGTCAACGTAAAAAAAGTTTAAGACTTTTTTAAAAAACCTCCCCATGCAGTCAAATGCATATGGGAGGTTTTTATTTTCTATCTTCCTCTTAATCGATTAAGCAGATCTTCATTTTTTTTATTCAACTCTCCCTTTTTGCTCTCATACTCTTTTTCAACACCTTCAAGCTGCTTTTCACGTGATTCGAATAGTAGTCTTTTACTTTTTTCAAAGTCATCCTGACCTATTTGTTTAAGGTTATATTTCTCCAAATTTTTTTCATAATTTATATTAAATTCGTCCTTAATTTTTTGACATTTGTTTTCATAGGACGTTCTTATTTCGTGAAATACGCGATCATAATACTCTCTAAGATTAAAAAATAAATCAGAATCATCAAACTTAAAAGATAAGTTGCCTCTGTCATCTAGCTGTACTTCACGCACTTTATTTTCAAACATTTTGCGTATATCCTCTGCTTTTCCGCCAGGGGGGAAATACGCCTCGTCGCTAAAGCGTTTAACAAGCTGTTCAAATTCATACACTAAACCCTGTCTGTCTACAAATGTTATTAACCCGTTATTTGCCACAAGTGCAAAATATATATCTACGTTGTTTTTACCCCCAAGTTCGTTTATTTTAGACAACTTTGACCAAGAAAAATCTTGTACGCCTTCGTCGGTCAATACAATAACTGCGCTTGGTGCGCTGCGAACTTCTGTAGAAAACTTTTTTTCTAACAACTGCTCAATAGACGTCAGCGCTCTTTCGTTGCCGCCAGTCAGTCTTAAGTTTGCAAGAGTTTCTTGCATCTTGTCTGGTGTAACATCTTTATAGTCGTTAAAGTCTACATTCTCCTCAAAAGTCACCACATGGTTAGAGTCAGATTTAAAATCTGAAGGCATTTGCCTATACGCCTCTCCAAATTTTTTACTCAAACGACCATAGTCGTCGGACATAGACTCACTCCTGTCAGCCAAAATTGTAATATTGTCATAACTGGCCATTATTTCCACCAGCCTGCCATACTGTTCTTCAATTTCATTTTCCCCGGGCAGCTCAAAAGCCACCCTGGCGTACCTGGCTTTTTCATAAAGGGCAGACTTTTGTTCTAACGTAAGCTGTTTTATCTCTCCTTCGGTATAGCGAGTTTTCGTCGCGGGGTTTACAAGCTGTATTAAAGGAGTAAAACCCGCACCCCAAGCCCCTGCTGCGATACGCTTTGTAAAAGTTTTTCGTTGAAATTGTCTTATACTAGTCGGACTAACTTTTTCGGAAAAATTATAACTTTCAATAATTTTTCTAAGTAAAGCGTCCAAAACTTTTAGCCTCTCCGTGCTCAACCCCTCGTTACCTTTATCCCATTTCTTTGTCGGCCTTTCGTCGCTCGAAACTTCTATGCTTATACGGCTCAAATTAAGTCTTGTAAACTTTTCTTTAGAGTTATACTTACCTAAAAATTCTTCAACTTTTGACTTTATATCTGCCTCCGCTTGAGCATTCAACACAGCCTCATCTGTCGGGAAAGAATTAGCAAAGTCAAAATTTTCCAGCACCTGAGTCTTTTGAGCTTCGGTTCTCTGCCTCTCCGGCGAGTTATCTGGCCTAAAGCAGCCAGGCATTAACAAGCTGCTTCCTAAAACAGCCCACCTAGCATACTTAAACACCTTATTTTTTACTTCTGGCACTACTGGCCCCATCTCCGGACTTCGTTTAAACATATAGTAACTTTCAAGCAATTTAATTCTTACATATATAATACTACAAGATCAAGAATTATAAAAAATTGAGCTGAAATAAAAGCAAAGGCAACCATTTTATGGTTACCTTTGCAGTATAAAATTTTAATCCAACTTATTTCTCAGCAATTTCTTTTAGCTTTTCCAAAGCTGCCGGCCACATTTTACCAAACTCTTCTACCATACTTTCTTCCACGTCTATATCTACCACAACTTCCGTACCGCTACCACTTTCTTTAAAAGTATAGTTTTCAAATGCCGGTGACCACTTTTTAGCTTCAGGACTAGTGGTATCTTCTACGCCGTTTGCATACAAACCCAAGTGCTCTATAGACACAAACTCGTAAGGCTTGTTTTCTGCTACCCTACTAACCATACCGCCCTCACCTTCGCCTTGTGGGTTTGGTCCTAAAAACAACATTTTAGAACCTTGGCTCCAGTCCCCTTTGTAGTAACTACCCGGGTTAAAACTTTCCGTCCACTGCTTATAAGTTTCTTGGCCCAACATAGTCTCCCAAACTTTTTGCTTGGGAGCGTTTATAACTGTAGAAAAATGTAATTTTTTCATAAATATTTTTAGTGAATAATAAAAGCATTATAGCATTTAAACCAAAGGGCCAATACACTTATCGAGCATTTAAACAACACACAGCTTAATCATACCCAAAAATTCTCTCCGAACTCTACTTTATCGCTTAACCATTTTGTCCCGTCTGTCTTTTAAATAATCAACCGCAAAAAGCGCGAATGGCAACTCGCCAGCATTTACATGTAAAATACTTGAGCGACTACCTTCTTCTACAAAATCAAATTGGATGAAATTTGTCGACTCTGGCTCCCCTGCAACCCGCTCTCTCAGCCAAGACATAATATTTTGGAAACCATCTTTGGTTAAACGACCCTCGCCTGTCCTTCTTATTAGTTCCCCGGCTATAAGAGCAGTTTTTTGAAAAAACAGGTTACGTTTATACTCCTGACCTTTTCTTATGTACTCTGGCTGAACTTGCATGCGCCTTTCAGACTCAAAAAGCGAGTTTACATCTTGTACAGGATGATGATTTCTGTCTTTTTTTAAATCATACCCCCAACTTGCCAATAAGTTTGGATAATAATTCACAGTCGAATTTATTAATCCTCGAAACTTTGATTCATTTGCAACAATGCCCCTGCGACTCCTTATTTTAGTTAAAGTATTTATTACTGCCGCCGGGCCATGCAAAAATTTAAAAGCATGATCTCTATAGACAGCCTGCAAATCTTCATTTGAAGCGGCGTCTTCATAAATATTTGGTAATGGTTGCGCACGGTCCCTACCAAGATTCGGATGAGCCTTTCTGTCTTTTACGTTTCTTACCCTTTGTAAAAAGCTATTGTCTCTGCCTAACAAAATTCTTTCAATATCTTCCTTACTTGGCACTTCCAAACAAGAAGTCCATTCACCTTTATAAAACCACTCTTCAATTAACCTTATTGAGGTATTAATAAACTGCTGCTCTTCTTTGGTTTCTATTTCCACCTCACCAAAACTCTCATATCGATAAAAATATTTTATCCTATCCCAAACATGTGCCTCTAAAGCATTAATATCCAAATTATCTTTTGGAAAAGCCCTCACCACAGAAGCCAAAGAGGCAGCATAATTTCGAATAAAACTACGTAAATCTAGTTTTTCTAGCCCACCTTCAGGTTGCTCGCCGCTTTCTGTCAAATTTCCGTAGGCTTTAAAAATTTCTGGCCTTTTCATATGTTTTGTTTACATAACTTATTTTATATACTCTATCACAATTTTACATAAAACTATATACGAAGGTTATACAAAAGTGACCTTTGCAAGGGAACCTATGCAAAAAAACGCATTGGATCATAGCACTTCGACAAGCTCAGGGCAATAAAAAATCACCACGCAAGGCGATGATTTTTTATTGGTAGTGCTTCCGCCGTCGCTACCAACTTCGCTAAAGCTACGTCGGTCAAGAAAGCTATGGCGGACAAGACGGAGGATTCTCCTTTATCTCTTACCAAAGAAAAAGCCCCATCACACCTGAGGCGGATGAGACATTTTCTTTGGTAGACCCGCTCTGTACGGGTGGAAAACTTACTTGGCTTTAGTAAGGGAGATTTATGATTATCTTATTTCAGGGGGCTACCTCTAAGGGTTGAAAACTTACTAATCAATACCATATTCTTTTTTTATTTCTTCAATTCTTTGTTTTTCTCCTCTTTCTAAATTTTCATAGATCAATCTTGTTTCGTCTAGAGCCGCCTCTTTCAAATGATCCCAACGTGTTTCTGACCGGTCAAATCTGGAAGATATTTTGTTAAACATTTGCTGTATAGCAATGATTAACTTTTCAACTTCTATCGGGATAAAGTTTCCGCTATTCACCTTAATTGTTTTAATATCAATATGAGCAATGCTTTTATCTCGAATAGCTTTCAATGCTTTGATTACGTGGTTATGTTTTTCTCTTAAAATTTTAATTTCTTCTATATCTTTTTCATCATAAGCTGTATAGCTTTTTATTTCTTCCCCTTTAAATCTAGTTGGGTATATATCCACAATGACTTCTGAGGTAAGTATCTCCTTACTTTCTGCAATCTCATCAATAATGTGTTGAATATTTAAAGTCCTTGGATCACGATCAAAGAATTTTGAAATTCCTATGATAAATGTATTTAAATGACTATGTTCCGCTTGCATAAGAAAGGTTTTATATTTATTTTGTAATTTTACATTATTCTCTGCATTTTCTATTCCTTCTTCAGGTATAGACCTGGAAAAAGCACTTGCTTGCCAAAGATAATATGCCTGTACGACCTGTAGCATTTCATCACTCAACTTTTTTAGTTTTGTTTGAATTTCTAAAAACTTTTTCTTACCTTTTTCTATTTTATTTTCTTGAGGATAAAAGGTTGGTAGATATTCTAAATAATGATCAATAGCTTTTATGAAAAAAGAAGTCATTGTCACAATGGTATCGCAGTATAAAAAGAACTGAAATATTTTACTACTAAAGAATACAAATAGCTCTTTTCTGTCACCAGCCTTCCAGAGCTCGCCATTTTGGATCCCAGTAAGCATTCTGGCCTCATAATTATGATGCCCTGTTGCATTTGCGTCTTTGTATAACCTTTCAAAAACATTCATAGCAGCCGGTTCATCTTTAAAAAGTTTTTTCATCATTTCGTCTGCGCGAGTATAAAAAACTTTTTGAGTAATTTTACTGCTTGTTGTAAGACCGCTTAGTGAATCACGATTGCCGAAAGCTACCTTATTTAATTCAAATCGAACTTTTTCAAATTCATTATGCTCTGTGAGTATCCAAGTCATATATCCAAAATGCAGAGGGACTTCAACCATAGCTTTAACCAAGGCAGCAGCAGATACACCGTTAAAGTTTTTACAAGAGCAGCAAAATTCTTCGAGAAGATAAAGTAATCTCATTAATGATTGAGATACGTGAAGATTGACTCGCGATTTAATCCAATCTTTATGTGTTCCTGTCTGTGGCAGTTCAGCAGTTAACAAACACCTGCTTTTTAATTCGATGTATGAGGTTTCAATATGCCTCCAATATTTTTGCTGTTCTGGATCAAAGAGCTTAGAATCTTCATCTTTAAAGTCGAATAAAATTTGATCAGTGTTAGTAGAAATCATATGGACATCGTAATAGAATGAAAACCAATTTGTCTCAATTATAAGCTTAATTAGAAAATGCTACAATCGCACCCCAATTCTGGAAAACCATTCTTCATCAATAAAACCAAATCAAAAACACCCTTTCGGGTGCTTTGAAATTCTTTGGTAGCGCTACGGAGAATCGAACTCCGATTTAGTGGATGAAAACCACTTGTCCTAACCATTAGACGATAGCGCCATATTAAGTTGAAAGTTAAAAAATCAAAATGGAAAATTAAAGAATCAACATAACTTTTGAAATTTTAACATATTCTGGCTTTTTTTTCAAGGGCTTCATAATGCCAAAATACTGAATTTTTCAACAAAAAAAGAGAAGCTCTAGGCTTTCTCAATACTATAGGGACGATTAAGTTCTTCTTCTGCCCGATTAGCGAAATCTATAAACAAGGCTATGTCTTGGGCATTCATTTTACGCGGCTTAGTATCTTTTATGCACAACACCCCAATCGGCTGGCCATCTTTTCTATTTCTTAACGCCATGCCGGCATAAAACCTTACATAAGGCGGGCCCACCACATAAGGATTGTCGGAAAATCTTTTGTCGAGCATAGTATCTTCCACAATAAATATGTATTTACTTAGCATGGCATGCCCACAAAAAGAAATAGTCCTCTTACCTTCCTTATCCGTCAAACCCTGGCAAGATTTAAACCACTCTCTGTCTCTGTCTATTATAGATATGGTACAAATAGGAACTTGAAACCACTCTATGACTTCTTTGGTCAAATCATCAAAACGCTTATCAGGCTTGGTGTCCAAAATTTGCATGCTGTGCAAACTGGTCAGCCTCGCCTCTTCGTCAGCGGGTATGGGTGAAATTTCCATATTGATTTGTTAATTTTTTGTTTTGGGAATAACCGACTGAATACCTAGAAAGTACATCACCTCCCCGCTTTCGTTAAGAATCGGCGAAACTCGCATGCTTGCATCGTAAAGTTCACCGTTCTTTTTTTTATTTAATACTTGAAAAACCACAGCTTTTTTTTCGTCTAAAATACTTTTCCAAAGTCTCTTATAAAACTCTTCTGGCATTTGCTTGCCCCATATAGCCGGAGTTTTTCCCATAACTTCGTTTTGGGTATACCCGGTTACAGACTCGACTCGGGAATTAATAAACAAAATCACTCCATTTTTGTCTGTTAAAAAAACCTGACTGCCGCCGTCTTCTAAAACGGAGTTAATAGTGCCGCAGCGCAAACACTTTATTTCAATCCTGGCATTCTCCCCGTGCTGCTTGCCCAAGAGCTTGTTGCACTCTTTGCAACGAAACTCATACCAAAAGTCAGTGCCGGTATTAATTTCAGGTAACTGAAAATTTAAATCGTCATTAGTCAAATCCATTTTATAAAAAAACAAAGCCCAACCTGGCAGAAAACTGCTAGACTGAGCTTCGTGAGCTACTATACAATCACATTAACACAATTTTTTTGAGTTGACAATTTTACCATAAACATAAAAGAGCTTCCCACAAAAGAGAAGCTCTTTAAATTACTTAGCCATCTCGCCCGCCTCAAAACCAGACAAAGTTTGCATAAACTTAGGTCCGCCTCCGTGCTGCTTAGTAAACGCCTCGGTACCGTCTTTTCCACAAATACCCAATATAGCTTTTTGTCCGCCGGGATGTTTTTTTATCCACTCAGTTAAGTTATAAACTTTAGAATTTATAACCGACAAACAGTTCTCTGCGGAATTTGCTGCTGCAATTTCTGTCATTGTGTAAGTTTTTGAGCCCGAGTTAGTCTGCTCTTGCTTTTGCCCCGACCCACCCGTTGTACTTTGCCCTCCGCTGCAACCAGCGGCCATAAAAGCTAAAACAAATACGCTTAAAGTAAGTTTTTTCATATAGTGTTTTTAATAGTTACTTGATTATTTTAAGTTATTCATTAATTTTTTGCAAAGACTTTTAGTTTTTACCCTATATACTATTCATTTTTGAATTTAAAAACCCTCTGTCTAAACACAGAGGGTTCTTAAATTATTTTTTTCTTTTATCAGAAAGTATAAGGCCATCTTTTAACTCTAAAATTCTTTCGGACATTTCGGCAAACTCTTTTTCATGAGTCACCATAACTATAGTTTGTCCGGCTTTATGAAGGTCCAAAAAGACCTTTAAAATTTCTCTCGATGTTGTAGTGTCTAAGTTAGCCGTCGGTTCGTCCGCAAACAAAATTTTTGGTTCGTGGGCAATAGCGCGAGCAATAGAAACTCTTTGTTGTTGTCCACCCGAAAGCTGACTGGGTAAGTTAGAAGCCTTGTCCTTTAGACCCACTTTTTCTAAGTTAAGCAAAGCTTTGCTATAAGCCGTCTCTGTTTCCATATCTTGCATAAGCATAGGCAAAACCACATTCTCCAAAGCGGTAAGCTCCGGCATAAGTGCATAGTCTTGGAAAACATAGCCCAAAGAATTTAAACGAAAATTTGTTCGGTCGTCACTCGAGAGAGCTGTAACTTCTTTATTGTCTATAAATATTTGACCTTCGTTAGGGTGGTCTAAAAGCGAAAGTTGGTACATTAAAGTAGACTTCCCTGCGCCCGACGGTCCTATTATAGACACAAACTCACCGGAATTTATTTCCAAACTTATACCTTTAAGTACCTGAGTTTCCAATTCGCCACTTTTATAAGTTTTTACTATGTTATTTGCTTTAATCATTTTGCTCTGAGTAAATAGATCCGTCTTTGACGGAAACAATAATTTTGAACTTTGATATTTACACTTTTAACTTACATCATCTTCCCAATATTGAATCTAAAGTATTTTTCTTTACAATAATCCTCGCCGGAATAAAGCCGGCTAAAAGAGTTATTAACATTAAAACTCCCGCTCTGGCCAGAGACCCACTTACGCTTGCCGCCAAAATCCCGTCGCTGAAAGGAAAGTCTAAAGGGTTTTGATCAAAGTACGGTTTTAAAAACAAGAATACCAAACCAAACCCTAGTACGCTGCCAGTAAGCCCATAAAAGATCGCTTGAAAAATATATGCAATTTCTATGGCACGGGCGTTTATTCCTATACCTTTTAAAATTCCAATATATTTCCTGCGCGTAACTGCATTTATAAATATAACTATAAATATGGTTATAGAAGCGACTACTAATGCAATACCACCAATCACGTTACCTAGCACACCGAAAGTACTCTCTATATCGCGCAAAAAAGAAGGAATAGCTTCTTTGTAAGTCTGAACCCTAACTTTACTCAAGTCAGTCTGAGATTTAAGTGCAAATAAAATCTCACTGGTATCATACGCGGAAGTTTTTATAGCAATTTCCTGAACGTTCAAGTCTGTATTCTGAGTCAACTTCCTAAGCTCCGACTCCAAAATGAAAGAACGCTGGGAGACCTGGTCAACTTTGCTTTTTACTATACCTTTCACTATAAGTTCTTTGCTAATTTGTACACTCGCTCCATTTTGGGAACCATTTATAGTCAGCCTGACTTTGTCACCCACCTTTACCCCACGAAGAATTGTAAAACCAGGAAAGTTTGCGTCGGCAAAATTTGAATACTCTTTTATTAAGCTGGCGCCAACTAAAATATAACCTTCGTCGCCCGGCTCCAAAGCCTTACCCTCCAAAACCAAATCGGACAAACCTGTAACTTTTTCTTCGTCTTCGGGATCTATGCCAACTATAGAACCACCATTCTCGTTAGGCGATTCCTTCCCCGAAGGATTCTGCCCCAAATCGGCGCGAATTTTTCCAGAAACCACAGTTCTGGACGAAACTGCTACTACACCGTTTAAACTTCTTGCCAAAGAAACCAAACTCTGGGTTTTTTCTATGTTGGCAATGCGTTCTTGAGGAGTTATAAGAATATCGCCCGAATACCTGTCTCTGAACTGTTCATAAGAACCGGTTAACAAACCAACCAAAATACCGCTTACTACGACCAAATTTAAAAACGTCAAAGTCATAATAAAAATTATTAAAACTGTGGTTCCCAAACTAGCTCGTTTTATTTGTCTAAAGGCTAAAAAAAATCCCACTTGCAGGGAATTCAAAAAGTTTTTCATATGCTTATTTTAGAGGAAAATTAGAATTTAGTCCAATAAAAAAACGGCCCCTTTTATAGACCGTATACGAACTAAACCTTAACCTTCTGGCTCTTGTTTTCTTCTTTGCGCACTCGATAGACAGCAACTAAAAGTTCTCTTGCCTCGTTAAATTTACCGCCCGCCAACTTTTGCCTCGCTTGGGCACACACACTTTCCGATTGTTGATACAGATCGGGCGGATAGACGGGGGTTATCCGGAGCAGATCCCCGCACAGCTCTTCAATCCTTTGCATCCGATTCTCGCGCAGATCGACAACAGGAACGCTAGGTAGCCGCGAAGCATTTCGAGTCTGTATTCGGTGTGCCCTCATGCCCTTGGCAACGCCCCTTCTTAACAACCTATTCTGCCTATCGCGCTCCCCTTCCTGTTTTTTAACCCAAGCGTCGATATCTTGAGCAAACAAACAGGTGTACAAGGAAGGCCTAAAACCACTTTCGCCGACCCTCTCACAAATCCAGCGAAGCCTAAGCAGGGACAATATAACAAGGGTCACGCTCAGCACCATAGGTACCAGTATCAGATCCTGGTTATTCTGCCAAGCCACCAACCATCCGTATGTGTGGTGCCATGCCACAGTCATACATTCGGCAGTGCACGCTCCATGATGCTTTAACGCCCTATCGAGCAAATCCTTATAAAGGTTTTCCGCGAGGAACCCCAGCACATTACCCACGAATGGGGTAAAATACAGGAATACCGAGAGCCAAAAAATAGTCGTCGCGCCAGACAACAGCGCCAAAACCTTCCTCCTCAACGTCTCCATTACTTCCTCCCAAACGAAAGATAAGAACAGCTTGCGCCACTCTTGTTACCCAAACCAGTTGGATAATAAAAAATTTTAGCATTTTTATACAAAATTATCAATACTCATCTCTTGCCCATTTTGATCTTAAAATAATGTATCAATTTTAGAAATTTTAACTTTACTATTGAAAAAAAGTTTTTAAAGGTATAATTAACTTTATGAAAAGCGAAAAGAAATCTAAAAAACCTGAATTTTATTTTTACCTGCTTTTATGCAAAGACGGCTCACTTTACTCAGGTAGTACCAAAAATTTAAAAGCCCGAGAACTGGCCCACAACTCCAAAAAAGGCTCGGCTTTTGTCCGCTCACGCGGCGGAGGCAAAATTATTTATAGCGAAAAACTTCCCAGCTGGAGCGAAGCCTTAAAACGTGAAGCACAGGTTAAAAAACTTAGTCGGAAACAAAAACTTGCTCTCATGCACTCCACCCTAAGCAAAAAGATATATATTTGATATAATTAATGCATTATATTATTAGCCCGCTTTAAAAACTAAACAAGCGGCAAAAAAACCTTTAGATATGAAGAATTCAAAAAATCTCTCCTTAAGCTTTATAATTTGGCTGCCTCTGGCTTTAGGCATTACTTTACTTAGCGCTCTCACCTACTGGGGAGTCCAGCAAGTATACCGCCAAAACGCCAACGACCCACAAATCCAAATGACTCAAGAAGCCAGCAAAGAACTCTCTCAGCTTGAGGACTTAAATTCCTTAAATGGTACCTTAGGCAGCATGGACATAACCAACACCTTAAATGCTTTTATTGTAATTTATGACGAGTCCGGCAAACCTCTGGCCGGAAACGGTTTTGTAGGCGAACAACTTCCTTCTCTTCCAGGAGGAGTATTTGCAGAAGCAAAGAAAAAATCCGAACATCGCTTTACTTGGGAACCTACCCGAGGCAAACGTTACGCTGCTGTCTTAAAAAACTTTGACGGCAAGCAGAAAGGTTTTATGCTTGCTGCCCGCAGCCTAAAGCTTGTTGAAGAAAGAGTAAAAAACTTTACTATGGTTTTAGTTATTACCTGGGCCGCTTCTTTACTCCTCAGCTTTGCCTTAGCCTTTGTTGCTGCTCGCTACTTAAGGAAACATTTTGCTTCTCATTCCCACGAACACACCTCCGTCTAAACCATGGCTCACTTTTTTAGCCAAATTATTTCTTGGGTACAGGCATCCAAATATACCCTACTGTTTGTAGGTTCCATAGCCGAAGGTCCGGTTTTAACCCTGACCTCCGGCTTTCTTATTCGCCTAAAACAACTCGACATACTCCCTGCCTACTTCTTACTCATGGCAGGAGATTTTACAGCCGACATTGTTTGGTATGCTATAGGCAGACACGGAGCACGAAAAGTTATAAACAAATTCGGAAACTTCTTTAACATTACCCCCGAAATAATTAGCAAAGTAGAAAAACGCTTTCACACTTATCACGCCCCCATTTTGTTTATTTCTAAAATTACAATGGGTTTTGGTTTTGGGCTCGCAACTCTTTTAGTAGCTGGTATGCTAAAAGTTCCGCTAAAAAATTATATTCTTTTAAATTTGGCTGGTGGTTTTGTATGGACCGCCTTGCTCTTGCTGATTGGATATTTCTTTGGCAATGCTTACATGCTGGTAGCCAAACCTTTTAGAATTATTTTCTTAAGTTTGTTAGCAATTTTAGTCATATTAAGCCTTTACGGTATAAACAGGTATTTGGTAAAAAAAGAAATATGATTTCAATTATTATCCCAACCTTAAACGAAGAAAAGGTTTTAAAAAGAACCCTGCTTTCTTTGCGAAAACTACACAACCTACCTTATGAAATAATAGTTTCTGACGGAGGCAGTAGCGACCAAACTTTACAAATTGCCAAAGAATACGCTGACAAAATAGTCGAATGCGAGAAAGGCATAAAGCAAACTATTGCTTTAGGAAAAAATTTAGGCGCAAAAGCAGCCAGAGGAAATTTTCTGGTTTTTATAGATGCTGACGTAGAAATTCCGAATATAAATACTTTCTTTGAAACTGCGGTGTCTAAATTCGTGCGTCAAAAAAACCTAACAGGCTTAAGCGTATTCTTAAAAGTTTTTCCAGAACACGCTACCTTAGCTGACAAACTCTTTTTCCAAATTGTAAACTTTATACACTATACAGCCAATCATATACTGCCTTTAGGCTCAGCTTCCGGAGAATTTCAAATGATAGCCAAAGAAAGTTTTAACGCTCTAGGTGGTTATAGGACCGACTTAGCTGTGGGCGAAGATGTGGAAATGTTTTCAAGACTTAGAAAACTGGGTCGCACTAGAATAGAAGCAGGTTTACACGTGCTTCACACCAGCCGGCGAGCTCATGCCGTAGGCTGGAGAAAACTTTGGTTTTTGTGGTTAAAAAACAATCTAATTTTTATAAAGCTTTTTAAAAAGTCTTTCACCAAAGAATGGACAGTAATCAGATAAAAAACTCCGTCACTTAAAGTGACGGAGTTTTTTGCTTACTCAACTATCAAATTTCCTTTCATACCCATAGCCCTGTGACTGCCAACCGAGCAATAGTATTCAAAAGTTCCGGTCTTGTCAGCCGTAAAAGTAAATTCTGCACTCTTACCAGCCTGAATTTGCGGGGTACGAACACTGTATTCGTCTATTACTAAGTCATGAAAACCAGCTTTGTTATTGAAAACAATCTTAACCATATCACCTTTTTTTACTCGAATTTCTTTTGGAGAAAAACTAAAATTCTCCCCGTCTACCGTAAACACTTTTAGTTCATCGGTGTTTGTTTTTTCTACCGAGCCAGAAGTAGATTCGGAAGAACCACTTTCGGAGGTATTTTCGGTTTTTTTCTGAGTCTCGTTCTGAGCTGCTGGCGTGACTCCTTTATTAAAAAAAACAATAGCACCTAAAACAACAACTAAAACAACAACGCTTATTGTCCACATCGAGCCATGTGCAGATCTTTTTGATTTTTCAGGTGTTTCTAAATTATTTTCCATTTTTTTCCTTTCAATTATTAACTTTGACATTTTAACATATCTACTTTCAAAAGGTCTAATTAGCTAAAAACCGCCCCTCCAAGGCGGTCCTTAGTAAAATTATTTCTCTCTTGCCTTAGTCTTCCATCTCTTGCTGTCTAAGTTTCGCATTGGCTTCTGTAGGGTGTATGGGCCTGCCCATAAGCATTAGCCCCACAATAGCCCTAGCTAACAAATAGTAAATTAAAATTGCAAACAAAGTCCCCCATTCCATCACACCTGCATTTTGCACCGAAGAAACTTTTAAAACATTTAAAAACGGACTCACTAAAGGCGCGCTTAATCTGTAAACAAAGTCCGTAAAACCCGCTGCTGGGTTTGCGGCCAAAAGACGTAGCGCCAACCTAAGTAATAAAATAGTTTCAACTATCCACAAAGCATACCAAATAACCTGAGTCAGCCTAAAAAGCGGTGTAACGCGATTATACTTAGGGCGGTCTTCAATAATATAGTTAGCCATAAATTTATATATTTTATTTACCAGAAACCTAACTAAAGTATAGTAAAAACCTATGAACAAATTGTGAACTTATAAGCCTTTTTTTAATTTACTAAAAATGTTAATATTTGGCATATGAGCTTGAAACCTATAAAAATACTAGCCATAGAAACCAGCTGTGACGAGACAGCGGCTTGTGTAATGGAAGTAAACTCTGCCAGCATCCCTCTCCTTTCAAAGGAAAGGTTAGAGCCTGCCCCGGCCTTGATCCGGGGTGAGGTAAAAAATAAAACATACACGAACCTTCCACAAACCAAAACCCTGTCCTCCATTATAAACTCCCAAGTTAAACTCCACTCCAAAATGGGCGGGGTAGTACCAGAAGCCGCCGCACGCGCGCACGTAAAAAACATCCGCCCTGTTGTTCAGGCTGCTCTCAAGGATAAAGGATTAAAGATAAAAGATATGGATTTTATTGCCGTCACCCAAGGCCCGGGACTTTTACCGTCTTTAATGGTGGGGGTGGAATTCGCTAAAACTCTTTCCTTTGCCACTGGCATTCCGCTTATCCCAACAAACCACATGCTCGGACACCTGTACTCCCCCTTTGCAGATATTAAGGATAAAGCCCGCCCGGATGACCAGGTCGGACGGGGATTAAGGATAAAGGATCTGTTCCCTGCAGTATCTCTCGTGGTTAGTGGCGGCCACACCATGCTCGTTTTAATGAAGGACCTAAAGAATTATAAAATACTTGGCCAAACAGTCGACGACGCTGCGGGAGAAAGTTTTGACAAGGTAGCCAAAATGTTAAACCTCCCCTACCCTGGTGGACCCCAAGTTTCCAAGCTCGCACAAAAGGGAGAAAAAGGGAAAATAGAATTCCCTCGCCCCATGATCCACGACAAAAGCTACAACTTTTCTTTCTCAGGCCTGAAAACCGCCGTCCTTTACTATATCAAATCACTGCCCACTAATCACTTATCACTTACAACTAAACAAGACATCTGCCGTGCTTTTGAAGACTCGGTGGCAGATGTTCTAGTTACCAAAACAATGCGCGCCGCAAAAGAATTTAAAGCTAAAACAGTTACGCTTTCTGGGGGAGTCGCAGCTAACCGCACTTTGCGTGAGGAGCTAAATGTTAATTGTCAAAACTCAAATATTAAATTTATGCCAGTAGGCATGAACCTAAGCGGCGACAACGCAGAAATGATAGCCCTAGCCGCAGCTATAAAATTACAAAACGGTTACAAGCCAGTAAATTTTAACAAAATTCAAGCGGACCCCAACCTAGAAATTTAACTTTTCCACTAGACAAAAAACCAAAGCTGTTATATATTTCATACATAATATTTCCCATGATAAAAGCCCAATTCACATTCTTAACCTGCTTCTCATCTTCCTCCTGCTCTATACTCAGCGAGCGGGTTTTTGGGCATTAATTCTAAAAATTAAACCCTTACCTAGCTCGCTAGGTAAGGGTTTTTTATTTGCGTTTCAAGGACTTTATTTATCCTCCCTTTTTCTGAAGAAAAGGAGAAAGAAAAGGTTTAGTCCTTGGTACACAAAAAGTTTGGAGGACATATGCTCTCGTTAGAAAAAGCGCCGACTGGTTATAACACCGTACTGCACGTTTTCTGTAATCGGCAAAAGCTGGAGGAAGCTAGGCAGCACAATCCCGAATTCGCTAATAATATCAGGATGATCATAGACAACCCAGAGGACGACAAAGTAATAGTACTAACCTACGGATGGGACCTGTACCCGAAAAGAGGGCTGCCCAAAGCATTCTTTCATAAAGCCTGCCTACATGCTGTGGCGTGCTTACTACCCCAAGGCTTGGAACAGCTAACAAAATCTAACACCGGATCGATACAAGGCGCAGCGTAAAGTTGTGCCTTCTTTTTTAATATTTTATCTATTTACTATTTCGTCCCCACTATATATAATATAGTCAAAGCCTATATTTCGGCTGTCACCGAAATTTATCAAAAGATAAGGCTGTTGGAAGAAAAACTAGTAAGCAGAAAAAAGTTTACGGTAAGCAGAATCCTGATTACTCTTTACTAATTACTATTTACTGTTTCGTAGACCCAACCGGACAACCACCCGTTAAAATGGTAAATCAAGTCGCCTCTTCGGCGACCCGCCTAAAAAGGGCGGGTAAATTTGAGATGGTACCGCCCTCTATAAATAACAGGGCTCTCAAGCATCACTTTTGGTGATGTTTTTATTTTTATCATAAAACCACTGGTGTCCATAATGTCACGGCCGTGATATAATGGACACATAATTTTATGCTAATAATTGATTCTAAAAAACTCACTGCTGGTAGCAAACTCATGCTGGCTTTAATACAAGCAGATAGCCTTCTTGGGCGTTCCACAAGCATGCTTTCTATCAGAAATGCTGTATACCCAGAATATGCATCTTATATTGCAGACAAACGCTTAAACAGTCTTATATACAAACTGCACAAAAAGGGCTGGCTAAAAGTCGAATACAAAGAGGCAAAAAGAATTATTACACTAACCAACAAAGGTGAATTAGAAGCGCTTTTTCAAAAGGCGACTCTCCCACCAGAAAGTAATACTTGGGATAATAAATGGCGTTTAATAATTTTTGATATTCCCGAAGACGCCCGAAGAGTCCGTGACAAACTTAGGAAACTTTTAAGGCAGTTTGGCTTTAAACCTCTACAAGCAAGCGTGTATATAAGCCCTTATGCATTGAGCGAAGAAGCAATTAAGTTCCTTAAGAATTCTGGACTTATACGTTACATTAGAATGCTCAGAGTAGACAAAATAGATGACCCAAAAGACCTTTTAAAATCGTTTAAAATCAAGGTGTCCAAAAAATAACGGCCGTTACATTTTGGACACTGAAGTATTAACAAAGAATTTACTTATAATATATGGAATTAGAAAAATCTTACAATGCGAGCGAAGTAGAAGAAAAAATTTATAAAGTTTGGCAAGAGTCTGGCTACTTTAATCCTGACAAACTACCAGGAGAAAGAACAGAGCCCTACACTATAATAATGCCGCCGCCAAACGCCAATGCTCCTATGCATTTGGGCCATGCTTTGTTTGTTACGATTGAAGATATTTTAATCCGCTACCACAGAATGCAAGGCAAAAAAGCTTTATGGGTTCCGGGCACCGACCACGCAGGCTTTGAAACACAAGTGGTGTACGAAAAAAAGCTCGACAAAGAAGGCCGCAGCCGTTTTTCCATGACCCGAGAAGATTTCTATAAAGAAGTCTGGAACTTTGTACAAAGCAACAAACACATAACCGAAAACAGTTTAAAAAGACTTGGTGCATCTTGCGATTGGGACAGAAATATTTTTACTCTTGATCCGGAAATTGTAAAAGTTGTTTACCAAACTTTTGAAAAAATGCATAAAGACGGTCTGGTGTACCGCTCAGGCAGAATTTGTAACTGGTGCCCCAAGCACCAAACTGGCCTGGCCGACCTTGAAACCAAATACGAAGAAAGACAAGAACCTTTTTATTATTTCAAGTATGGGCCATTTACCATAGGTACCAGCCGTCCGGAAACCAAGTTTGGAGACAAGTACGTAGTCATGCACCCGGAAGACAAAAGATACGCAGAGTACAAACACGGCGACAAGCTGGAAGTAGAATGGATTAACGGTACCGTAACTGCCACAGTTATAAAAGACGAAGCCGTAGACATGGAGTTTGGAACCGGTGTCATGACCATTACCCCGAGCCACGACCCCATAGACTTTGAAATTGCTCAAAGGCACAAGTTAGACAGCGAGACAGTTATAGACAAACGAGGCAAGCTTCTGCCGATTGCCGGTGAATTTGCTGGCCTTAAAATTCTTGATGCTAGACCTAAAATTGTAGAAAAGTTAAAAGAAAAAGGCTTACTGGAAAAGACTGACGAGAACTACAAGCACAACGTACAACTTTGTTATAAATGCGGAAATTTAATCGAACCCCAAATTGTAGACCAGTGGTATATAGCCATGACCAAACCGCTGCCCGACGGCAGACCAAGTCTAAGGGACGTGGCCCTTGCGGCACTCGATAAAAAAGAAGTTGAAATAGTTACCGAAAGATTTGAAAAAGTTTTTAGGCACTGGATGGAGAACTTAAGAGACTGGCCTATTTCCAGACAAATTTGGTGGGGTATACCTATTCCCGTTAAATACTGTAACAAGCGTAACGAGTTACAAGTAACCAGTGACAAGTGCAAAGAACCTATTGTGGACATTAAAAACACAATTGCTAGGTGCCCTGGTTGTAACGGAGAACTAGTTAACGATCCGGACACTTTTGATACCTGGTTTTCTTCCGGTCAATGGCCTTATGCCACTTTAATGGCCAATGACGCCAAGCACGGAACCAAAGATGCAGAAAATTTCTTTCCGACTCAAGTTATGGAAACCGGCTGGGATATTCTTTTCTTCTGGGTTGCTCGCATGGTTATGCTTTCTTACTACCGAACCGGCAAACCACCTTTTGAAAAGGTTTATTTACACGGATTGGTTAGAGACAAAGACAGACAAAAAATGTCCAAATCCAAAGGCAATGTTATTGACCCGCTTGGCATAATAGACACCTACGGTACAGACGCGTTAAGGTTTGCCTTGGTATTTTCCACCGCAGCCGGCAATGACATACCTCTGGCTGAAGACAAAATAAAAGGCATGAAGCATTTTGGCAACAAGCTTTGGAACATCGCCAGATTTGTTATGACAAATCTGGAAATCCCAAATAACACTAGCCCGAAAGAGCCATTCGGGCGGGAAATCGAAATAACAAAACCAGAACCAAAAACAGATGCCGATAAAGCCATACTGAGTAAACTTGAAGAACTAATAAAGTCTTCCACTTCTCACTTAGAAAACTTCCGACTACACGAAGCCGCGCAAGAAATCTACCAATTTACATGGCACGAGTTTGCCGACATATACATTGAAGCCAGCAAAACCCAACTCACCGATGAAAAGCTAAAAGAATCTACTCTGTCCACTCTGCACTACTCACTATCCACTATTCTTAAGCTCCTCCACCCTTTCATGCCGTTTATTACCGAGCATATTTGGTCCATCTTAAAAGAAAAGGGGCTACACAAAAACGACCTACTTATAGTCGAAGAATGGCCTAAGTAGAGATACGGCTACCAAAATATTAAACCGCCTGCTAGCAAATACAAAAATACGAAATTAAATCAATTTCGTATTTTTGTATAATTTAGTATTTTAGTAGCTCTATTTAATTTTTAAACTTTCCCACAAAAGCCTGGCTGCCAAACTCTTGTACGGAGTCCAAGTTTTAAGCAAAGCAGATAGTTTTTTTATATGTATGCGGGTATTTATTTTGTACAATTTTTTTAAAGCATTATTTAAACCTAAGTCCCCTAACGAATAAACATCTGTTCTATTTAAAGAAAATATTAAAAACATTTCTGCCGTCCATCTGCCCACGCCTTTTATTTTTATTAAACTCTCAATTACCTCCTCGTCAGACATGTTTTTAAAATTTTTATAAGCTACTTCTTTCTTTGCAAAAGCTTTCGCAATATTTTTTATATAAGAAACTTTTTGCCTAGACAAACCACAAGTACGCATGCGCATTTCAGGCATGCTCAAAACTTTTTCGGGTGTAGGTTTTCGTAAAGCAAACAGTTTTAAGAACCTTTGCTTTATGGCAAACGCCGCTTTTATACTTAACTGTTGGTAAATTATAGAATCTACCAAAGACATAAAAGTATTTGTTTTTGGTTTTAAAGGCTTTAATGACGACTGCTTAATAAGCTTTCTTAAAATTTTGTCTTTTTTAGACAAATGCCTCAAAGCCAATTTAAAATTTTCCATAAACTTTTCCTTTCATAAAAAGAAAATGCCCTTCTGCTTTTTAATAACAGAAGGGCATTTTCGAAGTACTGCTCAAAAAGTTCTACAAGAATTATTCAGCTGTATCGGAAGCAGCAGAAACCGCTTCTTCTGCTTTTAAGACTTCTTTAGCCATAGCAGCATCAAAGCCAGTACCAGCAGGGATAAGCTTACCAATAATTACGTTTTCTTTTAAGCCTCTTAAGTAGTCGGTTTTACCGGTAACAGCAGCCTCTATAAGCACACGTGTGGTTTCTTGGAAACTTGCCGCTGCCAAGAAGGAGTCGGTGTTCAAAGAAACTTTCGTAATACCCATTAGAAGCTGTTCGGCTTTAGCTGGAGTCCTGCCGGTTTTTGCCAACTCTTCGTTTATAAAGTTAAGCTTAGATTTGTCTGCGATTTCGCCTTCTACAAATTCGCTGTCTCCAGCATTTAAGATGCGCATTTTGCTGAACATTTGTCTAACAATAACTTCAATATGCTTGTCATGAATTTGCTGACCTTGGGAAGTATAAATGTCCAAAACTTCTTTCACAATATACTTCTGTGCTGCTTGAGCGCCCTGTAAGGCCATGACCATATGCGGATCCAAGTTACCTTCGGTTAAGCGTTGACCCTTATAAACCAACTCACCTTCTTTAGCCATTAAAGTAAAGGATGCTGGTATAACATATTCCTTTACCAAATCACTCTCATGAATAATTTCTATAACCGATGCTTCGCCTTTTTTAGAAAGCTTAACTATACCGCCCACCTTAGCCTTCACGGACTTACCATCTTGGTCAATAAACAAAGTATCCCCTGCTTCAACGTGAGCTCCATCCTTTATAGCAGACTGAGCTCCGTTTAAAGCATAAGTATCTTTTTCCACATCTGCGCCTTGAATACGCAAAATGTACTCTTTGTTGTTAGGCTTAGTTATATAAGCTTGTCCATCGACTTCAGACACGAACGCCTGACCTTTGGGCTGCCTGGCTTCAAATAATTCTTCTACGCGAGGCAAACCTTGAGTAATATCTTTAACCGCAGCGGAACCACCAGTGTGGAAGGTACGCATAGTAAGCTGAGTACCCGGTTCACCAATAGCCTGCGCAGCTACAATTCCAATCGCAGCACCCAAGGTTACCATACGGTTGAAACCTAAATCAAAACCGTAACAAGCCTTACAAATACCACGAGTGAGTTTACATTTCAAAACGCTACGGCACTTAACTTCGGTGATTCCCGCTTTCACTATTTCACGAGCGGTATGGTCGTCTATTGCTTCATTTTTATGAACAATAACTTGCCCATTGACAGTCACATCTTCAGCAGCAACGCGGCCGAATAAACGTCTGTCAAAAGCTTTATTCATTCTTTCGCTCTCTACCGCATCAATTACATCGTAGTCTTCGGTACCGCAGTCTTCGGCATTAACTACAATATCCTGCGCAACGTCTACCAAACGCCTGGTCAAGTAACCGGCGTCAGCGGTCCTAAGCGCAGTATCGGACATACCTTTACGACTACCGTGAGTAGAAATAAAGTATTCCAAAACTTGCAAACCTTCTTTAAAGCTACCTTTTACCGGAAGCTCAATAACGTCACCAGCTGGGTTAACCACCAAACCTTTCATACCAGACATCTGAGAAATCTGAGACATGCTACCACGACCACCGGAAGTGAAAATGTAATTCACGCTCGAATGCTTATCCACTGTCTTAGCCACATCTTTTGAAAGCTTTTCAGAAACTTCAGCCCAAATTTCAATAACGCGATTCTTTCTTTCTTCCTCAGTCAAAAGACCTTCTCTGTACTGCTGGTAGGTTTCTTCCACTGCCTTTTCCGCTTCCGCAAACATAGCATGTTTGGAAGTCGGAACTCGTAAGTCGTCCATACCCCATGAAAGTCCTGACTTTTTCATGTATGTAAAACCAGTACGCTTAATCTCGTCAATAAGTTCGGCGGTTTTATCGTTACCCAAAAGTCTATGAGCTTCGCGCACCAAACTCTGCAAACGCTTTTTGTCGAACTGTTCGTTATGGAAACCCATGTCTTTTGGAATAACTTTATTGAAAATAAGTCTTCCAATAGATGTTTCAATAATTTCGCCGTTTTTAAAACCAAACTCTTCCGACATTCTAACTTTAACTTTGGCCTGAATGTTTACAAAGCCATTGTTGTAAGCCAAAATTGCTTCCTGTGGGTTTGCAAAGATTTTATTTTCACCTTTCAAACCTTCACGCATAGCAGTTATATAGTAACAACCTA
>CAZGAF010000018.1:22753-23059 GCA_964523855.1 uncultured Candidatus Saccharibacteria bacterium | reverse complement strand
CATATATATAATATTTTATAAATAAAACTAATTATAATAATAAGCGCTGTGGATTTGGGGATAAGCAAATTTATAGCAATGTTTATTGGTTTCGCAGAGTAATTTTTAGATCTTTGGTTTGTGGAAAATTCTGTGTGAATACCTGAATAACTAGTTAGGAAACAAAACCTAATTTTTAAAGGTTTTATAATACACCCTTTTTCCACCGGCTTATCCCTCTACATAAACAGTTTATCCATAACAAGATTAATTTCTTGTTTAAAAGCGTCCTTTTCGGAAACCATCTGTTCAATTTTTTCGACTGCA
>CAZGAF010000018.1:10681-22743 GCA_964523855.1 uncultured Candidatus Saccharibacteria bacterium | reverse complement strand
TTCTAATTAAGTACATGGCAATTTGTCTTGGCTTAACAAATTCCTTTTTTCTAGACTGTTTTATTAGTTCATCCATACTAATATTATAAAATTCCGCCACAACCTCAGCTATTTTCCTAGGGGATGTTACGCGCTTTTTACTGCCTACTATGCTACCCAAAATGCTTTTTGCTTGTTCTAGTACCAGGCCTCGGTTCTGCATCTGCTGATAAACAGAGAGTTTGTTTAACGCGCCTTCAAGTTCGCGCACGTTATTTTGTATATTCTCAGCAATGTAAAACAAAATCTGCTCGTCCAGGCTAGTGCCGCGTTTTTCCATTTTTGTTCTTAAGATAGCCATTCTAGTTTCCAAATCTGGTACTTGTATGTCTGCTATCATGCCCCATTCAAAGCGGGAAACTAAACGCTGCTCAATGGCTGGTATTTCTTTGGGTGGGCGGTCAGAGGTTATAATAATTTGTTTGCCCTTGTCGCGAAGTTCGTTGAAAGTATGAAAAAATTCTTCTTGAGTCCCTTCTTTTCCGGCTATAAATTGGATATCGTCTATTAAAAGAGCGTCTAAGTTTCTATAAAACTTTTTAAATTCTTCAATTCTTTTTTCTTTTAGCGCGTCTATGTAGTCATTAGTGAATTTTTCGCTGGAAGCGTAGAATATTTTGGCTTTGGCGTTGCTTTTTATAATATTATGGCCAACAGCATGCATTAAATGAGTTTTTCCCAAACCTACTCCCCCATAAATAAACAAAGGATTATATTGGGATCCCGGATTTTTAGCCACAGCCCAGCTGGCGGCATGAGCTAATTCACTGTTTTTCCCCACCACAAAGGTTTCAAAGGTGTATTTGGGGTTTAGACTGGAGGTATTGGTTGAGTTTTCCTGGGTATTATTTGTAGGAATTTCGCTTATTTTAACGCTTTTTCCCTGAATTGGGGAGTTTACCGTGTTTATAGACCCTACATGGTAGCGAATTTCTTTGATTTCGGGGGCTATGGACTTTAAGGCCTTTAGCATTTCTGAATGGTATTTGTTTTGAATCCAGTTTTTATGGAATAGGTCGGGTACATTAACAACAATATACGCCCCCTCTTTTTCAATAATGCTGGTATTTTTAAACCAAGTATTAAAATTGGCTTTGCTAAGCGAGATTTCTAAATGTCCTAAAATAGCTTGCCAAAGTTGTTGATTGTTCATGTTTTATTGTGTTTTTGTAAGAAAATTGACTACTTTTGAATTTTATCAGCGAGTTATCAACATGTAAAATTCTAATATTTCCTTTAAATTAAGCCAAAAAAATATTTGTCTGTTTATAAGGTGTGGACAAAGTGTGTCTTTAAAATAAACTGATTTCTTACTTTACTATAAAACTAGAGTTTTGTGTTAAATGTTGACTAAAATGCAAAATTTAAGTAAAATTATATAGATTTTTGATATAAATATTATTTAAGGCCTCCCACATAAAGAAATGAAACGAACCTATCAGCCAAAAAAGATTCGCAGAGTCAAGCGTCATGGTTTTAGAAGGAAAATGAAAACCAATGCTGGCAGAAATGTGCTAAAGAACCGCCGCCTAAAGGGGCGCAAGCGCTTAGCTTTATAAAATTTACTTCATGTTTAAAAGAAAACACCGCCTAGCTAAAACTACTCAGGTAGTAGCCGCGCTAAAGAGAGGGCGGGGTTTTTTTAATTCAGAAATATCTATTAAATGCTTGCCTAAAGTCGGAGAGGCTCCGAAGTTTACAGTTGTGGTTTCCACAAAAGTAGACAAAAGAGCTGTAAAAAGAAATAGACTTAAAAGGATTATTCGGGAATTTTTAAAAACTCAGATGACTAGAATTAGGCCTGGAGATTATGTAATAATGCTAAAGCCCCGTTCTGCCAAAATTGAAGAAAGTTTGTTACTAAAAAATTTAAGTTCTAGCATGACAATGTGGGGTATATTTACTAAAAATGCTTAACATATTTTATCAAATACTTTTTTTACCTCGTAAGTTAGTCGCTTTGATTATTAGGGTCTATCAGTTAACTCTGTCTCCTGACCACGGCATACCAAAAGGCTTGTACCCACATGGGTTTTGTAAGTTTTACCCATCTTGCAGCGAATACACCAGGCTTTCAGTTTTAAAACACGGAGTAGCAAAAGGTATTATGTTTTCCATCCCAAGAATAATTAAATGTAATCCTTTTAGTTCTCCAAAAATTGATCTTGTAAAATAAATTTATGAATTTAAACCCCTTTTCACAGCATTTTATTTTGGTTGCCCCACTTTTAAACTTGCTAATATGGTTTTATCATTATATTCCCGATATTGGCGTTGTTATTATTCTTCTCACTTTGCTAATCAGGCTTTTGCTTGCCCCAAGTTTCCATAAAAGTTTAAAAAACCAAAAAGCTCTAAATGACTTACAGCCAAAACTAAACGAACTTCGAGAGAGACATAAGGACAATAAAGAAGCTCAGGCCAAAGCTATGATGGAGCTTTATAGCGAGCATAAAATAAGCCCGTTCTCTTCCTGTTTGCCGCTCTTAATACAGTTGCCTTTGCTTATAGCTCTTTATCAAGTTTTTACAAAGGCTTTGAACGGACAGCTTACAGAGTTGTATTCTTTTGTGCCAAGGCCTGAGTTTGTAAATCCTCACTTTTTAGGCTTAATAGACTTGTCTCAAAAAAGTAGCGCTTCCATCGCGGGTATAATGTTGGCAATTATAGCAGGCGCTGCTCAATTTTGGCAGTCTAAGCTTACAATGCCTAAAACGTCTTCTTCTGATGACCCTACGGCCCGCATGATGCAAATGCAGACAACATATATATTGCCTGGTATAAGCATATTTTTTGCACTAAGCTTGCCGGCGGGATTACCTCTTTATTGGATAGTTACGACCTTGTTTGCTGTGGGTCAGCAGTATTGGATTATGAGAAAGAGTAAAGAAAAAGCTTTGGTAGTGTAGTTTGGGGGTTAGGAATTTGGAATTATGCTTTTCATAATTCCCCTCTCGTAATCCTTAAGCCAAGAAAAATATGACTGATTATAATCAAATAGAACAAACAAAAGAGTTAGTAGAAAAGTTGCTCGAAAAAATGGGCATCTTCGCCAAAGTAAGTTACGAAGAAAGTGTTACTAAAGGTTTGGTTTTTAACATAGCGGCTTCTTCAGAGTCCTATCTTTTAATCGGCAGGCAGGGTTCTACGCTGCATTCGTTGCAGGTTTTACTTCAAGCTATGGCGTCGAAGAAATTTATAGAAAAACCTTTGTATTTTTCTTTGGATGTTGATGATTATAAAATGAAAAGAGAGTGGTACTTAAAAGAAACCGCTAGGGCCGCAGTTGAACAGTTAAAAAGAACAGGGCGAGCTCAAGCGCTTGAACCTATGCCGTCTTACGAAAGAAGAATTGTCCATGCGTATTTACAGGAGCATAGTCCGGAAGTTTTTACAGAAAGTGTAGACAAGGAGCCTTACAGAAAAATTGTTATACGACAAAAAAATCCATCACAAGCGTGATGGATTTTTAAATTCTTTAGAGTAAGGAAAGGACTAGCCAAAAGACTATTGCCAGGTCATTTTTGAAATATGGGTTGTCGATTTGTCCTTGGACCAGAAAACAAATTAGAAACATGGCTACGCTAAGACCAACTAAGCTTCTTTGGGCGAGGGCTTTATAAAAAGAAAAAAGTAAAAGGAGGAAAAAACTAACAAGTCCTAGCATGCCGGTTTCCACCCAAAAATTTAAGAATATATTGTGAGGAAAGTTGTGGGCTGGTAAACTGGGGTCTGAAATTAAATTTTTATATTCAGCTTCGTAGCCTTTAAGTCCAAGGCCTAACACAGGAGAGGACTTTATGACTTTTATGCCACTTTCCCACAAGGTAAGTCTGGAAGACGAAGACTTTTCCCCCAGGAAAGGTTTTATTAATTTGGTTCGTATGTCAGGTACTGTAACGGCTATAATAGCAGCGATGCTAAGAGTTATTAAGGCGGTTTGTTTAATTTTTTTATCTCCGGTGAGTACGGCATAAAAAATAAAAGCACATAAAAGTCCTAACCAGCCAGCTCGAGAAAGGGAGAGAATAAGCCCCAAGGTGCCAAAAGTCCAGGCTAAAATTTTAAAGTTTTTGCTCGGTAAATTTTTCCTAAGGCTACTCATTAAGTCGGGTATTAGAAAAGCTAAAAGTGGGGCTACAAAAAGTGAGTAGAAATTAGGGTGGGTAAAAAAACTTATTGCCCTTTTGGTTTCAACGTCATTTCCTTGAAACAAAACAGGGAGTCCAAAGAGTGTAAAGTATTGAACAGCTGCGTAAATACCGCTTAGGCCGACAAGCCAGTAAGTCGCGGTAATAAACTTTTTTGACCAATCATCTTTCTTTTTTAAATATTTGGCTATGAAAAATAAACTAATTGGTTGAATGAAAATTACTAGTAGCCAGCCTATTTTTTCAGATGAAATTTGTTTTGTAAATAAAGATATTATTGAGGCTAAAATAAAAAGCCCTATTAGGAAAAAGTTTTCTTTTTGTATTTTTTTTATAAAGTCTAAGAAATTTTGTACCGCCTTGTTTTTTATTAAATAGAAAAAAAACACTAGCCATACAAAAAGTACCCACAGCATTAAAAAGTTTGCTGGTATTCCAAAAAGATTTTTTTTAAAAATGTAAAGCGGGGAGAAAATAAAACTAAGCAGTACTAAATAAGTCATGGTACTTAGGGGTTATTACCGGTTAAGTCGTAGTTTAGAATTATGCTTGTATCGGCAGTTTTACCTGTAATATCTACAGCCTTGGCCGCAATAGTATGCTTTCCGTTTTCGTAGCTGTTGGTTAAGTTGAAAATATAAGGCGCAGAATTTAGGCTGGTTACAAAGTTGCCGTCCACCGAAATGTCGACTCTCGCAATGCTGTTTTCACCTGTGGCTGCAACTTCAATTTGGACCGGGAGAGAGAAGATTGTTGAGTTGTCGTCGGGGGAATTAATGCTAACGGCCGGCGGTTGTCCGGAGGTTATGGGGGTGCTGGAGCTATTTAGGGAGTCTGGGTAGCCAAAACCGTTTTGTAGTGCCCAAGTGCTTACGGCATTGTCCCAATTAGCATTGCCTGGTTTTTCACTCTTATACACCAAATATGTTCTGTAAGAAATTTGGTTGGGAGGTGTTAGGGGTGTGGCTGGCAATCCTGTGGCGGAGTCTATTTCGATTGCTTTATGTACGTCGTCGTATTCGGTGGGTACGCTATACTTGGCAAAAACTTCTGTTTTGGTTGAAGGTGTGAGTTGGGTTGGAAGTTTGCCTGAAACACTGTCTACTACCACTTCCTGAATGCCTGAAGGTCTTTCAAATTGTTCAACAGGGGTGTCTTTAAGTGCATTTAGCATAAACTCTCTCCATATTGGAGCGGCTACTAAAACGCCGTCCGCGCCTCTTTTCATTAAACACTTAGGGTTTTTGCTTCCGCAGTTGTTTCCGCTCCATACACCTGCTGCTAAAGAGGGGGTAAAGCCCATTGTCCAACCATCGTGCCAGTCATTGGTGGTGCCGGTTTTTGCAGCGACGGGTCTATTAGGTAAAGTTAAAGGAGAATTGGGGCCGAATACGTAGCTTCTGGCGTTATTGTCGGTCATAATGCTGGTTAATTCATAAACTGCTTGAGGATCCAATACTTCTTGGGGCTTACTCTGAAATTCTTCCACCACTTGGTTATTTCTGTCTTGGATTTTTAAAATAAAAGAGGTTGGGTTTTTAACGCCTCCGTTTGCCAAAGCAGCATAAGCGCCGGTGTGGTCGATAAGTTTAACTTCGCATCCTCCCAAGACCAAAGACAGTCCGCAATTAGACAGCGGACTAGTTATGCCAAGTTTCTTCGCCGTTTCGGTTGCGTTTTCTACACCAACTAAAGCCAAGGTTTTTACAGCCGGAATGTTTAAGCTTCCAGCTAAGGCTTGCCTCATTGAGATAGGGCCTCTTTCAGAGCCGTCGTAATTTTGGGGTATATAATCTTTGTTGTTAAAACGTCCAAAGTTTGTAGTAACGTCCATAAGCATGCTGGCCGGGGCAAACTTATGTTCTTTGTCGAAAGCTGTTACATATACATATGGTTTAAAGCTGGAGCCGGGTTGGCGAGGGGCCGTTGCGACATTAAATTGAGGTTCAAATAGACAATTATCGCCAGATTTACAGCTTTCCGGCGAAGAAGTACCGAAATAGTTTTTACTTCCTACTAAAGCCAAAACCTGGCCATTTTTGGGGTCTATGGCAACTAGGCTGGAGTTGTTTGCGTTATATTTTTTTGCATTATTGTCGGCATATTTTGCAATAGCTTCTTCGGCGATCTTTTGTAACTTAGGGTCCAGAGTCGTATAAACTTTTAAGCCGCCCTCTTGTAAGGTTTTTTCACCAAATTTTTCAGCTAAATAGTCTTCTACCATAAATACAAAATGAGGTGCGGTAATAGAAGTACGGATGTTGCTAAAGGCAACTTTTTCTTCTCTGGCTTGTTTTTCCTGTTCCTCTGTTATATAGCCATCTTCTCTCATTCTTTGTAGTACGTAGTTTTTTCTTCCGTCCAAAATATTTCTGTTAGGACCAAAGGGGTTGTATCGGCTGGGTGACTGTGGAAGGGCGGCTAGATACGCAGCTTCGGCCAAACTTAAATCTTTGGCGTGTTTGCCAAAGTAACCCTGGCTGGCTGCTTCGGCTCCGTATGTATTTTTTCCGTATGGAATTTCATTTAAATACATTTGCAAAATCTCGTCTTTGGTAAAACGGGTTTCCATGGCCACACTTAAAATAGCCTCGCGGGGTTTTCTGTCCCAGGCGCTGTAATTTATTAAAATTGCATTTTTTACTAACTGTTGAGTGATGGTGCTGCCCCCTCCTCCGCTTCTGTCAAAGTTTATAACAAGTCTGACCGTTGCCCTCGCTATGCCTGTAAAAGAAATTCCATGGTGTTTATAAAAATCTTTATCTTCAATAGCAATAGTAGCCTTTTTTAGGTTGTCTGAAATTTCCTCTGAGGATACTAGTGTCCTTTTTACTTCTCCGTGAATTTCGTAAAGCAAAGAGTTGTCCCTTGCATATATTTTTGTGCTCTCGGCCACTTGTCGTTCTACCAGCTTGCCGGGGTCTGGTAAGTCTTTGGAGTAATACAAAAACATAACTGCCAAAACAAAAATCCCGACTGCTGCAGTTCGAAAAAACCAAATTGCTAAAGTTTTGGCATCCCATTTAAAACTTCGCCCTTTGGATTTTTTGAATTTTACTTTTTTAGCCTTATCCTTACCTTCAAAACTATATATCCGCATGGCTTAATTATAGAGTATTATGTATAATGTATCTAGTATTACTATAAAAATCTTATTTATGACGCCTAATCAATTAGAAGAGATATTAACTCGCGGAGTCGAGGAAATTATAGAAAAAGAAGACTTAAAAAAGGCTTTGTCTTCCAAAAAACCGCTTAGGGTAAAGCTTGGCATTGACCCTACTTCTTCTAACATTCACATTGGCAGGGCGGTAGTCTTATGGAAGCTTAGAGCCTTTCAGGAACTAGGCCATAAAGTGGTTTTTATTGTGGGTGATTTTACAGGACAGATTGGCGACACTTCGGACAAAGAGTCTGAAAGACCGATGCTGACAGAAACTCAAATAAAAGAAAATATTAAAACCTATTTTAAGCAGGCGGCAAAAATTATTGATCCAAAAAAAGCCGAAATGCATTACAATTCCAAGTGGTTAAAGAAACTTGGGTTCTTAGAAATAGGCAAGATGGCTAATTTGTTCGGGCTTCATGAGTTTGAGGCGCGAGAAAATATTGCTAAAAGACTCAAGGCTGGAAAAAGAGTTTCCTTAAGAGAGTTGTTATACCCCATTATGCAGGGTTACGATAGCGTGGCTGTTAAAGCCGACATTGAACTTGGTGGTACTGACCAAAGATTTAATCTGCTCGCAGGCCGAACTATTCAGCCGGCATACGGCCAGCGCCCGCAGAATATTTTAATGACCAGTTTAATGGAAGGTACAGATGGCAGGAAGATGTCTTCTTCATGGGGTAATGTTATAAATTTAACAGATTCTTCCAAAGATATGTTTGGCAAGGTTATGTCCGTAGGTGACGAACTTATAAAGAAATATTTTATTTTAGCTACCAGAGTACCTTTGGCAGAAGTTGAGCGGATTATAGAGACAAACAAGAACCCGAGAGACCAAAAGCTTATCTTAGCTCAAAGCATTACGGCTTTGTATTACGACGAAAAGACTGCGGAAAAGGAAAAGCAGGCATTTTTAAACCAGTTTTCTAAGGGTGAATTACCTTCCGACATACCTACGCATAAATTTGTGGAAAAAAGCTTTGCAGTTAGCGCGCTCTTGCTTGCTTTGGGAGCGGTGTCTAGCAAGTCCGAAGCCAAGCGTTTAATAGAGCAAAATGGAGTAAGGATTGATTCTGTGGCTTTGTCTAAAGATCAAGAAATTTTTTTAGATAAACAGCCAAAGTTAATACAAGTGGGTAAAAGAAAATTTTACTATATTGTAACTAAATAGTTTTTTAAAAACCCTCTCCCCGCTATTGCGGGAAGAGGGTTTTACTAACTCTATTTTCTTGTTTACATTTCAGAAGAGGCGCTGCCCTCTTCTTTTTGCTCGGTACCTGTGTCTTCTGTGCTCATGCCGCCGTCGTCGGTGGCACCGCCCATTGGTTCGTCGTCAAAAAACATATTGTTTCTCCTTGTGATTTCTAAAAATAGAAATCTTAAGATTAAATTTTACAACTCTCCGACGAAGAAGAATTGTATAAAAAGTATAACATACATTTCTACTCTGTCTATGTGTAAAAGTTTTTTATTTTACTTTTTTAAGCTGTCTTTCGTTTTTATGAAAAAAACCTGCACATAGCGCAACCGCAAGCGCGTCTGCGGCGTCGTCAGGTTTGGGTACGCTTTTTAGTTTAAAAGTTTTTTGTACCATATACTGCACTTGTTTTTTTTCTGCCTTACCATAGCCACAAATAAAATTTTTAACTTGAAGCGGAGTGTATTCTAAGACTGGTAAGAGGTTTAGGCGGCAAACATACAGTGCTACTCCCCTGGCTTGCGCTACGGTAATTGCGGTCTTTTGGTTTGAAGTAAAAAAAAGTTTTTCTACCCCCACTGCCTCGGGTTTGTATTTTTTTATTATTTCTTCAATGTCTTGTCCTAAAATTTTAAGCCTCTCTGAATCGCTCAGAGTTTTTTTAGTTTCGATTACGCCAAAATCTACTAGCTCAAATTCGCCAGACTTTTTAGTTGCCTTGATGATGCCGTAACCAGTTGTGGCTGTACCAGGATCGATACCAAGGATGGTCATTATCTTTTATCCTTCATCTTTTATCCTTCATGCTTCGGTATATCAAGGATAAAAGATCAACGATCAGGGATTAAGGATTAAAGGTTCGCTGAAGTATGTACTGCTATTACGTCTTCGTCGTTTTCCAGCTCGGCGAAGAGAGAGTCAACTTTAGGTTTTTGTTCTTCGGTTAGGTCAACTCCTTGTGAGCTTTCTTTTATTACGTCTGCTTTTGCAATCTTAGCTCCCGCTCTTAGCAATGCTTCCTTTATTTTTTGTAAATCCAAAGCATTTGTGTAAACTTCTAAACCTTCTTCCGACTCTCTTACGTCGTTTGCGCCTGCGTCTATAGCGGCTAGTTCTACGCTTTCTAAATTTTCACTTCGTTCAACTAAAATTTGTCCTTTGGTTTCAAATTGCCAAGCGACGCTGTTTTGTGCGCCTATGCTGCCGCCATGTTTAGAAAATATATGTCTTAAATTTTGGTAAGTTCTGTTGGTGTTGTCTGTGGCGGTTTCCACTAAAAATGCGGTACCAAAAGGTCCGTAGCCTTCATACACAGCTTCAGTTATAGCCGCTCCACCTCCGCCTATGGCAGACTTTATTGCTCTTTCTATGTTGTCATTGGGCATGCCTTGGTCTTTTGCGTAGTCTATGGTGCTTTTAAGCTTATAGTTAACGCTTGGGTCGCCGCTGCCTCCCCCTTCTTTAACTGCGATAGAGATTTTTTTCCCGAGTTTGGAATACAAAAGTCCGCGCTTTTGGTCGAGCGCGCCTTTGCTTCGTTTTATCTGAGACCATTTACTGTGTCCGGACATGGGTTTGCTGGCTACTAAAGTACTAAAATTGGTATTTTAGTATTTTTTGTATTTTCGTAGCCGTTTATTTAAATGAAATAATTATTGTAAATTCTCCTTTTATACTTGGTTTTTCTTGAAGTTGATGGATTACGTCAAGCGGATTGCCGCGAATAAATTCTTCATGGATTTTGGTAAGTTCCCTTGCTATAACTACGTTGGCCGTTGGAAATGCGTTGCTTATATAGCTTAAAGTTTTTAAAATCCTTTCCGGGGATTCGTAAAAAATCGCTGTGGCTTCCGCGGCTTCTGCAGCTTGTAAAGCCGAAACAGTTTTGGCAGCTGTCTTTTGTAAAAATCCAAGGAACATAAAACGGTCGGTAGGAAGTCCTGAAGCAGAAAGGGCTGCTATAGCGGCATTGGCACCAGGGATTGGAACTACTTGTACGTTTTGGTTAACACATTCTCTAACCAGCCTAAACCCTGGGTCGGAAATCCCGGGAGTTCCGGCATCGGTGATAAAGGTACCATTTTGTTTTGAGAGCCTCCTGGCCAGTTCTTTAACAACTTGCTGCTCATTATGTTCTGCGAATTGGAATATTTCCTTGTCTCTAATATCTAAATGTTGAAGTAGCCGATTTGAATATCCGGGATTTTCTGCAACGATAAAATCGCACGCTTTTAAGGTTTCTATGGCGCGAATACTTATGTCTCCTAAATTTCCTATTGGTGTTGCAACAACGTAAAGCATTTTGATTTAAAAGAATTAAAGGATTTAAATAACTGACAAGATTATTAGAAAGTATTTCGATGTTTTCTAATAGATGTTGATCTGGATGCGGTCATGATAGCTGTCAGTTCGTCAGCTTCTTTTAATAATGATTCAACTGTTTCTTTTTTTAAAATATGGGCAGCGATCAAAAGTTCTAACCAGCCCAGTGTTTCGTCTGACTCTTCTACTACTGTCCCCATTTTCGAAATAAAATCTTTTGCAGATTTGCTTCTACATGCAGATCTATAGTTGCTGTATATGCCAGTGCCTGATCTTAAAATTTGATCCCCTATCTTTCTACCGACTAGCCCATGATTTTTCTCTAGATATTGTACAAGTTTAACAATCCTTATTGCAAACTTTTTGGTTCTTTCTTTTAATTCGTCAGGGGTCATAGATAATAATCATTTAAATCTTTTAAATGATGTCAATCTTTTAAATTAGATTATTCGTCAGTCGGTTCTAGCCCGAACATTTCCTCTATAAGTTGGTATTTATTATGCAGCATTTCTCTATAGTCGCCTAGTTCCCATTTAGCGTCCCCTTCCGCTTGCTCGTATTCGTCTTGGGTGGATTTTAATTCTTCGTCTATTTCTTCTAAAATCTGATAAGCCTGGTCTTCGGTTTGAGGAGCTTGGTCTAGCCATTCTTCAAAAGTTAAACTCAAAAGTTTTTCGTATTTTTCTTGGTAAATATCTCTAAGCTTGTCTTGGTCCATAAGTAAAGTTTATGCGGATCTACGGATTGGTCGCGGATATACCGATGTCTACGGATGACGCATCAGTAGGAATCTGTTTATTCGTGTACAATCAGTAGGTCCGTGTTAATTTGGTTGCCAATCTATTTTACAATAAAATTTGAAATTGAAAAACCCCTTTCGTACCCATACTGATGGTTACAAAAAGAGGTTTTATGAAAAGCTAAAAATAAGAGTCTTTAGCTGAGCGAATAACCGCACAGCCAATTGTCCAAAAAATGAGGACAAATTGAGCACGGTATGTGCTTTTGGTTTTTATATTCGGTTGTGTTTTGTTTTTGTTTCGTTCTCCTTTTGGAGAAGAAAATTGCTTTTCTACATACAGTATAGCAAATTTTTGCCCGCTTGTCTAGACCTAAAATAATAAAGACCTTTCAAAATTTGAAAGATCTTTATTATGGTGGGCGTGCCTGGATTCGAACCAGGGAA
>CAZGAF010000018.1:5282-10671 GCA_964523855.1 uncultured Candidatus Saccharibacteria bacterium | reverse complement strand
GCTCTAACCAGCTGAGCTACACGCCCCCTACTACACACAAGGCTTCGTAGGGCGAGAATTGTGCGAATAAGTATAATATTAATTACTTGCTCGCCATAACTTTAGTGACAGAGGAAGTTATACGCCCATTGATAGATATTATAGTAGAAGATATTTAAAGTATCAAGTGTCTGATCTTAACGACAAAGGTGATCTTTGCGCTGCGCAAAGATCACCTTTGTAAATTTTTTGTTACTATCCCTTTACCAGCTAATTAAATCACCGTCGCGCTTGCAACCTTGTCGCCTTCGTCCAGCCTCATAACTCTTACGCCTTGAGTGGCGCGGCCAAGTGTGGAAACAGCGTTAAGTGGGGTTCTTATAGTTTGCCCGGTTTTGGAAATAAGAACTATGTCGTGCTCTTCGCTGGAATTAAGTATGGACATGCTAACTATTTTTCCAGTTTTGGGAGTGACTTTTAAAGTTTTTATACCGCTGCCCGAACGTTTTTGGATTTTGTAGTCAGTAAGCTTACTCTTTTTGCCTAACCCATTTTCAGTTATAACTAGAACTTCCAAATTTTTTACATCTACTTCTTTATTAATAACATCCATAGAAATAATTTGGTCGTCTTTTTTTATACGCATTCCGGTTACACCAGCTGCAGAGCGTCCCATGGCGCGAACATCTTTTTCGCTAAAGCGAATAGCCTGCCCATTTTCCGTAGAAAGTATAATTTGGTCGTCGCCCATGCTAGCCTCTACCCATTTAAGCTCGTCGCCGTCTTTTAAGCTTATAGCTATCATGCCGCTTCTTCTAACTTTGGTAAATTCTTCTCGGTCTGTTTTCTTAATAAGTCCGTTTTTGGTTGCCATGACTAGGAATTTCGCACCGTCTTTTTTAGAAAGCGTGAGTACAGCCTGTGCGGTTTCGCCTTGGCCAAGTTGTAAGAAGTTGACTAGCGCTTGGCCTTTGCTTACGCGGCTACCTTCAGGCAGTTCATAAACTTTGGTTTGGAACACACGGCCCTTGTTGGTAAAGAACAAAATGTCGTCATGAGTGTTGGAAGAAATAAGCTTTTCAACCACGTCTTCTTCTTTAAGAGTTTGTCCGATAACGCCTTTACCGCCTCTGGCTTGTTGTCTGTAGGTGTCAGGAGCTAGGCGTTTTACATAGCCGCTCTTGGTTATAGTTATAATAACATTGCTTTCAGGAATTAAATCTTCGGCGCTAAAAGTGCCTATGGCATTTTTTACAACCTGAGTGCGGCGTTCGTCTCCAAACTTGGCTTTGAGTTCTTCGACTTCCTTTTTTATAATGCCTAAGATTTTTTTGTTGGACTTAAGTATGCCTTCAAGTTCTGCTATTAACGCTCTTTTCTCTTTTAATTCATCGTCTATCTTCTTTCTTTCTAACCCGGCTAAGGTCTGCAAGCGCATGTCCAAAATTGCGTTGGACTGGATTTCTGTAAGCTTGAACTTCTTCATTAAGTTCTCGTGCGCTTCTTCTCTGTTGGCCGATTTCTTGATGGTGTTAATAATGGCGTCTATATTGTCTAACGCTTTTTTTAAACCTTCTAAAATATGAGCACGTTCTTTTGCTTTTTTAAGTTCAAATTCGGTTCGGCGACGTATAACTATTTGTCTGTGTTCGAGATATTTTTCTAAGATAGTTTTTAGGTTCAAAACATGAGGTTCTATGCCGTCCACTAAAGCCAATGTGTTCATGTGAAAAGTTTCCTGCATTTGAGTGTAGGAAAACAGCTGGTTTAGAATTTTGTTGGCTAAGGCGTCTTTTTTGAGGTCGATAACAATTCGAACACCGTCTTTGTCGGACTCATCTCTTACGTCCTTTATGCCTTCTAGCTTTTTATCTCTAACAAGGTCAGCAATTTTTTCTAAGAGAGTGGCTTTGTTTACGCGGTAAGGAATTTCGTGAACCAAGATTTGATAAGAACCGGTTTTGGTTTCTACTATGTCAGTTTTTGCTCGCATAACAATACTGCCTTTGCCTGTAGCGTAGGCATTTTTTATTGCAGCAATGTCGTAAATAATTCCACCCGTAGGAAAGTCCGGGCCTTTTATGAATTCAAGCAAGTCTTCGACGGTAGATTCCGGCTCGTCTATAAGCTTAATTATGGCGTCGGAGAGTTCGGTTAAGTTGTGAGGAGGTATGTCTGTTGCCATACCGACCGCAATACCCAAAGTTCCGTTTAAAAGCAAGTTTGGTAATTTTCCAGGTAAAACCGCCGGCTCTTTTCGGGTAGTGTCGTAGTTGTCGCGCCAGTTAACCGTCTCCTTGTCTAAATCGGTTAAAAGTTCTTCAGCCAAAGCGCTCATTCGGGCTTCTGTGTACCTCATAGCAGCTGCTCTATCCCCGTCCATGCTACCAAAGTTTCCTTGTCCGTCTATGAGCGGATAGCGCATGGAAAAAGTCTGAGCCATGTGAACCATGGCGTCGTAGACAGCGGAGTCGCCGTGAGGGTGGTATTTACCAAGCACATCACCAACTACTGCCGCGCTTTTTCGAAATTTTACGTTGTGGCGCAAGCCTAATTCGTGCATAACATAAAGTATGCGTCTGTGAACAGGCTTGAGTCCGTCTCGGACGTCCGGTAATGCACGACTCACGATCACGCTCATGGCATAATCTAAATACGAGTCCTGCATTTCTTTTTCTATAGTACGGTCTTTAATAAGACCTATATCATGTGTGATTTGTTCTTTTGCGTCTTTTGGCATTAGAGTTACTTGATTTTAAAATTATTTATTCTCTCTTTTTGGTTGAAGAAATTTATCAATAATACTTATTGCCCGAGTTAGCTTTTCCAAATACCCGACGTAGTTGAAGGAATGATAGGCATCTTTTATTTTTGGCACTAAGTCAAACATTTCTGCTTTGTAACCCATTTTGTTGGCATAAATTTCAAAGTCCTGGTTTTTTAAAGGAGTGCTGGTTTGAAGTAAGCGAAAATTTTTTGCAGCTTTTGTCACGGCTTCATAAATTGCTTTTCTTGCTTCTATAAGGCTAGGCATCAAATCAGTATTATTTTCTAAGAGTTTGGTTTTATTTACCACGTCCTCATGCAGAGGTTTTATTTCGGTAACTAGCCATTCACGCACGCTTACTAATTCTTTGTAATACTGGTCGAGTTCTATTTTTGGTTCCTCGGGGTGCGGTATTATTTCTCTTATGTTATTTGTTCTTCTCATATAGTTGTTGGCCTTCTGCTTTTATGTCTTTGGCTTGTTCTGAAAAAAATACCGATGCTTTGTTAATGTTTACTCCCATTCTGTTAAACAGAACCCAGATGCCTATAAGTAGTACGACCACAGAGCAAAGTATTGCCCACATCAGGCGGATTTTTGCATCTCTTGGTTTGTTTTGGATTTTTTCAAGTAAAGACATTTAAGTGCAGAATGTTGAATTGAGAATGCAGAATTATTCTGCATTTTTTTATTCTAAATTCTTAGTTTACCTTAACGCTTCTAAAACCACTAACTTAACTCCTTCTTCAGACAAGTCTTTTTTCTTAACAGTGAGTTTTTCCATCTCTTCTTTTTTGCCACCCATTTCTTTTATAAATTTATCTACCGGGTCTAGGTCAAAAATTAAATCTTTAGACTTGTAGTGGGAAGGAATAACAATTTTTGGTTCGATCTCGTTTACAACTTTGGCCGCCTGTGAAGCGGAAAGTACCGTGTTGCCGCCGACTGGTAAAATTAAAACATCTATTTCGCCTAAATCTTCAATCTCGGACTCCTTCATATTCCATTCTTTTATATGAGTCAAGTTTAAAATTCTCATATCCTCTGTTTCTATGAGAAAAACGGTTGTATATAAGTCTTCTTGTTTTAGAGGAAAGCCGGAAATGCTTACACCCTTTATGTCGTAGTCGCCGGGATCGGTAACTGGGAAAGGTTCGCCAGATATGCCGGAAACCTGGCTGTAGGCTTTGTTATTTTTTTGTGCGAGCATTAAAATGTCCGCTGCTCCCCTAGGCGGTGTAAGGCCCGTGTCTTTGTGAAAAGGGTCGGTAATAATTGTTGCTTCTTTGGTGGTAATTTTAAACGATGAGAGACCAAAATATTGTATTTGCATATATCGCTGATTGCGCGCTGATTTTTAACGCAGATTAAACGCTGATATGGTGTGAATATTTAGATTTTACTATTGAATTATATACAAAATAAGGTAAAAAGAAAAGGCTAAAAAGCCTTTGTTAAGTGTTGAATATGTTTAGTTGCATGGGCTGGATTGTGCCGCAGGTGTTGCAAATGCAGCGACCAGGATTGGCTTGGGCTGTTTCCCAAATTCTCCTTCCGCCTAGCTTAAGCCAAGCAGCTGCGTCTTCGCCCGGAGGCTTTAAACTCTCGTCTTCGCAAGGTACAACACGGCCTTTACATGGCTGGTTGTTGCTGGGCCATACAAAGCTACAGTTTGCCATTGTTCCTTCCAGCAGAATTATAGCAAAAAGCTGCATGCTAAACTGTATTTTTACCCCTTGCTTTTTATGGCAAAATCGGTATAATATTAAAGCTTATTTGCACAAGCGCTATTTAAACCATTAACAACAAATAAGCAATTATCTAGGCGCTTGATTAATAATTAACCAATGAAATTTTTCGATTTTAATCTCAACGACTAAATCGTTGTTTTTTATTGGTCAGAATGCAGCGTTTGTCTGCGTACAAATCCGCGTGATATACGCGATTATAATTTATGGAAGAAACAACTCAAACTCAGGCGGTCTCCCCTATTCACCAGGCCACCTATTCGGAAGAAGCCAAAAAGGCCAGTACCATGCAGGACCTGTTGTCCTCTGGTGTTGAAATAAAAGTTTTAAAGCCGGGTGACATGGTAGAGGGCTCTCTTATTTCCGCCGGTAAAAATGAAGTATATATAGATTTGGAAGGCTATGGTGTTGGTGTGGTGCGTGGCCGTGAACTTTACGACGACCAGGCTTCTATTGCTATTTTAAAGCCGGGCGACAAACTTTTGGTTTCGGTGGTTGAGTCTGAAAACAAAGAAGGTTTGGTAGAATTGTCTTTAAGACAAGCTGGTCAAAGCCGTGTTTGGCAGACTTTGAAAGAAAAAATGGAAAGCAAAGAAATTGTTAGAACCAAAATTTTGGAAGCTAACAAGGGTGGTCTTATGATAGAAATAAGCGGCGTAATTGGCTTCTTGCCAGTTTCCCAACTTTCTATCGAGCACTATCCTCGCGTAGAAGACGGCGATAAAAGCAAAATTTTGGGTGCGCTCAAATCTTATGTCGGACAGTTGTTCGATGTACAGGTTATAACCGCTGACCCGGAAGAGGAAAAGCTTATAGTAAGCGAAAAGGCCGTTATGGAAAAGGAAATGGAAGGTAAATTATCAGAAAATCCAGAGGAAAGAGAAAAAAGAGAGAA
>CAZGAF010000018.1:0-5272 GCA_964523855.1 uncultured Candidatus Saccharibacteria bacterium | reverse complement strand
CCGCGTGTCTTTGTCTATAAAACAGCTTTCTCAAGACCCTTGGCTTGAAGCGGTAAAAAAATACCAAATCGGTCAATTGGTAACGGGTAAAGTTAGCAAAATTATGCCTTTTGGGGTCTTTGTTGAACTCGATAAAGACATTCAAGGCTTGGCTCATATAATGGAATTGTCTCACGATACAGTAAAAAGCGCTGAAAGCATTTTGAAAATCGGAGAAGAAAAAGAATTTAAAATAATTTCTATTGAACCGGGCGAGCACAGGTTGGGATTGTCTTTGAAAGCTTTGACTGAAGCGCCGAAAAAAGAAGAAGTAAAAACTGAAGAAGTGGCCGCTTAAATAAAAACGGCTTCGTTCCAAAATGGAAACGAAGCCGTTTTTTAATTCTGGCAAAATCCAGAAACCTATAATTTACATCATAGGTTTGGAGCTCATATCACCCGAGCACATTTTGCAAGTTTTTTTATGGGTAACCAATTCGTAAACTGCAGACAAGGCTACCAAAATATAAACTACTTTAGACAAGGTAGAGCCTACACCAAAAATCATATCTACCAAGTTATAACCTAAGGCATGAAGACCCCAGTTAAGACCACCAACTATAACTAAAATCCACGCAACCATGTGAATTGCTTTCATGGTTTCTCACCCCCTTTCAAAGTTTTTGTTTATTTTATGAGTCGTTTTCACAAATATATTATATCATATTTAAACCCCTTTTTTTAAAAAGGGGTTTAAATCGTGTAAATAGCCTTATTTTGTTACCAGCCGAAGAGTTTGCCCACGTCCTCGGAGGTTTCTCTGCGTTTGGCCACTTTAATTTCTCCGTTTTGTGCAATAAGCTTTGCAGGTGAAGAAAGTAAGCAGTGATGGCTTGCAAGTGCGTCCTGATAGGCGCCGGTGTCAAAGACTGCGATATAAAGCTCGTCGCAGTCGGCTAACTTTGGCAGGAGTATATATTCACCTCCAGCGGTGTAGCGGTCGTCGCTGTCACAAGAAGAACCGGCCAGCCAGACTGGCTGAAGTTTATGGGTGTTCATGTAGTTGACCGGAACCATATGCCATTTTTGATGAATTGCCCAGGTGTCCAAAAGGTCGTTCATAAAACTACCGTCTATAACGTACCATTTTTTGTTGTTTTTCTCGCTAACATTTTTTTCGGCCAAGACTTTATAAATAGTAATCTGTGCCGGAGCGGCCACGTAGCTTCCCCATTCAACAATAAGGTTAGGATGTTTAAGCTGTAGGCGGTCACATTCTTTTTTTGCGGTTTTGACAATTTGCTGGATTAAACTCTTTCCGCTATAAAAATGTTTTTTCTTTTCGAAAGGTACACCAGCTCCACCACCAATGTCCAAAGTATCGAGGCCAGGATTTTTTTCTTTTAGAACTTTAAACAAACTCAAAGCCCTCTTCATTGGCTTTACAAAACCTTCAATGGTTTCTATTTGTTTGGAAATATGATAATGCAGAGTGGAAAGGTTTTTTATTTTTCCAATTTTTAAAATTTCTTCTTCGGTAAAACCAAAACGGTTAAACTTTTTGTCCCAATGAGCTTGGACCTTTATATCCAAGTTAACACGTATGCCAACTTCGCCCTTAAACTTTTTTAAGCGCTCAAGTTCGTTGTAGTCTTCAATAATTGGTATAACTATTAAACCTTTGCTCTTTAGCTCTTCTATAAGGCTAATGTATTTTTCGGTTTTTGGTCCGTTACAGATAACGCGAATTTTTGCGTTAAATTTATCTTGCTCTATCATTCTCTTTACTAAAAAGAGTTCGTTGGCCGAAGCGACGTCTAAGTTAGCGCCTTCTGCTACAGCCGGTAAAACGAATTCTTTTGTTTGGTTGGCCTTCATGGCGTAGTGATAGTAAAATTTGCCCTTGTAGCCAAGAACTTTTATATAAGCATTAAAAGTTTCTATTAAATCTCTTACACGGTTTTCAATAATGGTCGGGAAGACGATTTCTGTTGGGGATCCGTATTTTTTTACAATATCAAAAATATTGTATTGGAAGTTTCCTTCTCTAAAAATAAGTTCACCGTCTGGACCTATGTCGAAGTTTTGAGTATTTACCTCCTCAAGACCCATGCGCCAGAACTTTTTAAAACCATTTTTCTTTTTTGCCACAGACTTGGTTGTCATTGTTTATTGGTTGAGTAACCCTAGTTATATTAGGGTTTTTAAAGTTAAGTTTTAAAACTTGAATAATTAACTGCTTATTTTATAATATTTATTGACTTTTGTCAAGTATTTTAAGAGGCCGGTATATTAAAAACAAAAAACACGCCTTTTATGATAATAGCGTGCGCTGAATTCGAGCCATTGAATTGACCTTTTTGTTTTTTAAATGGAAGTAAGGATTTTTATTTGTATGCAACTCCTAAACCTTTAAATTATAGGGGTAATTTAACACCCTAGTTTTGGTTTGTCAATTTTAACACCATCTTTTTGGTGCAAGTGGTGCCCAGGGAGGGAATCGAACCCTCAATCCCTTGCGGGCGACAGATTTTAAGTCTGTAGCGTATACCAGTTCCGCCACCTGGGCAAATGTTTATACTGCCTGCGCTTCGTCCCGACTTCGGCGCGCAGTCTTCATTATAAGTCTGCTTTCGAAAAACTCTCAATAGTGACTTACGTTTGTGGCGTAAGCCAGCCGAAGCTTTAGCGAAGGCTGGAGGTGCAGATGGGAATCGAACCCATGCATTGCGGTTTTGCAGACCGCCGCGTTACCACTTCGCCACTGCACCGTGTGACAATGAAGTAATTCTACTTCATTTGGCAAATTTTTTCAATAACAAAACCCGCCATTTCTGACGGGTTTTGTTGACTTATTTAGCCATAGCCAATTGAGGAAAAGTAGTTAAGTTAGAATCCTGAGTTGCCATAAAAGCTGCTAAAGTTCTTTCTTCCTGCGCAAGGCTGGTTAATGCCATAAGCTCGGCATACTTCTTTTTGGAACCGTTTACCCAAGAATCTGAACCCGGGTAAACATAAATGCCGCGCATTTTTTCAAAAGTAGTATACTTTTCTTTATATATTGGCTTTTCTAAAAGCTTACACATGTCTACAAACCAATCAAATTTGGTTTTGTATTTTCTCCAAGCCGGATGGCCTGGTTCAACACCAATACCGCTACAGTTGTTGTCGGCACAGCGTCTTCCGAAGTTGCTTTCAACCCAAGAAATAGCTAAAGCGCGTTGCCACTGAGGTTGCTTTATCATTTGCCCGGAGTATTCAGCTAAAGGAGAATTGTGCTTCTCTAGATAAGCTTTAAGTCGGATTGTTAAAGGATCGTTATCCGTAATTTCTTCTATTGTAAGGAATTTTTGGTTTTCGTCAGTGCTGTTTTTTAACAGGACTGAGGGGTCATCGATATTAAAAACTAAGGCGGTTTTGTTCTTAGAAGTCTGTTCGGCTAAAGCCAAATGCGGGTTTAATGCAGGCAATAAAGCCAAGATAGCTACCAAAGCACTAAAAGTGCTTTGGTTTATGGCAGACTTTAAGTTAAAAAGAGCTTTCATTCTTGATATCAGACTCCTTTCTCCCCTCTTGCTTTGAGTAAACAAAACAAGATTGATTACTTAGAACCCAACGGTCCAAGAATGGACCACCCTTACCATTCGACTCGTAAGTTAATAAACTTACAATATGGAGAGGGTAAATAAAAAAGTGCAGTTAGCACTTTCTTAATGTAATTATACGCTTTATAGCGGGTTTTTTCAAGCCCTTTTTATGGTATTTTCCCTTATATAAGCCAAAATACTTTTATTTAGTTTTAAAGAAAGGCAAAAACAGCCCGCATAAATAAGCCAAATTTATACTTATTTACGACGGCCTTTCATGTTGTTTCAATATATATAAATACGTTTACTTAAGCCGAAAAGTAACACTTTTTATATGTCTCCCAGCCTAACTTCCGAATAGTCTTTAACTACCAAGTTAGCGTTTTGAAGTTTTGAGAGACTAAAGCTTGTGCCCAAACCAATACAAAACATGCCGGCTCTATTTGCCGCCTCTATGCCTCGCGGGGAGTCCTCTATTACTATACATTCGGCAGGGTTCGACGCGATTTCGTTGGCAGCATAAAGAAAAATGGCCGGGTCAGGTTTAGACTTGTTACCTACTTTAGAGACCCCGTATACATGGTTTTCAAACAGTTCGTATATGTGCAGTTTTTGGTCGATGAGCTTTAGAAATTCGTCGCCAGAGGAGGTTGCTATGCATGTTTTGTAACCTATTCTTTTGACTTGTTGGTAAAAGTTGTAAAATCCTGGTATGAATTCAATTTGGTTTTTAAAGCTTTCTGTTAAAAGGTTTTTTCTTTTGATTTCCTTTTTTACCTTTGAGGCCCTCAATTCATAGTCAGGGTGCCGTTTTTTATTTCTCTTCCGACCAACATGTCTTTAATTTCTTCGTTGTTGTAGGGAACTTGGTGGCGCTTTAAAAATTCGAAATCCGCAGCCATGTAAACTTTTTCGGAGTCCACCACTACGCCGTCCATGTCGAATATGATTGTTGAGTATTTAGGCATGTATATAGTATCTAAAAATATTATTTAAAAAATTCCAGTCCAATGTATAGACCGCCTTTTACAGCGTCCCGTGCCCCTACTACAAGAACTAAGGGGCGATTGTCTTTAACATATAAATAGTCGTTATAGAAGCCGGGTTCGTTGGTCCATAAAGCTTCTTTCCAACCGTTCTCAGACAAAGTTTTTTTAATGGATGTTAACAAAGAGGTTTGCTCAGCTTTTTCTGAAGAACAGTCAGAAACGCATCCTTCACTGTTAAAATACTTTAACAGCATGCTTATTTCACCTGCCCCGTATGCTTTTAGATTTTTACGATGTTCGTCTTCATTGGTGCGGTTATAAAGTTGCCAGTCGGTATAGTTTTCTTCTTTCCAGTCGGTGAGGTTTTTTAAAATTTGGTATGGGCTAGTGTTGCTTAAAGGTTTTATTTGGAAAGTTGAAAGTATGTCGTTAAAATCTTTGGCGTAAATTTCAAAAAATGAAAATATAAGCAAGCTGTTTCCTTGGTTTATATAAGCAACTTTGGAAATATCTTCTTTATTTTCTTTGTGTTGAATTGTCGAAACGACTACATCTAGGCCGTTTATTTTTTCTGTACCGCTGCTAATTTCTTGGTAATTATTTGCCATGAGAGCCTGCTTTGCGTTGACTAAGTCGCTGCTCGATGTATATATGGTTCCTGGAGTGCCCAATCTGTTCGGAAAGGCAAAAGTTGCGGAGTTGTATAAAGAGTTTGAA
>CAZGAF010000017.1:2721-23684 GCA_964523855.1 uncultured Candidatus Saccharibacteria bacterium | reverse complement strand
AGACTCGGTGATAAATGCCCACCCATTCATGTTGGTAGGGGAGACAGTAACTGTTGCCGCACTTGCGATAGAAATCGCAAACGCAAAGAAAACAAAAAACGCCACTCGAAGTGCGTTCTGCATTTGGTCCTCCAATATAGAGAAGAGATATTCAGCTACGGGGGTGCCGTGCTGAACGTTTGTCTATATTACGCTAAAAAAAGCAAATTTACAAGTATTTATGAACAAAAAAATAAAACTCCCTATTAGCAAGGGGTTTTATTTTATGCGTGTCTGTAATAATTTAGATATTCGTTTATAATTTTTTCAGATGAAAATTTTTCTTGAGCAGTTTTGCGGGCGTTTTCTCCTAAAATTTTTAGTAAATTTTGGTCGTTTTGAAGTAGCCGGATTTGGCTCACAAAACTTTTTATATCACCAACTTTGCTTAAAAAACCGTCGTGTTTGTGGGTTATAACTTCCGGCACACCGCCGGCGCGACTGGCTACGACGGGTACTCCTAAGCTCATGGTTTCCAAAATAGAAAGCCCAAAACTTTCTTCGCCCGAGGTGTATAACCCTATATCGGCAACGTTAATGTAATTTTCTATATCTAAAGCGTTTTCAACTAAAATAATTTTCTTTTCTATGCCGAGTTTTTTTACTAAAGGTTTATACTGCTCGAAATTCCCTCCAGAAAGTAGTAGAAGTTTAAAATTGGTTTGCTTTTTAAATTGAGCGGTAATTTTGAGTAAGTCGGGTATGCGTTTAACTTCTCGCAAATTCGACATATGGAGAGCCACAAAATCTCTTGGGTTTATTTTAAGTTTTTTGCGCATTACCACCTTAGACTTGGAAGGCTGTTTTGGGGTAAAGAAATTATGTATGACTTTTATAGGTTTACTGGTTCCTAAGATTTGCTGGGTCTCTTTGGCCAAATAATTGGAAACAGCAGTTACGCAGCAGGAGCTTTCAAGTGAGTATTTTATAACTTCATACAAATGTTTGTTTTTGGCAAGTAAAGTAATGTCCGTACCGTGCAATGTGGTAACTAAGTGCGGTGGTTTTATATGACTATGTTCAAGCATTTTCTCCGCAAGCAGCGCAGCCGTGGCGTGGGGTACTGCATAGTGAACATGCAAAATGTCTAGCTTATATTTTTTGTGAATAGAGCCTATGGCGACTGAAAGCGGTAGAGTATAGTCCGGGTGTTTAAAAAGTTCGTATTTGTTTATGTAGACTTTATGGAAATGAACATTTTTTTGCTTTTCATTTAGCCTAAAAGGTTTTTCATAAGCGATAAAATGTACGCTATGTCCAAGTTTAGCTAAAGAGTTGCCTAAGTTGGTAGCGACTATACCGCTGCCGCCCACGCTTGGATAGCAGACAATCCCAATGGTAAGGCTTTTTTTATTTGACTGTAAATTTAATAGTGCGCTCATTGTTAGTAATTACGGGAAGATAATGAAAGATCGGATATGTTGTTAATTCTTATGGGATCGTTAGACCAAAGTCCGATTGCGTGTTTTACTCCTATGCTTGCCCCTAAAGCAGAAGACTTGCTGGTAACTAATTCTACATAGGATTTGGTTTTCATTTGGCTTTCGTGTGCCTGCATAGCCTTTACCCAAGTTTCGTAATGTTCGCTCACGTCTATAACAATGTCTGGTTTTTGCCCCCATTCAGCCCGGGAAGCGTAAAAGTAGAGCCCGCTAACTTTATGAGTAGGGAAGTCCTTAAGTTCTGTTAAACCACCATAGCGAGCTAAGCGGCAGGCGCTATGGGTTATGCGCGAGACGTTATAGTGGTCTGGATGCTGGTTAACTTGCATTTCTGTAGTTAAAACAATATCGGGTTTATATTGTCTTATAATTTTAGCCATAGCTATCGCATTGGCGGAATTATTTTCAATATGGCTGTCGCCGCCCATATTTAAAAATTCAATATCTTTGACACCCAAAATTGACCCGGCATTTATGGCTTCCTGTTTTCTTCCTTCGGGTGTGCCGTTGGAGCCGGCTTCGCCTAAAGAGCAAATAACATATTTAACCTCGTTACCTTTTTGGGTCTCGTTTAGTATTAATGCTCCCATACCAAACTCAATATCGTCTGGATGAGCGCCCACGCATAAAATTTTTGACATAAATTTTTATTCTTAATCTTTAATCTTTTACCCTTATAGAAAGGCTAAAAGATCAAAGATCAGGTATGTAAGCTTGTTCTTGGTTGTTAACATGGTCTCTTTTTAAAAAGTTTACTTCGGGAAACGAGTCCTTTTGTAAATATTCGTATTCGGAGTTACCGCAAATATAGTGGGTGGATTTTATTACCGAGTTCATCCAACCAAATCGTTGGTCGCGGCCGGGAGTGATTTGGTTTTTTTGGAGATTTTCCTTAATTTCAAATTCAGTATTTTTTCCGCCGCCATGGTGTAGAGAACCCATAGTCTTTTCATCTTGGAAAATTATTTTTGCACGCACAACTTCATTTTGGTAATTTACATCGGCATAAAAATCATTTTTTAAGTCTAAAGCTTCTTCTCTAAATTTTTTGTCACTAGACCTTACAACTTCAATACCTTCCAGTAAACCTAATTTTTCATACATTTCCAAGCAAAAGTCGGCCACGTTGGTTGCTTTTACAGAAGAAAAAATATCTATAAGATTTTTGTTCAGAGCTCTGGGCAACTGCTTTAAGGTTTCCTCCATCCAATTTTGAGGGATGCGTTTTAAATATAGGGGGGAAAAGTTTTTTTGAACTTTATTTTCCTGAGTGAAGTTTAGGCGAAATTCTGTTTTGCTGTTTTTGTCGGTAAATATGGTTATAGTTTCTCTATAGTCCGGGTCCGAGTCGTGATAAAAGAAAACCAAACGCCCGCCAATTTCTTTTTGGAGTTTGCGAGCGGTTTCTATTTTGGCAGCCAAATAATTTTTTGGAAAAAAACCGTTAGGTTGTTGGCCAAAGGCAATAATTGGCGAGGAGGGTAGGGTTTGCATTTTAATTAAACTTTTTTGTTACTAGACAGGCTCCGTTTATGCAAAAGCGCTGCCCCGTTGTTTCTTTAGGTCCGTCGTTAAATACATGCCCTAAGTGGCTTCCGCATTTTGCACATGTTACTTCTGTTCTAGTCATCCCGTAAGAGTTGTCTTCGTGGGTTTCTATACTACCCGGGATAGCTTGGTCAAAGCTGGGCCAACCAGTGCCGCTGTCGAATTTGGCGTCGCCTTTAAAAAGCACGTTTCCACATACGGCGCAGGTAAGGTCCATATCTTTGTCGTGAACTTCGAGCAAAGGACTGGAAAAGGGTTTTTCGGTGCCTTTTTCTCTTAAAATATGATACTGCTCCGGGGTTAATTTTTGCTTTAGTTCTTCTTCGTTTATTTGCATAATTGAAAGGTTATTTGGCTATGTAAGCATTATAGCAAGTTAAGAGAATAATGTTACAAAATATAAAATACTCAAAATAATAAGCCCTACTTAAAAAAGTAAGACTTATTATTTCTGGGGCGACTAACGGGAATTGAACCCGTATTTCCGCTTCCACAGAGCAGCGTAATAACCATTATACCATAGTCGCCATAATTTAAATGCAAAATGAAAAAATCAAAATGCAAAATTTGAGGCTCTAAAAAACATAAAACTCTTACACAGATTTGTAAGAGTTGCTTTAAATACATGCTGTGTCATGTATGGCTCGTAGCCTAATGCTTGTTTAGATTATTGATATTGTACTAAAAATGCTTAAATGAGTCAATAACTATGGTATAATTATATAAAATAACGAATGTCAAAGAAACAAAAAATTTTAGTTAAAATTTTAATTTTGGTAGACGTGGTTTTACTGATTGTGGCAGCTTGGTTTTTTGTGCGCCCGTATTTTTTTACAACTGAGTTTGCTTTGTTAAATCCGGCGGGGGAAATAGCTTTAAAAGAATTTAATTTGTTAAAAAAAGTTTTGCTTATAATGTCAGTTGTTGCTGTGCCGATGTTTATGTTTGTGCTCTATATTTTGTTTAGAAAAAGACCAGAAAAAATTTCTTTGTTTGAGCCCATTAGAACTCCCAGCCGCTTTTGGCAAGTTGTCATTTGGCTTATACCTATAACTTTAATATTAATTATTTCAATAATAAATTGGAAAACTACTCATGAATTGGACCCTTATAAGCCGCTAGTTTCGGAAAAAAAACCTTTGGTTATACAAGTTGTGGCTTTGAACTGGAAGTGGTTGTTTATTTACCCCGAGCAGCGTATAGCGAGTGTAAACTTCATTCAAATTCCCAAGTCGGTGCCGGTAGAATTCAATTTAACCGCAGATGCTCCTATGAATTCTTTTTGGATACCTCAGCTTTCAGGACAAATGTATTCAATGGCGGGTATGACAACTAAATTGAATTTAATGGCTGATAGCTTAGGCGAGTATGAAGGTTTTGCCGCCGAAATAAACGGTAAAGGTTTTGCCGACATGAATTTTACGGTCAGGGTTTCTTCGGAAGCAGACTTTGAAAATTGGGTAAAAAATGTTAAAAACGAAAATACCAAATTGGACTTTAAAGAATACCAGGCATTAGCCAAGCCGTCCGAAAAACATAAGGTCCGAACTTTTTCTTATGTGGAGCCAAATATTTATGAGAAAATTATGGAGATTTTTATGCCCCAAAGTTTGCATTCAGAAGAGGGCATGAAAGAAAATGCAGAGAGTTTAAATATTAAGCACCCTTCTTTTAGCTACTAATATGAATTTTTGGTTTGGAAAGTTAACTTTAGGTTCTTTGCCTCACGAATGGTTTACCATAGGAGGGGCTGTTTCCATGCTTTTGTTTGGTTTAGCTGTGGCTGGGTTTTTAACATATAAAAAAAAGTGGAAATGGCTTTGGCAGGAATGGCTTACTTCTACGGACCCAAAGAAAATCGGGATTATGTATTTTGTGGTGGCGGGTTTGATGCTGGTAAGAGGAGGTCTCGACGCTGGCATGATTTGGCTTCAACAGTCTTTGGCGAGCGGTTCGGGTGGTTATTTGAACGCAGATCATTTTCAGCAAATTTTTACAGCCCACGGAACAATAATGATATTCTTTGTCACCACCGGTTTTTTGTTTGGGTTAATGAACTATATCTTGCCTTTACAAATAGGCGCACGGGACGTGGCTTTTCCGCTTATAAACACGCTCAGTTTTTGGCTATATGCTGCTGGTGCCGTTCTTATAAATATGTTCTTTATTTTTGGAGGCGAGTTTTCTGCCACGGGCTGGTTAGCTATGCCACCGCTTTCAGAATTGGAGTTCAGTCCTGGCGTGGGGGTCGATTATTGGATATGGAGCTTGCAAATTTCAGGTTTAGGTAGTTTACTTTCGGGTATTAATTTACTGGTGACAATTTTGCGAATGAGAGCTCCTGGGATGTCGCTTTCCAAAATGCCAATGTTTGTTTGGACTTCTTTAGGTAGTTTGCTCTTAGTGGTTTCTACTTTTCCCATTTTGACCATGGCGCTGCTTATGCTGTCTTTGGATAGAATTTTTGGTATGCATTTTTTTACTTCCAACTTAGGCGGTAATCCCATGCTTTATGTAAACCTTATTTGGTCTTGGGGGCACCCTGAGGTTTATATACTTATGTTGCCAGCTTTTGGTATTTATTCCGAAATCGTTGCAACCTTTAGCGGCCGCAGGCTTTTTGGGTATGGTTCTCTTATAGTAGACGCTTTGTTGATTTCTGGTTTGTCCATGCTCGTTTGGCTGCATCATTTTTTTACCATGGGCGCTGGGGCTAATGTAAATGCTTTTTTCGGGATCATGACCGGGTTTATTGCTATACCTACTGGTGTGCAAATATTTAATTGGCTGGCGACTTTGTATTATGGAAAACCTAGGTTTACCTCGGTTATACATTGGTTCTTTGGTTTTGTGTTTACTTTTACATTAGGCGGAATGGCGGGGGTGATGCTTGGTATACCGGGCTTAGATTTTCAACTGCACAATAGCTTGTTTTTAGTTGCGCATTTTCACACCATGGTTATTGGGGGCGCGTTGTTTGGAATTTTTGCTGGCATATCTTATTGGTTTCCTAAGGTTACCGGATTTAAGTTAGATGAGAAGTGGGGAAAAAGAGCTTTTTGGTTGTGGACCTTTGGGTTTTTGGTTTCATTTACACCGTTGTATATTTTAGGATTAATGGGTGTTACCAGAAGGCTAGACCATTACGATGCGTCTCGCGGTTGGCAGCCTTTGTTTATAGTTGCAGGTTTTGGTTTTATAATAATTTGCATAGCTTTGTGTGCCCAAATTTGGCAAATAGTTGTGAGTATAAAAAACAGAAAGCAAAATTTAGATAAAAGTGGAGATCCTTGGGATGGTAGAACTTTGGAGTGGTCTGTTCAATCACCACCGCCTGTTTATAATTTTGCTGTGATACCGGTTGTAAAAGACAGAGATGCTTTTTGGGACATGAAAGCCAAAGGTTTTAAGAGTCAGGCAGAAAGCACAAAATACGAAGACATAGTTATGCCAAAAAATACGGCCTTGGGGATTTACATTTCAGGTTTTATGTTTTTACTTGGCTTTGCTTTTATTTGGCATATTGTTTGGCTGGGAGTTGTGGGTTTTGTAGGGGCTGTCTCGTGTTTAATTTTTAGATCTTTTCAGGAACATACCGAGTATGTAATAAAAGCCGAAGATGTGGCAAAGATGGAAAAAACAGGACTTAAAGAAGTTTGGCAGTTAAAATAAAATATATGACTGAAATTTTACACAAATACCAGCAGGAAAATAGTTTTTTAGGTTTTTGGCTTTACTTAATGACGGACCTTATAATGTTTGCCGCTTTATTTGCTTCGTATATAGTTTTAAGAGCGGCTAACTATAACACTCCAAGCGGTGCGCATTTATTTAACTTGCCTTTGGTTTTGGTTTCGACTTTAGTTTTATTGTTAAGCAGTTTTACCTGCTGTTTGGCGAGTTTAAATGTGAGTGCTAGAAACATAACTAAAACTAAGTTGTGGCTTTTTGTAACTATGTTTTTGGGCATAGTGTTTTTAGTTCTGGGGGCAAGTGAGTTTACGGAATTAGTTAAAGAAGGCTATACGTGGAAAAGCAATGCGTTTTTATCTGCCTTTTTCTCTTTGGTAGGGCTGCATTGGCTGCACATAGCTGCTGGGGTTTTGTGGATTTTTGTTTCTTTTTTACAAATAAAGATTCTCGGTTTGTCAGAATTTGTTGTGTCTAAGCTAAAACGACTTTTTCTTTTTTGGCATTTTTTAGATATAGTCTGGATTTTTATTTTTACAATAGTCTATTTATACGCGTATGTTTAAAAAAAGTATTTTAGGATTTATTTTTTCGCTTGTTTTAACTCTGGGTGCGTTTTTTTGGGTTGTAAATAAATTGCCGGAACCTGGTTTAGTAGTTTTTATTTTTGCCGTGGTTCAAATGGCGGTGCAGATGATTTTCTTTTTGCATACGGGCGAAGGGGATGTAAAGAGGTGGAGTAGTTTGTTTTTTATATCAACAATGGCTGTTGTTATAATTGTCGTTGCTGGATGTTTATGGATAATGAAGCATTTAAACTACAATATGATGCCTCAAGGCCACGAAGCGGCAGAACAGATAATGCATAAGGAAGCAATTTACAAATGAGTTTAAAAGAGAAAATAAAAACTTATTATTATTTGGCTAAACCCGGCATAGTCTATGGTAATTCTTTAAGTTTAATAGCGGGGTTTTTCTTGGGCGCACAAGCTTTTTCTTTTTTTAAATTATTTTTTAGCCTTTTAGGTTTGGGTTTGGTTATGGGCGGAGCTTGTGTGCTCAACAATATTTGGGACGCAGAAATTGACGCTAAAATGGAAAGGACTTCCAAGCGAGCTTTGGTAGTTGGGAAAGTTAAAAAACACCAAGCTTTTTTGTATGCTGGTTTTTTGCTGCTTACCGGAAGCTTATCTTTATATTTTAAAGCAGGGACTTTGGCTTTAGCGGTTTCCTGGTGTGGGGTTTTTGTCTACGTGCTTTTGTATACGCCTTTAAAAAGATTGTCTGTGCATTCAACTTTGGTGGGGGCTGTGGCAGGGGCAGTACCACCGGTGGTTGGGTATGCGGCTTCGGCAATGAGACTTGATTTAGGAGCCTTAATAATATTTTCCATTTTACTTATTTGGCAAATGCCGCATTTTTATGCCATTGGAATTTTTAGGCTAAAAGATTACGCTGCCGCGGCTTTACCGGTTTTGTCTGTTAAGAGCGGAGCGGAAGTTTCTAAAGCATATATTTTGGCGTATATATTTTTGTTTATACCCGCTGTTTTTGCCTTGTATATTTTTGGATATGCGGGAATTTTTTATCTTTTGGTCATGACCATAGTTTCGGTTTTGTGGCTTTTTTTGGGCTTAATGGGCGTTTACAAACCGGTAGATGAAATAAAATGGGCGAAGAGAGTTTTTTTGTTTTCCTTAGTTATTCTCTTAGTTTTGTGTGTTATAATTCCTATAGATAAATATTTAAATAAAATATTTTTATGATTTTAATTTTTCATATTCTTTCGGCTTTAAGCAGTGTTTTCTTTACTAGCTACGTTGTATTTAGGCCTTCAAACGCTGGTTTAAAGGTTAGTGCCGCATTGTTTTTGTTTACTTTAATAAGTGGGAGTTTGCTTATGGTATTTGCTTCGGCGTCTATTTTGCGAACTTGTCTAACTGGCCTTGTGTATTTGGCTTTTGTTTCGGTTGAAATGTTAGTTATAAAAAAGCGTTTGGCTTTGAATTAGTTTTAAAAACCGCCCCTTAATTGGAGCGGTTTTTTTATTTGACGGAATTATTTATTAGGCCTTATGTCGGTGTAATTTTTGGTAAAGGAGCGTTTAAACAAGAGTACAAACAAAAAGCTCATTACGTATTTATAAGCAGTTTTTAAAATACCTTCCTTTTTTAACCTGCGGCCGGAAGTGGTGTTTATAAAACTTGAATCAAACTTTATTTCCCCGAGTTTGTTTAGGCGAAGCGCCAAGTCTGTGTCCTCGCCGTAGAAATTTATAGTAGGGGAGGCTGGCGGCATGTTTTGCCAGGCGCTGGCTTTGACTACAATATTTCCGCCTTGTAAAATAGAGCCATTTTTAAAAAAAGTTTTGAAAATCAAATAAGGTAAAGAAGCTAACCCGTAGTAAAGTTTTACTAAAAAGTTATGGAAGGCGGAAAAGTCGTAGTAGACATATGGTCCGCTTAAGGCGACCAAATTTTTATTTTCGGCAAAACTTTTTAAAACTTTTTCAAGCCAGCCATTTGGTAAAATGCAATCGGCGTCTATGTGGGCAAGTATCTCGCCGGTTGCGGCTTTTGCGCCTGCCGCTCGGGCATGAACTAAGCCTTTTTGGGGTTCGTCTATAACTTTTACATTTTTAAAGTTTAAAGCTGTTTCTTTGGTTTTGTCTGTTGATGCGTTGTTGACTACTATTATTTCTGTTTGTATTTCCGGGTGCCTGGCTGTTTCTTCTAAGATACTCTTTAGACAGTTGGGTAAATATTTTTCTTCGTTATAGGCCGGAACAATAAAGCTTATATTCATAAGTAAATAATACCATAAAAAAAGAACCAAGATCTGTTTTAAGGTATGGCGCTAATTGTATATTTTCTATGCAAATAAGCTTTTTATTGCTATATTAAATACATGAATATAATTTTGAGATTATTTATAAATGCTTTAGGGGTTATGCTGGCGGCTAACTTGTTGCCCGGTATTTATGTAAAAGGTTTTGGCACAGCTTTGTTGGTTGCTTTGGTTTTGTCCGTTTTAAACGTTTTAATAGGCTGGCCTTTAAGAATTCTAACTTTACCTTTAACATTGGTAACTTTTGGTTTTTTTCTTCTTATTATAAATACTTTGCTATTTAAAATGGCGACCTTTGTAAAGGGGTTTGAGGTAGTCGGGTTTTGGCCGGCTTTTTTTGGCAGCATTATTGTCACATTGGTTTCGCTGCTCGGAAAAACTCTTTTAAAGTAACAAAAAAACCTTAAGTAAAAAGTTTTAAGCTTTTAGCTAAGGTTTTTTATTTTGTGGTTATAAATTGGGGGCTAATTTTTTATAGCACTTTGCCTGGGCATTTTTTTAAAAAAATGTTATAATTTTTTTAAGGCGTAGAGCGCAAAGCGAAGCATGGAAGTACAATTTTAATTTTTCGCTTTTCTTTTTACGCTGTTTTATATGCCTTATATTAGTCAGCTTCTAAACAACAAGGTTACCGATAATTCCGATGCGGTCGTTGGCAGGCTTGACGACGTGCTAATAAGTATAAAAGAAGGTTCCTTTGCGCCTTTGGAATTTTTGGCGGTTTTGACTTATGAAAGAAAAATCTTATACGTACCTTATGAGTTTGTGGAAAATTTTACAAGCTCCGAAATTTCTTTGAAGGTTTCGTTTGCTAAAATTGCTTACGAAAAATTACCAGACAATCGTCAATTTATACCTTTAAAAAAAGAAGTGCTCGATAGGCAAATTGTCGACATAACCGGCACCAGGCTTGTAAGGGTCAACGACCTAAGAATAGGCGACTTTAAAGGCAGAATGTGCGTTTTGGCTATAGACGCCAGCTTTAAGGGTTTTTTGAGAAGAATGGATTTGAGCAATAATTTTTTGGTCCGGTGGATTAAACCGTCTTTAATAGACTGGCGTCAGGCGCAGCTTCTAGATAGCGGACCTTTAAAGCTAAAAACTTTGTCGGAAGAAATGAGAAGGTTGCACCCGGCGGACTTGGCAAATATTGTAGAGGAGTTAGACGTTAAGCAGGGCTCCAGTTTGCTTGCTTCTTTGGGAGACAGCCAGGCGGCTAAGGTTTTGGAAGAGGTGGAGCCGCATTTACAAAATTTGTTGGTAAAGTATTTGGGTCCGGAAAAAGCTGGAAAAATTTTGAGCCAAATGTCTAGCGACGAAGTGGTAGACTTAATAAAAACATTTTCCAGCGAGGAAGCGGGAAGGTATCTGTCTAAGGTGAGTGGAAACAAAGCACAGAGGGTGCAAAGACTTTTAAAGTACCCTAACAACACTGCCGGTGGTCTTATGACGCCGGACTTTGTGAGCGTGAGGCCGGATTGGACTGTTAAGGAAACTATTGAGGAAATTAAAAAAGCCTCTTCGGCTTTTAGGTCTTTAGTTTATGTTTACGTAACCAAGGAAGATGGAAAGTTTTATGGTGTGGTTTCTTTAAGAAGAATTTTACTTGCCGAACCGGATGAGTTGGTAAAAAATTTAAGTAAGTCAGTTAGCGCTGGTAGCTTAAAGGCGACAGATAAGCTTAAAAAAATTATTAAGTTAATGACTCGGTACAACTTAAACGCCGCTGCGGTTTTAGATAAGAATAAAAAACTTTTAGGTGTTGTAACCATAGACGACGTACTAAGACAATTATTCCCGCACGCTTAATTTACAAATGTCCGAACAATTAAGTCAGCCAAATACTCCAAATGTGTTTTCCCGCTATAAGCGGCACATTTTTTTATTTCTGGCAGTTTTGGGTCCTTCGGTTATAACCACCATGGCGGGTAATGACGGAGCCGGGGTAATAACTTATTCCTATGCAGGAGCTCATTTGGGTTACGCGGCACTTTTTTTGTTGCCTATATTAACTATTTTGTATGGTATAAGTCAGGAAATGGGTTCTCGGGCAGCCATAGTTACCGGTAAGGGTTTGGGCGACATTATACGGGAGAGATTTGGTATTAAGGTGGCATTTTTTGCTTTCGCTGCGCTTTTGGTGGCTAATTTTGGGACTCTGCTTACCAATTTTGCTGCCTTAAAAACTGCTGGTGTTATGCTTGGTATACCTCCCGTAGCTTTTTTAATTGTGACTATTTTGGTGTGTTTTAGTTTAGTTACTTTTACTAGGTATGAAAAAAGCCAAAAGATTTTTTTAACCGGTATTGTATTTTATTTGGCCTATGTTTTTTCTGCTTATAAAGTTCATCCCGATTGGTCTGTGGCTATAGAGTCTTTGTTCGTGCCGCCGGCAGAAATTTTTAGTCCGAAATTTTTAGTTATCGCTGTGGCTGTTTTAGGTACTACAATAACTCCATGGGGTCAATTTTTTATTCAGAGTTATATGAAGGACAAAAACGTGCCGGTTTCAAGACTTTCGTATGCTAAGCTTGAGTCATATTTGGGGGCTTTTATTTCTAACTTCTTTACTTTCTTTATTATTGCTGCAACTGCTGCTACTTTATTTGCATTCAATATGCCTTTGGAGTCCGGTGAGCAGGCTGCTATTGCCATAAAACCTTTTGCCGGTTCCTTTGCCAGTTTGTTGTTTGCTTTGGGTCTTATAAACGCAGCTTTAATAGGTATTATAATAGTTAGCTTAACTTCGGCTTATGCGTTTACAGAATTCTTTGGTTTTACCGGTTCTTTGGACGAACCTTTTCAAAGAGGTCCTATTTTTTACGGCTTGTTTTTAATTAATTTACTGGGAGCGGCTGTTTGCGTATTGACGCCGTTCTTTCCGCTGTTTAAAATAGTTCTTTATACTCAGTCTTTAAACGGTATTTTATTGCCCATGTTTTTCTATTTTTTAATTAAAATATTAAACGACAAAGAGCTTATGGGTAAATATGTAAACGGTCGTTGGCAAAACGCCATTGCTATTGTTTCTACTGCCGTTATAGCTATTTGCGGCGTTGCGGCCATAGCGGTTTCGGTTTTAAGTTAAGTTTAATATTTTTTTAGCAACATTATATTATGCAAATTCTATTTAAGTACATAAAACCTTTTTGGAAAATTTTGGCTGTGGCTTTGGTACTGGCAGCTTTAAACCAAATTTTTTCTTTGCTTGATCCTTACTTATTCCGCCTGGTACTGGATAATTATGTAACTAAGTTTGAACAACTCACGCGCAGTGAGTTTTTTAGAGGAGTGGGGGTTTTGCTTTTGCTTTCTATGGGTACGGCTTTTATTTCCCGCTTGGCAAAAAATTTCCAGGATTATTTTGTAAATACAGTCACTCAAAAACTTGGAGCTAAAATGTATACCGACGGCTTGGCACATTCTTTGCAATTGCCGTATCAGGTTTTTGAAGACCTGAGAAGCGGAGAGACTTTGGAGAAGTTGCAAAGAGTTAGAGCAGATGTAGAAAAGCTTATTACATCTTTTGTAAATGTTTTGTTCTTTACTCTTATAGGGTTTGTGTTTGTTATTATCTACGCTTTTCTGGTTAGTTGGATAATCGCTGCGGTGTATTTGGCAATTGTGCCGATTTTAGGTTTCCTATCAGCCTTATTGAGTAAAAAAATAAAAGTAGTCCAGGCTAAAATAGTTGCTCAAACAAACGCTTTGGCGGGGTCCACTACCGAAAGCTTGCGAAACATAGAATTGGTTAAATCTTTAGGTCTTTCCGACTCGGAAATTAACCGTTTAAATAGAACAACCGGAGAAATACTTAAGCTAGAACTTGAGAAAGTAAAATATTTACGCACTTTGAGTTTTATACAAGGTACGGTTGTAAATTTCTTGCGCACTGTTATTTTGTTTGTTATGGTTTTTTTGGTTTTTAGCAGACAGCTGACTTTGGGAGAATTTTTCTCTTTGTGGATATATTCTTTCTTTTTGTTTAATCCTCTTCAGGAATTGGGCAATGTGGTAAATGCTTATAGGGAAGCTCAGACTTCTTTGGAGAACTACAAAGAAATTTTGAACACTCCAAAAGAACCAACGCCCAAAGACCCTAAAACTGTTGGAGTGTTGCAAGAAATTAATTTTGAAAATGTAGATTTCAAACATCAGTCTGGTACGCGTCCGGCTCTTTTGGGTGTGAGTTTTAGAGCTAAAGCAGGAGAGACTGTGGCTTTTGTAGGCCCATCGGGCAGCGGTAAAACAACATTGGTAAAATTGTTGGTCGGTTTGTATAGACCACAGAAAGGTAATGTCTTTTATAACAATATAAAAGTTGATGAGGCTGACTTAGAGAGTTTACGCAACCAAATAGGTTTGGTAACTCAAGACACCCAGTTGTTTGCCGGCACTATTGCTGAAAATTTGAAGTTTGCTAAACCTAAAAGTTCTAACGAAGAATTGTGGGAGGTTTTGAAAAAATCTTCGGCCGACAGTCTTATGCAGAGAGCAGACAAAGGCTTAGACACCGTAATAGGTGAAGGCGGGGTAAAGGTTTCGGGCGGAGAAAAGCAAAGACTTTCTATAGCCCGTGCGCTTTTAAGAAACCCTAAACTTTTGGTTTTTGACGAAGCTACTTCGGCTTTAGACTCTTTAACCGAAGAGCAGATAACTTCTACAATAAAGGACCTAAGCAAAAATAGTCATCAAATTACTGTGCTTATAGCTCACAGGCTTTCTACTATTATGCATGCAGACAGAATATATGTTTTGGAAAAGGGGCAGGTGGCTGAACAAGGTAAGCACGAAGAATTGCTTGAGCAAAAGGGTTTATATTTTGCTATGTGGAGACAGCAGATAGGGGAAAGGTAGGGGAATGCAAAATTTAAAATTCAAAATGTAAAAATTTTGAGAAGGTGTTGAATTCACAAAGGTCATCTTTGCGCGGCGCAAAGATGACCTTTGTTTTTGTATAAACCTAAAAGGGTGTTGAATAAAGTCTGTAAATGTGTTACTATCCTTTAGTTAGTTTGTCCAACGAGAGGAGGTGTTGAATGGACTTCCAGACTTGTTTCACTCTTCAGAAGGGTGAAAAGTTTGTAGGTGGTCTAACCTTTGTCCGGTATGTTACCGAACAAGGCGAACAGCCGAGCTTTAATCCCGCTAAGCGGGATGGGCAAGGCGGAGTGCTTGTAATTGTAAAAGATGCTAATGGGAAGGAAAAGGAGGTCAGTACCCTCGACCTGGAGCGGCTAACAGAAAACGTCACCGCTCATACCCCTTACGTCCCGGCACCCGGCAGTAACGTTGTTTCTATCAATAACGCAAACCGTTAAGTTTTGCGTTTTTTTATTTAAGTTTATTTATTCTTTCCAAACCACGATTGCAGTTTTGCTGCCTTTGTTTACTGCGTTTATGGTGTGGTCCCAATCACCGCCAGCATTAAAAAGTGTTTCGTAAGTATAAGGGTAGTTCATACCTTTTCTTGTACCCGGGTCGTTGGTCACAAAGCCTTCGTGGTTGTAGCCTTTTATTAGTAAGACATGGAAGGGTGGTCCGGGTCTTCTAAAGTTTGGGTTGTTTAGTTCCTGTCCGTTGGCTATCCAAATAATCAGACGGTTTTTTACAAGTTCGTTTTTTATATTTTCTTCCGTCATGCTGTGAACTATTTCGGCATTTAGACCTAAATATTCTTTCAGAGTTATGGCCATTTCTTCAGCGTTTATGTCTAGGTGGTAGCCAAATTTTTTTTGTTCCCAGTCTGCCAGCTCTTGAATTTTTTGCAGAGCATAAGCAGTTTCCAAACTCGCCTTTGTGTTACCAGAAAAATATTCGGCAGCCATAAGCATGCTGGCTTCTTCGCAGCCTTCCGCGTAAGTTTTGTCGTTCCAATTGGCAGTGGGGGCTTGGGAAGTGAAAGGCGCTTTGTTTAAAAAAACTTTGGGTAGCTCAGGTGTGGTAGTTGGTGTTGGTTCGGACTGGGGGTTTAAGTTTTCCGGAGCCAATAGTATATGTTCGGAATTTTCAAAAGCTGTGGTCTTGGGTTGTCGGGTGCTTTTGTCCAGCAAAAAAAACACCAGCAAGCCGGTGAATAGAACTAAAATAAAAATGGTTAGTTTGTAAGTTTTCATATCGCTGTTTAAAAGGTTAGTGGTCGGCTTTTATATTTTGCACAGAGAATATGACAAACTTCTTAAAGAATGTCTTCTTTGCTTATTTTTTTGAATTGTCCGGCGAGTAAGCTGGAGGGGAGTTTTAACTTATTCATGCGTATTCTTTTAAGTTTGGTTACACTTAAGCCGACTGCGTCGAACATGCGTCTTATTTGTCTTTTTTTGCCTTCATGTAAAGTAATATAAACTTTGTTATTTTTGAGTTTAACTTGGGCTTCGCTGGTCATTCCGGTCGGTATATCTACACCATGTCTTAAATGTTCCAGTTGGGACTCGTTTGGAATTTCGTAGGTTTCTACTTCGTATTCCTTTTCATGTTCGTACTTAGGGTGGGAGAGTTCTTGAGTTAAGTCGCCGTCGTTGGTCAAAATTAAAAGACCTTCGGTTCCAAAGTCGAGTCTGCCTACATTCCAAACTTTATTTTTTAGCTCTTCGGGCAAAAGGCTGAAGACAGTTTTTCTGCCTCTGGGGTCGCTTTTGCTGACCATATAACCTTTGGGTTTGTTCAGCATGATATAGATTTTCTCTTCAGCGGGCTTAATGGTTTTGCCGTAAACTTTTACTATATCTGTGCTCGGGTCAATTTTGTCCCCAAGTTTAGCCTTTTTGCCGTTTACTGTTACTTGTCCAGACTTAATAAACTCTTCGGCTTTACGTCGACTGGCTATACCCGCGCTGCTTATGAATTTTTGTATGCGTTCTGTCATGATTGATTGAGCTCTTTGGTTCTCTTTATGAATGACAACAATAATTATAAAATAATACCCAGTTTTTAGATTTGCTTTAATATAAACTGATTATAGGATAAATAGCTTGAAATTACCAGGGCTTTATGGTAAAATTATTAAGATTTTATTATGCACTCGTAGCTCAGCCCCGACGCTAAAGGTCGGGGTTCCGAACTCGGCCATTGGCCGACGTCGGGATTGGGTAAGGTTATAGAGAAAGTTGAAAGTAGTATCAAAATTTATTATGCACTCGTAGCTCAGTTGGATAGAGCGCAAGCTTGCGGAGCTTGAGGTCGCAGGTTCGACTCCTGCCGGGTGCACCATGAACTATTCCCGAAGTGAAAGTATTGCAACAGTAATAAGTGCCTTATCAACACTTAGTTTAAATATTTTTGAGCCCGTAGCTCAGTTGGATAGAGCGAGGGACTTCTAATCCCTAGGTCGCTGGTTCGACTCCAGCCGGGCTCACCAGAATTTTTGTTTACTCATCATTTTTGAAATTGATGAGTTTTATTTTGCTTAAATATAACTAGTTTATATTTATACACTTGACAGTAATATAAAATAGGAATAAACCATAAGTAGAAGACAAATTAAAATGAAAGGAGAAAAAGTTTACGAATTAAGCCTTTGCTAGTCGCCCTTTTAAAAATTTATTTAAAGAAGGGGGTGATAAATATGAATAGCTTATATATGTTTATGTGCGATACTTGCGGTTTCGGACGCGAAAAGCCGGGCTTGTGCCCATATTGCCAAGTTCCGCTTTCCATATATAGCAAGGAGTCGCAAAGAGAGTATCAGGTAAACTTGGAGGAGGCTATGCGTACCATGAGTGAATACAAGTGGTATGTGTAGTAGGGGAAAATAATTAACAATTAACAGAAACAGATGCATAACGGATATACATAAAAACCCGTGCCAAGAAATAGGCGCGGGTTTTTAGTTTATTTTTTTTCTATTTTTCCGTGGAATTTTTTATGAATATCTCTGAGGCCTTGGTTGGTTATATGGGTGTATATTTGTGTGGTAGTTATACTGGAGTGTCCAAGCAGTGTTTGCACAGAACGAATATCGGCTCCATTTTGTAAAAGGTCTGTAGCAAAGGAGTGTCTTAGAGTATGAGGAGTGACTTTTTTTACAATGCCGGCTAACATGCAGTATTTTTTTATTATTCTTTGAATCTGCCTGACGGTTAAACCATAAGCCTTCCTGCCTGTGTTGCCGGTCCTCTCGTCTTTGTCAGAGGACATGCTTTCTATTTCGCGTTCTATTCCTCTCCCCTTGGGGGAGAGGTTAGGTGAGGGGTTTGTGCCTATGCGGGAATGTCCTAAAAACAAGGCTTTATTGTTGTCGGTTCTTTTTTTTATATAAGCCTTTATGGCATTAGCCGCTTCATCGCTTAAAAATACTAGCCTGAGTTTGCCGCCTTTGCCTCTAACTGTGAATTCTCGTCTGTCTAAATTTAAACCTTCTCGTTTTAAAGAGGCTAGTTCGCTAACGCGGAGTCCGGTAGAAAAAAGCGTGCTTAAAATAGCAGTATCGCGTAAATTTAAAATTTCTTCTTTTTCGTTTTTTATAGCCTCAAACAGCCTTTGAAGTTCGTCTTTTTCTAAAAACTCAACCTGTCTTTGGGGGTTTTTTGGCAGTTCAATTTTTTCCGGTGATAAAGTTTTTATATCGTTTTTTGTTAAATACTTTAAAAATGCTCGTAAGGCGATAAGATGGTAATTCTGTGTTACGAGTTTTAAAGTGCGTCCATTTTCATCTTCCAAACGGTTTAAATAAAGCCTGTAGCGTTTTATGGAATCTAGGCTTATTTTTTCCGGTGCGTCTATGCCTAAGCTTTGAGAAAAATGTTCAAATTTTTTTAGATAGCGCTGGTAGGCTTCCAAAGTATGACGGCTTTGGTTTTTACCGATTTCACAGTATTCCAAAAAATCCTGTATCTGCAGGCTAAGAGAGGAAGTGGACTTTTTTTGGCTTTTTGTTTCCATATAGTTTTTGTAGTTTTAAGTATGTTCGGGGCTTCATTTATGCTTTATACCTAATACCTTATACTTTTTACCAAATACTAATGTTGTGCGACATAGGTATTATCCACAGCTTACACAGGTATTGTGACGACATCACTAAAAGTGTATTTATTATATCACATTATGCGACATTGAATATTTTATAAAAAAACTTTATTATTCAGGAAAGGAGGCCTGATGATCGACACTGTTACTATGGTAGTTAAAGGGGCCGGCTGCTATAGGGCCGAAGAGCCCTTGAAAGTTCTGAGCGCGCTTGATCGTAGAAGTTTTGTGTGGCCATACGTGGCTAAAAGTCTGCCTATAACACAAGGCCCCGATGAAGTGTGTTTAGAATTTCGCAAACTCCCGAGGTTTATGAGTTTGCAAGAGTTTAAAGTTTTCATGAGAGGTTTTAGGTCCGATTTTCTTGCTCAAATCGTTCATAATGAGCAAAACCCAGATTTTGCCAAAAAATTTCCAAATTTTCAAATTTGGGAACCGGGGGGCGGTGATCATAACGTTTACAACTGGCTTTTCTTTAGCCAGTGGGGGTTGGAGAGGCGTCTTAGGTGTGAGCCTAGCAGCGCCAGATTGCCGGAAGATTTTTGGGCTTGCGGGGTTCGTGTTTAGGGGGGGCTTTTTCAAAATCCATACATTTTCTCAATGACTTAGTTCCTTGGGATTTTTTTTTGCCTGTTACGATTTTTTTCTTTATAGTTTATCTATGATTTTACTTATATCTGACAAAGAAACCTATGCCAGCAGCCGGATTATGGAGGAGTGTATGATTCGGAATTTGAAAATAAAAATTGTGAATGTCGAACAGATGAATTTATTAAAAAATATTAAACCCTATAGTCTTTTGTATATTAGGAATGTGTTTTTTAATAAAAGTCCTAAATTTTTGCCAGATGTTATTGAGCTAGCCAAGGAATTTAGACAAACAGGAAAACGTGTCGTTGATACGAATATTGCAGAAGGATTTTTAGCTAGGGGTAAATTGTTGGAGTAAGGGTGCCAGAAACTACGATCTTAACCGAAAACTTAGCAAGGAAGCATTATGCTTTTTTCAGGAATAGTGGTTTAGAAAAGCCGATAATTTTAAAATGGATATATGGCATGAGAGCAAAAAATGTATTTTTGGTAAAAAATGAACATAAACTGGAAATGATATACAATTGTTATCCAAAGGGTGAGCTGATGTTGCAGGAGTATATAAAAGCGGATTATGAATATAAAGTCATAACCGTAGGGTATAGGTCGTTACCGGTGGTGGTGAAATTTGAAATACAAAATTCAAAATTTCAAATAAATTTCAAAACAGGCAAAGCCTTAAATGTTAAAGATGTAAATCCGTGTATTGTTGAACTTGCGGAAAAGGCCTCAAAAATACTTGGCAGGGAATTAGCAAAAGTTGATATTTTAGAAAAAGATGGTCAGTTTTATGTTTTGGAAGTTAACCGTTGTCCGGGTCTGAAAAGTTTTGAAAAAATAAGTAATTTTAACGTAGCGGCGGAGTTTGTAAAATACTTGCAAAAATAGCCTATATTAAGTATAATTAGTCTGTAATTTAATTAATCCACGGATAAATACGTAATGCGAACTTAGGTTAAAGTTTTCGCAATTTATCTCGTGTTGAGCATTTAAATTGGCTTTTAAAAGCTTATTTAAAGAAGAAAGGTGTAAATGTTAAGTCCTAAGGAAAAGCAAGATCTAATAAAGAAGTATCGTACTCATAAAGACGATACCGGCAGCCCAGAAGTTCAAATAGCTATTTTAACCGAAGAAATAGCACAGGTTTCTGAGCATTTAAAGACTCATAAAAAAGACAATCATTCCAGACGCGGTCTTTTAAAGATGGTTGGTAATCGCCGAAGACTTTTGAGATATTTGAAAGGTGAAGATGAAAAGCGCTGGAAAAAAATTGCCGAAAAACTTAAGCTGAAAATTGTTGAGTAGAGTGTTCATGGGTGCGCGGGTTAAGGGTGTGATAAATGCCTTACGTGTCCGTGCATTTGTGAAATGGTGAATACATATGCAAACACAAATAGATATAGAAAATTTTGAAAATCAGTGGACGCAGGATGCGAGGGAAATTTGCCAAGCTGTATATACAAGTCCGGAAACTCAAAAAATTAAACAAGCTTTGTTGAAGAACGGGTTTTTATCTTTAGAGGAAAAAAGTCGGTTTATTGAAATTGTTGACGGAACTAAGTACGACATAATTTACAGTAAATATGGACAAGAAGGTACTGACACTTATAAGGCTTTTAGCGAAGCTTGGAAGAATTGGTTTCAGGCTAAGGGTGTGGAGAGTCAGAAAGACAGGAGTCAGAGAAATAGCGTAGACCATGTTTTGTTTGGTTCAACCCCGGACCCTGTTGAGTTTCTTATGCATTTTGAACATGAAATGATGGGCAGTATGGGTCAGCCAAAGGCTGGCTTATAGGTGACGAGTAAATAGTAATGAGCAGCATGTGAAGGGTTTAAATAACT
>CAZGAF010000017.1:0-2711 GCA_964523855.1 uncultured Candidatus Saccharibacteria bacterium | reverse complement strand
AAGACTTTTGTAAGTCGTCGTTAATCTGGTTGTCATCCTGAAACAAAAGGAAATTAAAATGGATTCTAAGAAAATTTCTTGCCAAGTTGGTGAAAGCCAAATGGTTTTTGAGTATGGCAAGCTTCATACTCAAGCGAACGGAAGCGTTACTGTCCGTGTTGGCGATACTGTGGTTTTAGCTACAGCGGTAATGAGCAGCAAGGCCAGAGAAAATATAGATTTTTTCCCGCTGCTTGTAGATTATGAAGAAAGACTTTACGCAGCAGGTAAAATAAAAGGCAGCCGCTGGATTAAGCGCGAAGGCAGGGCGACAGACGATGCTATTTTAAAAGGGCGTGTCATAGACAGAACTTTAAGACCCATGTTTCCAGAAGGTATGCGCAACGACGTGCAAATAGTCGCTACCGTACTTTCCATAGACGGAGTAAATGAGCCGGACGTTTTGGCAGTTAACGCGGCCTCTATGGCTTTAGCCGTGTCCGATATTCCATACGACGGTCCGGTTGCCAGCGTTCGCGTAGGTAAAGTTGAGGGTAAATATATAGTTAACCCAACTCATGAACAACAGGAAAAATCGGTTATGGATTTGGTTGTTTGCGGTACTGGTGAGCACGTTATTATGGTAGAGATGGGCGCTAAGTTAGTTAGCGAGTCTGAAATCGTGGAGGCAGTAAAGTTTGCTCAAAAGTTTTTGGGCGACTTGGTGGAATGCCAAAAAGATTTTGCCAAACAAATCGGTAAAGCAAAAGCAAAGCCTATTATAAAAGAATTAAACGCTGAAGTTTTGTCTAAAGTTAAAGAATTTTTAACCGATGAAAAAATAGACGCCGCTGTGTATGTAAAAGGTAAAGATTTAAGAGAGAGTAATGTAAATAAGCTTACTGAAGAAGCGGTGAATTTTGCTGTGAGCGCTTTGGGTGAATTGAGCGGTGTGAATATAAAGGCTGAAGCGGAAGCGGCTGTAGATAAAATTTTGAAGAAGTATCAGCAAAAGCAAATTTTGGAAAAAGAAAGACGCGTTGACGGCCGTTCTTTAAACGAAACCAGACCTATTAGCTGTGAGGTTGGTGTTTTGCCACGCACTCACGGTAGCGCTTTGTTTACCCGAGGAGAAACCCAAGCTCTTACAACTGTTACTTTAGGTAGTCCTGGCGACGAACAAATGCTCGACGGTATGGAAGATCCGCTGGATGGGCGCAGTAAAAGATATATTCACCACTACAATTTTCCAGGCTATTCGGTTGGTGAAGTTGCTCCTATTCGCGGTCCAGGTAGACGTGAAATAGGCCACGGTGCTTTAGCTGAACGCGCCGTAGAAGTTGTGGTACCGGAAAAAGAAAGCTTCCCATATACTTTGCGCCTTGTGAGTGAAATTATGTCTTCTAATGGTTCTACCAGCATGGCCTCGACTTGTGGTAGTACTTTGGCTTTAATGGATGCCGGCGTACCAATTAAACATATTATTGGCGGCTGTGCTATGGGTCTTGTTATGGACGAAAGTAATACTTCTAAGTTTAAGGTTTTAACTGACATTGCAGGCATAGAAGATTTTAACGGTCATATGGACTTTAAAGTTACCGGCAGTGAAGAAGGTGTAACGGCTTTGCAGCTCGATATAAAAGTTAAAGGTTTAACCGCTGAAATTTTGGAACAGGCACTAAACCAGGCTAAGCCGGCTCGTATACACATAATTTCTAAAATGAAAGAAGCTTTGCCGGAGCCGAGAAAAGAAATGTCTCCTTATGCTCCTCGTATTACCTCTTTCACAATCAAGCCGGATAAAATTCGAGAAGTTATTGGTAGCGGCGGTAAAACCATTAACGAAATTATTGCCAACTGCCCGGGCGTTAAAATTGACATTGAAGATGACGGTTTGGTTATGGTTACCTCGACCGATGCCGCTAGTGCAACTAAAGCAGTTGAATGGATACAAAATATAGTTAAGGAAGTTGAGCCGGGAGAAATTTACGAAGGAAAAGTAACCAGGCTTATGGACTTTGGTGCTTTTGTGGAAGTTTTACCGGGCAAGGAAGGTTTGGTTCATATTTCTCAGTTAGCCAACTATCGCGTGGGCAGAGTTGAAGACGTGGTCAAAATAGGCGATGCCTTAAAAGTTCAGGTAAGCGAAATAGATGAGCAGGGTAGAATAAACTTAACTCATAAACCTTTTGCTCCGGCCGCCACTCCGGAACAAATGTCTAACGCCGGTGGTTTTGACGATTTTCGTCCACGTGGTCCTCGTGGCGGCGGTCATGGCGGAGGACATGGTGGTCACAGCCGAGGTCCGAGAAGAAGTTTTGACAGATAAATTAAATACCCAGAGCTTAGCTCTGGGTATTTAATTTATGGTATTATATAAGAAATCAAATTTTATGATAAAAGAATATGGTTCTTCATTTGATGAACAGCAAGGTTTAAACAAAGTTGAGCTTTCTAAGCATAAGAGCGAGCAGGAGTTAAAAAAAGTTCTAATAGAAAGTTTGCTGCATTCTCCCTCAGCTTTTAAGAATGCCATGAGACAACTCGATAAGTTGCTGGACTTAAACTATACATTTTTGGATCGTTTGAAGGAAGTTGAGGACAAGATTTTACAGGCTAAAGATTTCTTAGCTGACTACAAAGGTTTCAATGATGATGAATTGGAAGAATGTCAGGTTGAGAGAAAAAAAGATTTAGAGGAAGAAGAAAAAAAACTTTTATCTCTAAAAAAT
>CAZGAF010000016.1:16526-23881 GCA_964523855.1 uncultured Candidatus Saccharibacteria bacterium | reverse complement strand
GCATAAGGTCAATAGGCTTGTATGGCGACGATTGGGGAGCGGGGACTTTTTTGTTTGAACCCAACATAGTAAGTGCGGTAAAAGATTGGTGGCACAACGGAAGTGGAGAAATTTCCAACTTTCGCATGTTAGATTCAGTTTTGCCGGTAGCTTGGTTTTATGGGTTTAGGCTGGGGGGCATGGTGGGGGTTGTGCTGGTTAACTTCTTTATTTATTGGGCGCTGGGCATACTTTTGTTTAAAATATTGTCTAAAGGCATGTCTTTGGGTACTGCTTTTTTTGGAGCAATGCTTTTTTCTTTGTACCCGGTAAACAACGCATATTTGTGGCATGTAACTTTAAGTTACTCTATAGCTTTGCTGTTGGTATTTTGGGCGGTTTTACTTTTTAGACAAACAAAGTATAAAACAAGCTTGGTAGTTTTACTTTGTTCTATTTTGGTAAATGAAGGGGTGTTTTTTATTTATTTTCTTGCAATGCTGCCTTTAAAAAACGAAGAAGTAAATGTAAGAATTCTGTGGGCGAAATTAAAAATATGGTTATATATAGTTTTCGGCATTTTGGCTGTTTATGTCGGTGCGAGGGTAGGAGCAGAAGTGGCGGGAATTACCGGCGGTAACAGGGCGGTTTCGGTTTGGGGAAGCTTTAACATTTTTAACTATATTGCGCAGTTTTTAAAAAGCTTTGCTGTGGTGTTGGTTATTGGCTTTGCGGCAATTTTTTGGAAAATATATAAAACTTTCGAGTGGGTGTATGGTTTGGTCGGGTTGTCTGTTTTTGCCTTAAGCTTTTTTGCATTTAGATTTTTAAAATACAAAGATTCAAAAATTAGTAATTCCGCTGTCTGGGTAATTGTCATGGGACTTATGTTAATAGTTGCGGGTAGATACTATGGCTTTTACTATGTGCCTAGTATAAATATTTTAAATTTGGACAGCCGCTACTATTTTGCTGCAAGCGTAGGAGGAGCTGTATTTTTTGCCGGTATGTTGGAATATTTGGAATTTAGATTTAGTAAGCTTGGTAAAATGTGGATCTTGGCAAGTTGTTTAGTTTTGGCTTTATGCGGGGTTATGCGCTATGAAGTACAAAAAGATTACGCAATGGCTACAAAGGAGGCTGGTGAATTTTGGAAAAGCTTGCATCCTATCGCACAAGCGGCGCCAAAAAATGCATTTTTGTATGTTCAAATTCCTGAGAGGGTTTTGGGCAAGCCTGTTGGTTTGTTTGAAGCGGCAGGGGATTTAAGGAATTTATTTCCCAAAGTTTATAACAACGGCGTTAAGGGCGTAACTAGTGCTTATGTACAAAAAGTTGTATACGAAGAGGAAAAAGTTTGTATAGACTCTTCGCCATTTTATACACATCAGTGTTTTCAGAATAAAGATTTTTACGGTTTTGAGTGGGAAGATGGAAACTTAAAGCAGGTGAGGGGAGAGAAATTAAATTCGGAAAAAACTAATTTTAATCGCAATTTTTTTAAAGTTTTTCATCTCCCAGTTTCTAACTAGCTATTGCCTACTCACTACTCACTAAGAACTAAGAACTATCTCTCTTCCCCATGACAATTCTTATAACCGGCGGGGCCGGATTCGTTGGTCAAAACTTAATCGAGTATTTAAAAGACAGATACACCTTACTGTATCCAAAGCAAAGTGAATTGGATTTTTTAAACGAGCTTGAGGTAGAAAATTATTTTAAAAAACATGAAATAGATGTAGTTATTCATTGTGCTAACGTGGGCGCTACCAGAAGAACAGATAACCTACCTCAAATTGTGGGTAATAATTTGAGAATGTTTTTAAACTTGAAAAAGCAGGAGCATAAATTCAAGCGAATGATTTTTTTTGGCAGCGGAGCGGAGTTCGATAAAAGAAAAGCTTTGGTGAAAGTGAATGAAGAGTACGAATCTGACCATATGCCGGAAGGGGACTATGGGCTTTCCAAATTTTTATGCTCGCACTTTATTGAAGAAAGTGAAAAGATTGTAAATTTACGCATGTTTGGGGTTTACGGCAAACATGATGACTATGAAAACAGGTTTATAAGTAATGCAATAGCTAGAGCGGTTTTAGGTTTCCCTATAAAAATTTTCCAAGACCAAGTTATGAGTTTTGTGTATGTGGAAGACTTGGTTAAAATTGTAGAATATTTTATTTTGAATATTCCTCGAGAAAAATTTTACAATGTTGCTAGTTCGGAAAGTTTAAGACTTACGGACATTGCGGAAAAAATAAAACATATTTCTAAACAAGACATAAAAATAAAAATTTTAAAACCGGGTTTAGCAAACGAATATACTTGTAGTAACGAACGCTTAATTGGTGAGCTTGGAGATTTTAAGTTTACTCCAATAGATAAGTCGTTGGCAGATTTGTATGCCTGGTATGGTGAAAACAAAAACACTATAAGCCCAGAGAAACTTGTTTAAGGGGTTTAGGTTCTAACAAAGGTGACCGTTGCGCAGCGCAATGATCACCTTTGTTTATGTTTCTTTTGTGATCGATATACCTTTTAGTGACGATCGTCAGTAAAAGGTATATAAAGCTGATCGGAGGATTGCAGCTCTAAGGTCATTTGTGAAATGGTATATGATGGGAGTCTTCTGGAAGACTCTCATTATTAGTTCACATCTAATTTAGTTAACGTAGGTTTGTGTTTAGATAGCTAGGACTTAAGTTTTTTCCTTTGGAAATGGGGTATTTTTCGTGTATACTTAAGTTTATGAGTAAAACTTTTGTGTGTTTGCCAACTAGAAATGACGCCTGGATTATAGAACGAGTTTTAGCTTCGGTTTCTTTGTGGGCGGACCATATTATAGTAGCGGACGAAAACTCTTGGGACGGAACCCAAGAAATATGCAAAAAATTCCCTAAAGTTTCCGTGGTGGCTTTTGAGCCTCAAGGTTTTAACGAGTCGAACAGAAGAAAAGTGTTGCTTGAGAGAGTAAGAGAATGGGACGGAGAGAACTTGGTGTTTGGACTTGATAGCGACGAAATTTTGACTTCTGAAATTTTGAAGCCGGAAGTTAAAGCGGATTTGGAAGAAAAAATAAAGCCTGGCATGTCGGCAAAATTGCAGTGGATAATGTTATGGAAAAACGCGCACGAATACAGGTACGACAGTTTGCCAGAATGGTCTAAGAGTTATAAGCACTTTGCGTATCGAGACGATAGAAAATTGCAGTTCGATAACGTACGTATGCATTCTTCTCGTGTACCAGAATCAACTTTGGAAAATTCTATAGTTTATGAAGGTGTCCGTGTTTTGCACTATGCGTTTGCTGAATGGGAAAGAATGCTAAGCAAGCATGCTTACTATTTGGCTTTGGAAAAAACTATGGGGTCTAAAGTTCATCCTTATATTTTAAACAGAAAATATAGATGGTTTTATAAAGCGGGTAAAGAAGGCGTGGTTATAAAGGAACTGCCCAAAGAGTGGGTGGAGTTGTACCAAAAGCAGGGGGTTTTAGTTACCGAAAATATTTTAAAGGAAAAATTTTATTGGTACGACACAGAGGTTTTAAGGTTCTTTAAGGAATACGGTCCTGAATTTTTTAAGCATTTAAATATTTGGAATACCAATTGGGAAGAAAAGCGGTTGGTGGCTTTGGAAAAGGGCGAGAAGGGGATTTATGAAAAAACCATTGTTAATCCTCAAAGTTTTTTTGACAAGCTTTATTATAAATATTTTCAGACTTTTTTTGACCAAGGCGGAAAGGCCGATGTTATTTTAGGGAAAAAATAATATGTTGTTTAACTCCATAGAGTATTTTGTATTTTTCCCTTTGGCCGTTTTGGTTTATTTTGCTTTGCCTTTCAAATATAGAGTAGCGTGGCTCCTTTTGTGCAGTTGTTATTTTTACATGGTTTTTCGGCCGGTATATATTTTGATTTTGTTTTTTACTATTGTGGTCGACTATTACGCTGGCTTGGCTATACAGGGTACGGAAAATTTAATAAAGAAAAAAATGTGGCTTGTACTTAGTTTAGTGGCCAACTTGGGAATTTTAGCTATTTTTAAGTATTATAATTTTTTAACTGCCAGCATAAATGACTTGTTTGGGATTTTACACATAAATGCGAGCGGGGAGCTTTTAGACATTGTTCTGCCTGTTGGGCTGTCTTTCCACACTTTTCAGGCTATGAGCTATACCATAGAGGTTTATAGGCAAAAACACATAGCGGAAAAAAACTTTTTGGTTTATGCCTTGTATGTAATGTTTTTTCCCCAGTTGGTGGCAGGGCCTATAGACAGGCCGCAAAATTTGCTGCATCAATTTTATGAAAAACATAAGGTTGATGTGGAAAGAATAAATAGCGGCGTAAGGCTTATAGTTTGGGGCTTGTTTAAAAAAATGGTTGTGGCTGACAAGTTGGCGCCTTTTGTGAATACCGTGTATGGAAATATAAAGAATTATTCCGGTCCGGAATTTTTGGGTGCTACAATTTTGTTTGCTTTCCAAATATATTACGACTTTAGTGCCTATACGGACATAGCCAGAGGTTCGGCTCGGGTTTTGGGCTTTGAACTTATGAAAAACTTTGAAAGGCCTTACTCTGCTTTGTCTATCCGGGAGTTTTGGAGAAAATGGCATATTTCGCTTTCTACTTGGTTTAAAGATTACGTGTACTTTCCGCTGGGAGGTAGTCGGGTGGGCGTTTTTAAAGCCAGCATAAACATGCTCGTAGTATTTTTACTTAGTGGTTTGTGGCATGGCGCTAACTGGACTTTCGTTATTTGGGGCCTTTTAAATGGTGTTTATTTGGTGTTTGGAAGTCTCACTAGGGAAGCTAGGAATAAATGGAGTGAATATTTGTTTGGTAAATATTCAGTTGTAAAAACTCTTACTCAGTGGTTGGTGGTTTTTGTGTTAATTAATTTCGCCTGGGTGTTTTTTAGAGCACAGAGCATACACGACGCGGTTTATATTTTCTCTCATTTAACCGAGGGTTGGGGAAATATTGACACTTTTTGGGTTACAGAAAATTCAAACAAGCTTGTGTTTTTAACAGTCGGTATTTTGTTGGTGGAATTGGTAGAATGGAAGAATTTAAGTTTTAAGAAATTGGAAAATAAGTTTTTAATTCCAGCCTTGGTTTTGGCGGTTGTTATGATTGTGCTTTTTGGCAGTTTTCAAAACCAGCAATTTATATATTTTCAGTTCTGATGAAAAAGTTAAACTTTACCATTTACATACTTATTTGCGTAGCTGCTTTTGTTGCTTTAGTGTTTGGCAAGCTGCATTTTATAGGTAGGTACTTTGTGGAAAGTAATTCGGGCTCGGGTTTTACCTATGGAGATATGTACGACATGGCAGAAATAAAAAGTTTTAAAGAGCCGATAGCAGTTAAAACTTCAGAAGAAAAAACAAATTTACAAGAAGCTAAAGTTTTTGCTTTAGGTGATTCTTTTTTTCAAACCACGTTGGAGTCGGAAAATTTTGCTAACGTGTTAGAAAAAGACAGTAATTTACCTGTATACAATATTGTGCAGCAGTCCGATGATTATGTAAATGTGGCTAACCCCTTAATTTTTTTGCAGCAGGAAAATATAGAAAAGGGCGATGAAAAAGTTTTGATACTGGAAAGTGTTGATTGGCGCTCAGAAAGGCGAGCCTTAAATTATTTAAGCAGTCTATATAAACCTGTCTCGATTAAAGACAAGCTTAGTAAACTGGTGTTCGATAATGGCGACGTGGAGTATTTTGTTAGAAGAAATAAACTCACTAATTCTTTAAGGCAGACGGCAAAAAATTGGGAGTACGAGTTTCTAAATGAAGTAGACCCAAGAGTAGGGGAATGGGACAAAAAGAGCGGAATGATTTTTTATTTTGAAGAAGTTTTATATCATAAAAAGCCCAAGTCCTCTTTAGAAATTGAACGTATGGCAGAAAATATCTCCGAGTTGTCTAAAAAACTTTACGATCAGTACAACATAAAACTTTTGTATTTAAATATGCCCAGCAAGTATGCGCTTTACGGCAGTGATGTAAATAAAGATTTTATTTACGATGGGTTTGGTGTTAACTTGCAAAAAGCTTTGGAAGAAAAGGGGGTAAGCAGTATAGACGTTTACAGTTTGTACGCCAAGTATAAAAGTAAAAACCCCGACAGTTTGCTGTACTATAAAAACGACTCACACTTTACGCCTCTAGGGAAACAACTGCTTATAGAAGCTGTGGGAGAAAGCTTGAAAAAGATGTAGGGCAAAATTTGCCAATTTCGAGTCTTTATTGTACGATTTAACTATATTGATTTTGAAAATAAATGCATAAATTAGCCAAAATTCTGTTTTCGTTTTTAGAAAAGGTTACAGGTAAAAAACTAGTATATATTCCAAAAGACAGAGACTTGCAAAATAAAACAGCTGTAAAAACCGAAGAGGGTTTCTGGTATGTGGGTGACGTTTCTGATACGCACGATTTAGCGTACGGTATTTTGCATAATGGCGTGTTGGAAAAAAGTGAAACTAAACTGGTAAAAAGCATTTTGCTTAAGTGGTTAGAGAGCAAAGCCGCTATAAATTTTTATGACGTTGGCGCGAACACGGGCTACTATGGTGTGTTGGCGGCTTTTTTGGGGCAAGGTAAAATAAAAGTTAATTCTTTTGAGCCGCTTTTGGAATTTTGTGAGGCTATAAAGGAGTCCTCTCAAGTTAATGGTTTAGAGAATTTAATTTTAGTGAATAATTTTGCTTTGGGTAGCAAAAATGAAGACGCTGAAATAAGCTTGGCTGGTACGGGTTCAAGTTTGAATCCGAATTTTTTAGGTACTGCAAATAAACAAAAAAGAAAAGTTAGCGTAAAAAAGTTAGACGACTATGTAAATGGACAAAAAAATTTAGCCCCGGATTTTGTAAAGATCGATGTAGAAGGTTTTGAACTTGAGGTTTTAAAGGGCGCTGAAGAGACAATTAAAACATACAAGCCTGTGTTATATGTAGAAGTTGCTAAATCTTTAAGCAACTTGGGCCGAGATTTTGTGAACGGTGATTTTGAAAAGGTTTTCAAGTTCTTAGAAAAATTCGCTTATAAACCTTTTTTATTCAATGGACAGAAACTTGTGCCAGTAGAAAAAAGTTTTAACCAAGCCGGGGTACACATGTTTTTGTTTTTGCCAGAAAATGCTCAAGAGATAACTAAAATATTTTAAGTCGATGAATTTTCAGAGTTTTAATCAACAATTAAAACAATTTACTAAGCCTTATTGGAAAATGAGGGAGTTTTATGTTAGGAGTGTGAGTTTTGTTAAAAAAAACTTTGACTCTCCGGTAAAGTATAAAAAAAGAATTCTGTTTTATAACATAATGGGGCTTGGTTACAGTGGGACGGACAAGTTTTTGCAGGTCTTAGC
>CAZGAF010000016.1:11950-16516 GCA_964523855.1 uncultured Candidatus Saccharibacteria bacterium | reverse complement strand
AAGAAGAGTTTGATGTGTATTTTATGTATGCCGACAAGACCGTAGAAAATTCCGGCATATATGATTTTACATCACGCTTAAAGTACTTGCTTGAAGGGAAAGTTTTTCCCATCCGCTTTGAGTACGAAGCTCGCGAGTCTGCTCAGCCTTATTTTGTACAAGGCATGAGCCCGGATATTTTTAAGGTTATAAAAGATTTTAAAATTGACTTGCTGGTAACTGCGGGAGCAGGCGGGCCGGAGTTTCCTTTTGCCTCCGTTCAAAATATACCGATTATTTTTATAAATGTTTTTGGAGAAGTTAACTTGCAGAACAATTTAAACTACCATGTTTGCATTTCAAGCGAAGTGGCTAAAAAGCTTAAAAGTAAAGTTAAAGACGATAAAATAAAAGTCATGTGGGTGCCTTCAGAAGGACCTATGGACAATTCAGAATACTATGGCAAGCAGCTTAGAGCTTCCTTAGGTATTCCGGAAAATGACATAGTATTTGGCAGAATTGGCCGTTCCAGCGATGGGATATTTGACCCGATTGGTATAAGGGCCTTTCAGAGAGTTGTAAAAAAATACCCTCATGCGCATTATTTAATAATTTCTCCTTCAAAAACTTTGGAAAAAATTATTGAAGAAGAAAAAATTCCCAATGTGCATTTTACCGAACCTAGCGGGGAAGAAACCAAAATGTGGGGTTTTTATGAGGCCATGGACGTATTGGCTCATTTTAGAAAAGATGGTGAAAGTTTTGGTCTTAATATTGCCGAAGCTATGTTTTGCGGCAAGCCGGTTATATCTCATAAATCCACTATGTGGAATGCGCATTTAGAGTACTTAAAACCAGAGTTTAGTTTTGTTGCAGAGGTAGACGACACAGATGCGTATGAAAAATTTATGGAAGTTTTTATAACCGACAAGGAAAAAGTAAAAGTTATGGGCGAAAAAGCGGAAGAATTCGCTCAGAATAATTTTCATATTAGACATCATATAGGGGGTTTTGAAAAAATGGTAAGAGAGAGTATAAGAAAATGATATATTTATTTACAGAAAATTTTTTACTTAAAGTTCAAGCAAAAAATTTTGTAAAAAAAATTTTTAATAAAAAAGCCGCCGGACCAGAAATGGTTTTTAAAGGACTCTGCGAGGGTTTGGATGAGTTGGGTGTTAAATATTCCGTAAACGTGATTCCAGAGTCCGGTTCTCATACAGCATGCGTTGTAAACGGAGCGGAAACTTTAGCTTGGGCTTTGGAGCAAAAAACTAGGGGTAAATTTTCAAAAATTCTTGCCGGGCCGAACATTGCCATGCCCGCTGACTATGGAGGGATTATTTTTGACAAGAGGATTGATGCTCTGCTGGTGCCTTGCGCCTGGGCTGCCGACTTTTGCGCTTCTTATAACCCCAGTTTTGCCGCTAAAATAAAAATTTGGGCAGCGGGAGTCAAGACTTTTAAAGCTGAAAGTAAGCCAAAGTCTTTTAGAAAAAAATGTTTTATTTATTATAAAAATAAAAATACAGGTTTACTGCGTAGAGTTTGTCAGGAGCTTGCTTTAAAAGAGGTTAGTTATACTGTAATAGAGTACGGTAAGTATACTCATGAGAAGTATTTTCAAGCTTTGTCAGAGTCGGATTTTGGAGTTTTTTTGACGGATTCGGAAAGTCAAGGTTTGGCTATTCATGAAGCTTGGATGATGAATGTGCCAACCTTGGTCTGGGCGGGCGGACATATGGTTTATAAAAGTTATGAATGGAAAGCAAGTAGCTCGGCGCCTTATTTGGTGCCTTCATGCGGAATGTTTTTTTCTTCGACTCAGGGTTTTGGCGATTCTCTGAATAGTTTTTTAAAAGGCTTGCAGGAATTTTCACCTAAAAGTTATCATTTGGAAAATTTTACTCTTAAAGTTTGCGCTCAAAAGTATTTGGACATAATTAAAAGCATATGAAATATTTTTTAAAAGTTTGGCCCCCTCTGGTTTTTATAAGGCAAGTTGTGGAGTACTGGGCGTGGAAGTTTAAAGGCTCGAAAGGCGCTGCGGCACATTTATACAAACAAAAAGTTTTAAAGGAGTATGCTCATAGGTATAGTTTAAGCACTTTGGTTGAAACCGGTACTTATTTGGGCGATATGGTGTTTGCAATGAGAAAGAGGTTTTCTGAAATCCACTCGATAGAAATTTCTCCTGAGTATTTTGAGAGGGCAAAACAGCGTTTTTCCTCATATAAAAATATTCATATTTTGGAAGGAGATAGCGGTAAGGTTTTATCTGAGCTGGTTCCTAGTCTGAAGTCTGGTGTTTTGTTTTGGTTAGATGGACATTATTCTGGTGGGAGCACTGGAAGAGGAGACGCCGATAGTCCGGTCATAATAGAAGTAAAATCTATTTTGGAAAAAATGTCCGGGGCATATGCGATACTTATAGATGATGCACGTTTGTTTGTGGGTAAAGATGGTTATCCAAAATATGAAGATTTAGTGAGTCAGATTAAAGCTTTAAAGTCAGATATGCAAGTAGAAAAGGAAAAAGATATTATAAGAATCTTTCCAAAACTATGATAAGCAAAATTTTTAAAAAACTTTTCCAAAAATCTGTTTCATTATTAACAGGAGTTTTTTGGTACAGCAAAGATTTCTTAGTATACAAAAAACTTTTACATAAGTCAGGTGCTAAATTACCAGTGTATTTTTTCCCACAAATTTTTGACAAGGACCCGAAGAGTCATACCTTTGACAAGCATTATGTTTACATGGATCAGTGGGCGTTTAAGCAATTGCTTAAACAAAACCCTGAGGAACATGTAGACGTTGGTTCTTCTATAAGGTTTCTTTCTATGGCTTCTGCGGTAACAAAAGTAAAGTTTGTTGACATAAGGCCAATACAAACAGATTTCGAAAATTTTTCTTGCATAGAGGGCAGTATACTCAATATGCCCTTTCCCGATAACTCTGTAAGTTCGCTTTCTTGCCTGCATGTTGCAGAACATATTGGACTCGGCCGCTATGGGGACCCTTTGGATGTTTTGGGTACAAAAAAGGCCTGCACGGAACTTTTTAGAGTTTTAAAGCCCGGGGGCAAGCTTTATTTTGCTTTACCAGTCGGCAAAACTTCCGTTTACTTTAATGCGCACAGAGTACATGATCCAGAGCTTATACTTGAGTATTTTAAAGGCCTAAATTTAAAAGAGTTTTCTGCTGTGAACGACCAGGGGAGGCTTATAAAAAATGCTAATGTTAAAGACTTTAAACAGGCTAATTATTCTTGTGGGATGTTTGTATTTGTAAAACCATGATAAAAAAAATTGCTAAAATTATTCTTTTGCCCTTTTTTGGTAAAACCTATTTCCAGGGTTTTTTTAAACTTCTTCACTTGTTTGCTTTAAGGGGTATGAACTTTGGCGGAGGCACTTTGCCAAAAGAAAGCGGTGAGGAGTGGGTAGTAAAGTATGTTGTTGGTAACACGCCCGAAGCTCGTTTGGTGGTTTTTGACGTGGGGGCTAATAAAGGTGACTACACAGACATGTGGCTTAGACTGAGCGAGGGAAAAAAAGTGAGCGTGTACGCGTTTGAGCCTTCGATAAAACTTTTCAAACATTTGAGTCAAAGGTTTGAAGGTAAGAGCGTAAATGTCCATAACTTAGCTCTGGGCGACAAGGTAGGTGAATTTACTCTATTTGCCGAAAGCGAAGGCTCTGGTTTGGGTTCGTTATACGAAAGGGATTTAAAACATGCCGGCGTAACTTTGAGTTTAAAAGAAAAAGTTAAAGCGACGACTTTAGATATTTTTTGCCAAAATAATAATCTCAAACAAATAGACTTTTTAAAGTTAGATGTGGAAGGCTACGAGCTAAATGTTTTGAAAGGTTCGAAAGAAAAGCTGGCAAAAGGAGAGATAAATTTTATTCAATTTGAATTTGGCGGCACAGACATAGATGCCAGAGTATATTTTAAAGACTTTTATACTTTATTGTCCCCGCGTTACAGAATTTATAGAATTTTGAAAAATGGTTTACAGGAGATATATAAGTATTCAGAAATGGAAGAAATTTTTATGACTACTAACTATTTGGCTGTGCTTAGAAATAGAGAAATAGAGAAATAGGAGCCTATGCCTAAAGTTTCAATAAATATATTGACTAAAAATAGAAAAGATTCAATAAAGAAATGCATTGATTCCGTTTTAATGCAGTCTTTTAAAGATGTTGAAATAATTTTAGTTAACGACGGGTCAACCGATGGAACTGCGGAAGAAATTTCGAATATTAAGTTACAAATTTCAAATAAAATAATTAATCATGAAGTTTCGAAAGGCATAACTCTTAGTAGGCAAGAAGCCTTGGAAGGCTCAAGGGGCGAGTATGTGGCAATTTTAGATGACGATGATGAATGGATAGATGCAGATAAACTTGCTAAGCAGGTAAAATATTTGGACGAGAATAAGGAAGTGGTTTTGGTGGGAGGAGGGATTAAGATATTAAATATCAAACCTGCCCGAATTGTCAGTCAAGGCGGGTATCAAATATCAAAATGTAGGCCAAAGACCGATGAGCAGATAAGAGGCTGGATGTTATTTAAAAA
>CAZGAF010000016.1:5189-11940 GCA_964523855.1 uncultured Candidatus Saccharibacteria bacterium | reverse complement strand
GGTACCAATTTCGGTAATATTTGACCATCCTGGTGCAGTTAGTAAACTTCAAGGAGGGTCTGGTAGTGCTGGTGAGTGGGCGCCATTGCAAGAAATGCGGGAAGCTTTGGATGAATTGATTGATGAAAGTCGTGCCAGATTAATGCCGACAGGGAGTACTTTGCCTCTATGTAATATTTTCCAGACCAAGGATGAAGTGGTAGTCCAGTTGGCGGTGCCAGGCTTTAAAAAAGACGATATAGATTTGGCAGAAGACTATAGCTTATGGCTGCGCTTGGGCAAGGTTGGCAAAATGTATAATTTTCAAGAGCCCTTTACGCTGTATTCAAAAACGGTCTATAATAAAGAGAAATTACTCAAGTTTTATCAAAAGCAACTTTGGTCAATTTCAGAGAACAGGGAAAGTTATTCTTATTACACTTTAGCTTATTTGCTTTTAAAGCTCAGAATGGTTTATGAAAAAATCTTTTAGCTTGTGGTTTATAGTCATACCAGATTTGGCGCTGTTGTTTTTGAGCCTCTACCTTGCCATTATTTTGCGTTACCCGGAAGGCTTGAAAGACATATATTGGCAATCGCATTTTAAAGTTTTTGGCTATTTGTTTTTGGTTTGGATGGCTGTGTTTTTCATGCATGGGCTTTTTGATGCCTACTCATTTAGGCGTTATAGCGGTTTGGTTATAAAGCTAACTGTAGCCATGATGGTGAATTTGTTAATTTCGGTAGCTTACTTTTATTTTCAGCCGAACCTAATTTTAACTCCCAGAAGATTTCTGCTTATTACTATTGCGGTTAGTTTTGTTCTTTTGCTTGTTTGGCATTTGTTGGTGAAGTACATTTTAAAAAACAGACTTATTGAAGGGTTATATTTATTTTCTTTTGACAACGAGTTAAGGGACTTGGAAAAAGAAATAGAAGGGCATAAGTTTTTAGGCTTTAAGGTATTGGGGCATTTGAATTTAAGTAGTTTAAATGCTCAAAATTTGGACACTAAAGCCAGTATAGTTTTGCCGGATAATTTGCATAACCACCCCGAAGTTTTGCAGCAGTTTTATACTTTGAGAAAAAATGGTGCCGCATTTTACAACTACCGAAGTTTTTACGAGAACCTTTTGAGGAGAGTGTATTTAAACGAAATAGATGAATTGTGGTTTTTGGAAAATATTAATTATCAGGAAAAAAGGTTTTATAATTTTCTAAAAAGACTTTTGGACATTGTGTTTGGTTTTGTAGGTTCGGTGGTTTTTGTCCTGACCTTCCCCATAGTCGCTTTTTTAATAAAACTTACTTCCCCGGGTAGCGTTTTGTTTGTACAGGAAAGAGTGGGGAAGCATGGGAACTTGTTTAAGGTTTATAAATATAGAACTATGCGAGCAGGTACAAAAACGGATACTTGGACGAGCGTGAACGATTCGCGCGTAACTTTCGTAGGGAAATTTTTAAGAAAAAGCCGGGTAGATGAGTGGCCACAATTTTTTAACTTGCTTATTGGCAACATGAGTTTAGTGGGTCCTAGACCGGAACAACCAAATATAGTAGAGAGTTTACGCAAACAGATTCCGTTTTATGATGAAAGACATTTGGTAAAGCCAGGTATAACCGGTTGGGCTCAAATAAACAATATTTATGCTGGAAATGAAGAGGAGACTCGTTTAAAACTTCAGTATGACTTGTATTATATAAAGCACAGAGGTTTTTTGTTTGATTTGGAGATTATTTTAAAGACTGTTTACTATATTTTTACATGGCAAGGTCGGTAGGGTTTGTTTGTTTAGATCGTACTTAAGTTTTTTGGTTTAGGTTAAGTTGTGTGATTATTTTTTTGAGATGTTTTATCCTTGATCTTTTATCTGTGTTTTGTATCAAAACATAGTTAGTCAAGGATATTTTGTATTTTGAGTAGAAGCATGCTATAATAAATAAAATTTCATACAAAAAATTAGCAAAAATACTAGAAACAAAGATAAAAAATGGATGCAAAGCAATTAAACGCAGCTTTAAAGCAAAAAAAGCTTCTTTCTGAAGATAAAATAAAAGTTTTAGAAAAGGAAAAGCTTACTTTAAAAACCTCAACCACTTGGGAAGATTTTTTGTTGGAAAAAAAAGTGGTCTCCGAAGAAGATTTGCTAAAACTTAAGTCCGAAATGCTTACTATTGAAGTTGCGGATTTAAAAAACGTGCAAATTCCTCAAGATGTTTTAAACTTAGTTCCCGAACCTATTGCCCACAGGCATAAAGTTATAAGTTTTGCCAAGACTAAAGAGAGTTTAAGTTTGGCTATGATGGACCCGGAGGATATTCAAACGCGTGACTTTATTCAAAAGAAGACTGGGTTAAAAATTCAAACCTTTTTAATCGGCAAATCTTCCTTAGACGTGGGTTTGTCTAAATACCATTCTTCTTTAGAGAAAGAAATTAAGCATTTGTTTACACCGGAAGGTAAGTCGGTAACGGAAGGTGCTAAGGCAGAGGGGGAGAGTGCTGACGATAGTCTGAAGAAAATGGCAGAAGAAATTCCGGTTATACGCGTGGTGGATACTTTGCTCGAGTATGCCGTGTTTGAAAAGGCTTCCGATATTCACATAGAACCGCAAGAGAGCGCGGTCACTGTTAGGTATCGTATTGACGGTGTGTTGCATGATGTTATGACTTTGCCAAAGGTTATTCAGGCAGCGATTGTGGCTAGGGTAAAGGTTTTAGCTAACTTAAAAATAGATGAGCATCGTTTGCCGCAGGACGGACGTTTTAAGGTTGAGAAAGACGGCTTTAAATTTTCTTTACGTGTTTCGACTATTCCAATTTTCGACGGCGAAAAAGTTGTTATTCGTCTTTTGGACGAATCAGCCAAAGCTCAGAGTTTGGAGGATTTGGGCTTTGAGAAATCGGCCTACGACATTATAAATCGCAACATAAAAAAGCCTCATGGGATGTTGTTAATAACCGGGCCTACGGGTAGCGGAAAATCTACCACCTTGTACACGGTTTTGTCCATGTTAAATACCAAGAACGTAAATATTTCTACTATAGAAGACCCGGTTGAGTATAGAATTGCAGGCACAAACCAAATGCAGGTTAACCCGAAAATCGGTTTGACTTTTTCGCTGGGATTACGTGCGCTTTTGAGGCAAGACCCTAACATTATTATGATTGGTGAAATCCGCGATAAAGAAACGGCTGAAGAAGCGGTGCATGCCGCCATGACTGGTCACGTAGTTTTTTCTACACTTCATACCAACACAGCGGCAGGTGCTTTGCCGAGGCTTTTGGACATTGGCGTTGAGGCTTACCTTATTGCTTCAACAGTTAACGCTGTGTTAGCGCAACGTTTGGTGCGTGTAATTTGTAAGGACTGTAAGACTCAAATTGAAATTGACGACGCAACTTACGACAGCTTGTCTAAACTTTTTCACTTAGAAAAACTTATGCCGGTTTTGGTCAGAGAGGGCGTGGCTCCGGCTAAAGCTAAAACTTTTAAGGATTTGGTCTTTTATAAAGGCAAGGGCTGTGATAAATGTAATAACTCAGGTTACAAGGGGCGCATGGGAATACATGAAATTTTAGAAGTTACTCCTGAAATAGGCGACATGATTATGCAACATAAGAGCGCCCAGGAAATTCAAGAACAGGCGGAAAAAAATGGCATGGTGCTTATGTGGGAAGATGGTTTTATAAAAGCAATAAAAGGCATAACCAGTGTAGACGAAATTTTGAGGGTAAGTAAGGAGTAAATGGCTACGAAAGTACTAAAAATACGAAAATACTAAATTAAATTTCGTACTTTAGTAACTTTCGTACTTTAGTAGCCTATGGAATTTACATACGAAGCTTTAACTAAAGATGGAAAAAGGGAGTCGGCTACTATAAAGGCAGCCAATTTAAGTGCAGCTGGGCATATGCTTAAGGAGCAGGGGCTGATCCCGGTAGAAATTAAGCAGAAGGATCAGGGTAGTATTTTTGATATCTTGAGAAAGTATTCCACTATTTCTTTAGACGAAAAGTTGGGTTTTGTTGAGAATTTACAAATAATGTATAAGGCTGGTATATCGTTGCCGAAGGCGCTTCAAATATTAACCAAACAGACTAAAAACCTAAGACTCAAAAGTATCTTGTCAGAAGTTTCGGGTCAGGTTCAGGCGGGTAAATATTTATCGGATGCATTGGCTCAATATTCCGGAGTTTTTTCCAACATATTTTTAAGTATGGTTAAGGTGGGTGAAATGTCCGGAAGTTTGGAAAAGAGTTTGGAGTATTTAACTGTGCAATTGAAGCGCGAGGCCGACTTGAGAAGTAAAACTAAAGGCGCGATGATTTATCCTTCTGTGATTTTGGGTGCCATGGTAATAATTGGTGTTGCTATGTCCATTTTCGTTTTGCCCAAGTTAACTTCGGTTTTTAAAGATTTTAGTACGGAGTTACCTTTGGCGACGAGAATAATAGTAAAGTTTGCAGATTTTATGTCCGGACATGCAGTTTTAGTTATTGGGGGTTTGGTTGCTTTTGTAGCTGGTGTTGTATCTTTTTTAAGAACAAGTTTAGGTCAGCGTTTATTTGATTTTGGTCTTTTGCATACTTTGGTTATTGGAGATATTGTAAGGAAAATAAACTTAGCCAGGTTTGCCAGAATATTAAGCTCTTTGTTAAAGAGTAGTATAAATATGGTGCAGGCGCTTGAAGTTACATCTGAATCTCTGGGAAATATTGCGTATAAAGAAATCGTGGCTGAGGCGTCTGAGCAGGTAAAGGTAGGTAAAAATTTAACAGATACTTTATCTAAATCGCCGACATTGTTTCCGGTGTTGGTTGTGCAAATGCTTCAGGTAGGAGAAGAAAGCGGTACGGTTGAAGACATGTTAAACCAGTTAGCAGAGCACTATGAGGATGACGTTGACAATACTTTAAGAAACTTGTCGTCTATTATAGAACCGCTTTTGCTTTTAGTTATTGGTGGGGTGGTGGGCGTTCTAGCTATGGCTTTAATAATGCCAATATATAACATTAGTCAAAATATTAAATAAATATACTTTAGAAGTGTTTAATTTTTCAAAACCAAAATCCAGTATTGGACTTGATATAAGCGCCGGGAGTTTGAAGCTTGTACAAATTAAGCAAGAAAAAAAATCTTGTTCTTTAAAAGCGTTTTCAAGGGTTTCTATCCCTAAGGGGGCGGTTATAAACGACGCCATTACTGACCAGAAAACTTTTAATTATTGCTTAAAACAAGCTTTAGACAAACCTCAGTTTGGCAGATTTGATACGCACTATATAGGCGTATCTTTGCCCGAGTCGAAGTCTTTTTTGCGCGTGATTCAAATTCCTAAAATGTCTGACGCAGAGGCCGAGGCGGCGGTGCCTTATGAAGCTGAGAGTTTTATTCCAATGCCTGTAGATCAGGTTTATTTGGATTGGCAAAAAATCGGGGACACTCAAGACAAACAAAATATTTTGATTATAGCTACGCCAAAGGAATATGTAGACAAATATTTGGAAGTTTTGGACGCAGGGGGGTTAACTGCTTCGGCCCTGGAAGCGGAATCTCAGAGTTTATGTAGAAGTTTAATTGGCTGGAAGTCAAACGAAACTTCTTTGATATTGGATATAGATGCAAATCGTAGCAATTTGGTAATGGTAGAGAATGGAAGTCTGCAATTTTCTTCCACGGTGCCGATTGCGGGCGGTGCTTTTACGGAAGGCTTGGCTAGATCTTTGGGTGTTTCTTCAGTAAAGGCTGAAGAAATAAAAAAGAAAGTGGGTTTGAGTAATACCTCCGAATACCCAAACGTTAAAATTGCTCTCGTGCCGGTCTTAAATAATTTGGTTGCAGAGGTTAAAAACGTTTTGAAATTCCATGCGGAGCGTTCAGATAAACCGGTTGAAAAAGTTATTTTAGCCGGAGGCGGGGCTAGACTTAAAGGTTTGGTAGAAGAAGTCGGGGCCCAATTTGCTCCAGAAGGGAATATAAAAGTAGAAGTAGGGGACCCATGGAAAAACGTGGAGAGCTTAAAGAATTCAGCGCTCAGCGGTTCTGAAGCTGTTAGCTGGGCTACGGCCATAGGGTCGGCTTTAAGAAATTTAGAAAGTAAATAATAATATGAAAATAATTAATTTACTTCCAAAAGTTAGACAAGAGGAGCTAAGGTACGAAAGGATGTTTGAAAGCATGCTTATGGTGCTTTGGTTAACTGTGGCTAGTTTTGTGTTGGTGATTGGCGCTCAGTTAGTGGTTAAAATTTATTTGGAACGAGCCTCTTCTAACATAGCTTCAGACATACAAAACTTAAAAAATCAGGTTAGTAAGGGGGAGAACGAGCAGTTAAAAAAGAGAATAGCAGTCATAAACAATTACATTGCCGACTATAAAAATTTATCTTACGTGCCAAAATGGTCTAAGGCTTTGGAGTCTTTTGCCAAACTTCCGCCCGAGGAAGTTGGTATAAACACTTTAAATTTTGACTTAAAGACAAAGTCGGTAAGAATACAAGGTTTTGCTCCTAAACGTGAAAATGTCATAGAATTGTACAACAATATAAAAAACAGTAAAGATTTTAAAGATATAGATTATCCGCTACAAAACGTAGCGAAGCCAGTAGAAAACGATTTTCATTTTAATTTTTATATTTCGGACGAGTTAATAAAGTAGTTTAAATTGAGTATGAAGAAACTTACTGCAAAAAATAAAATAATCTTTGCTTCCTTGGGCTGGCTTTTGGTTTCTGCCGGTATGGTTATGTATGGGTTTAATTTTTTAGCATCC
>CAZGAF010000016.1:0-5179 GCA_964523855.1 uncultured Candidatus Saccharibacteria bacterium | reverse complement strand
AAAAACTATTTTTAACATAGAAGAGTCTAAAAAAGAACTCGCAGCTTTAACCGAGGAAAGAAATAGTTATACTCAAGCCAAAAAAGATTTGGAGCGTTTAGATAAAGAAGAGCTAAAGCCAGAAGATTTTTTTAGCCGAGACATAACCTTAGTAGAAGAGCTGAAGGTTTTAGAGTCTCTGCAAGAGACTTTGGGTGTAAAAATGTCAGTAAATGGAGTGACTGGCACCGCAAAATCTGCGGTTAAAGCTTCGGCGCAAAGCGATATAGTTTCTGTGCCGTATTCTATTGCGGCTTCCGGTCCTTATGAAAATATTGTGAGATTGGTTAATACTTTGGAAAACTTACCATTTGTAAATTCTGTAAGCGGCATATCTATTACTGTTGGGGAGGCGGGGAATGTAAACTTGTCTTTATACGCCAGTTTTTATCTAAGAAGAAGTTAATTTAAATTTTATGACTAACTTAACTATTAGTGTAAAGAATTTAGGACATGCTGCATTGGCACTAAAAAATAACCTCGTTATTTTTTCATATATTGCCTTAGGTGTTTTACTTATATTTGAGTTTTTTGTGGTAAAGCAGTCGCTTAGTCAGATTTTAGATATAAATAAGCCGCAGCCCCCCAGCAGAACCGTGCAAAAAGTTAGAGTAAACTTTGCTGATTATGAGAATAATTTAAAAAGGTTAACTGACGCAAAATCTTTTAGTTCTGATATTGACATTGACTATAGTCCTTTCAAAAGTAAATAAGCATAGGGCAGAAAACCCTTGTATGGACATATTTTGAGCTTTTTTGGTATAATCTTTAGACCTAAAGACTCCGTAGCTCATTTGGATAGAGCGCCTGGCTTCGAACCAGGAGGTAGTAGGTTCGACTCCTACCGGAGTCACCAGCTATATTTATATGAAATTTAAAAAGACTGGATTTCCAGTCTTTTTATAAATAGTTAGAGATTTGCCTTGATGTTATTTTGCAGATAACAAAAAAGTTTGTTGACTGTAAAGATCAACAAACTTTTTGGTGGGTCGGGTGGGGATCGAACCCACGACAAGCGGATTAAGAGTCCGCTGCTCTACCAACTGAGCTACCGACCCGAGAGATATACAAAAACTTCGTATGGCTTAATGCACAGATAGTGTTTTGCCCAAGCAATGGGCTGATTGCATAAGTATCTATGGTATTTTATACTAAATAGACAATTTATTCAAGGGAGAAAATGTTACATATTTATTTAGGTCCGGACACCTACAGTAAGCATAATTTGCTGGAAAAAAGGGCTTCCGAAAAGGCGGTTAATTTAACCTATGCGCAGGAAGCTAACAACATTTCGGTTTTAAGTCTAATAGAGACAGATCTTTTTACAAAACATAAGATTTTTGCCTTAAATAGCTTGCCCGGGGACTTGTTTTTTGGAAATAACCTTCAAAAAGTCATAAATTCAAAAAACACCATTGTGGTTTTGTTGAATTCTTTAGACAAGAGAAAGAAGGAAAATAAGGACTTGCTAAGTAATTCAGAGGTTATTTTTAAAGAATTTACGTTACCGCATGGCGCGGAACTCAATAAGCGGGTTGCTCAGATTTTTAAAGAAAAAAGGGTGGAGGCCGACCCAGATGCGATAGAAGAATTGGTTGTCCGGTTGGGGAGGGATAATTATAAGGAAACCCGGGTAGGGGGGAAAGTTATAGCGGTGGAAGAAAGGTATTCAATGTGGGCAGTGGTCTCAGAAATTGAAAAACTGGTTAGCTTTTGTGAAAACTCAAAAGTTACTTTAAAAGACGTTTTGTCTTTGGTCTCTGAAACTACAGAAGCCGATGCTTTAAGTATTATTAATGATATAGCTGAAAAAAAACGGCCACAAGTTTTTACACAAATAGACAGACTTATAAAAGATACATCTGCTGCCGACGAAAAAGTCGGGGTAATTCAACTAAATGCATTGTTGGCCGAGCAATTTAGAAGTATATATTTGGTTCAGAATTTAATGGAGCAGAACCTAAATGAAAATGAAATGTTGGAAGTTTTGGGTTGGAAGCCTGGTAGATTATTTATGGTAAAGAAAAATGCCAACAAATTTAAACCTGAAAAAGTTATTGATACACTAAGTAAGCTTGCTTTGCTGGACGAAGAATTAAAAACCAGCACGACTTCCGGACGGTTAATTTTGGAATTGGTATTGAGTCAAATAATTTAAAATAAATAATTAAAAGAAAGCTATAGCTTTCAAAAAAACAAATGAAAAAAAAGTTTGTAGCATGCTTGCTCTTAGTAGCAAGTTTAAGTTTACTGAAAGTAAATTTTGTTTACGCGCAGTCAGTAAAAGAAATAGAAGGTAAAATTTTGGGATTAATGGTTTCTATAGACCAAGAAAAGAGAATGGGCGAAGAGAGGCTTCGGGCTGAAAGAGAAAAAATAAATTTGTCGGTTGAAGAAAAAAACAGGGAGTTAAAAAGTTTAAAGGAACAAAAAGCGAAGGCGCAAGAGTTTGAGAGCAAACAAAAAAGAGAAGAAGCAAAAAGAAAAGAAGATGAGAAAAAAGAAAAAATTGCGCAATGTAAAAAAGAAAATATTTTAAACCAAGAAAGTTTAAATCAAGCTGAAAAGGAGATTCTTGAACAACACAAAAATAACTTACATGAGTTAAAAGATTTAAAAAGCACTTCTACAAAAGCAGCTTTAGAAACACAAAAGGCAGAGATAAAAAAAATTAAGGATGCTCGAGAGTCGTCGGTTAAATCTGCAAGAGGGTTGCAAAAAAAATCTGTAGATTCAGCGAAGCTAAAATTCGATGAAGTAAGAAAGAATGCAAGCAGTAGTCAAGACTCCATTTTGGAAGCAAGAGAGTTGTATAAGGTGTCTGTAAAAACTGCAAATCAAAATTACGCTGAGGCAGTAAAGACCGCTAATGACAATTATAAAAAGTCGTTACAAGATATTAGCCAGAAGTATAAGACTTCGCTGAATTTAACAAATGAAAGTTATAAAGAGAAGTTAAAAAATCTTCAAGCAGAACTTGGAGAAAAGAAAGAAGACTTAAGTAAAAATAGAAAAGAAAAAATAAAAACTTGCAATGGTTTAGATTAAATATTGAATGACCCTTAAGTAAAAGCTTGAGGGTCATTTTTTTTGCAAAGAAAAGGGCTTAAGCTCAAAAGTTTAAAAGATGACGTGACTCTGCAAGTCTTTTTTATTCTGATTTTTTTAAATTTTTTTTGTGGATAATAAAAGTTAAAATTTAAGAGCTATTTTATACTTTTTCGTTAAACATCATAAAACAGCTTTTTTTAGTTGTTTCATACAGTGTTAAACAGCCCTTCTTGATAATGAAAATCTAAAAGCACTTTTATTTATAGTTTTCGTTATATATAAAAAGTAAATCGGTTTGCATTTATTGATAAAAATTTTGAATAGAATTTAACTAAAAGAAAATTGGTGAAAATGCTTAAACAATCTAGGATCAAAAAAAATAAATAATTTGCTTATAAAATAAGTATAATTTCGTTGACCAGCAAGTTTCAAAATCGTTATAATTAATATATATTTGTGTTAAGTTTTGTTAAGTTAAGGAAATAAAAATTTCAAAATAAAAACGTATTTTAAGCATAAATGCCAAAGAGTAAATTTCCAGATTTGCTAACCCTTAAACAGGTTTCAAAAATATTAAATGTACACGCTAATACCCTTCGAAACTGGGAAAGGGAGGGGTTGATTTTGGCTGTCCGTATAGGCCGTCGAGGTGACAGGCGTTTTACAAAAAATGTTGTAAATAAGATTTTGCATAGAAATGAATTTTAATAATAAAAAACTTAATAAAGCATTTTTATTACTGGCACTTGTGTCGGCTTCCTTTTTGCTTACTTTGAAGTTTATTTCAGTAAGAGCTGCGACTGGTGCTCCCAGCATAATTAGCTACCAAGGAAGACTAACAGACTCTTCTGGAAACTTGCTCGGCGGAGTGGGTACAAATTATTATTTTAAATTTTCCATTTGGGATAACCCGACTCCAGGCAGCGGTTCTAAATTGTGGCCGGCAGGTTCTCCGGGAGTTTCAACTTTAAGTGTTGCTGACGGAGTTTTTAATGCAAAGATTGGTGACACGACAAATGGGTATCCGGACACTTTGAATTTCAATTTCAATGACAACGACACCGTTTATTTGCAAGTTGAAGTTTCTTCCGATAACGTGACTTTCGAAACTTTGGCTCCAAGGCAACAAATTACTTCTAGTGGTTTTGCCATCAACGCAAATACGTTAGCTGGCTTTGCTCCGTCTCAAAGCGCTTCCTCAAATCAGATTCCTGTTTTGACTAGTGGAAATTTAATTTTAGGTGGCACGAATCCCCAAGTGAATGCAACCGGAACCAATGCTTTAATTTTGCAAGGCGGGGGAGCCAGCGGCGATATTAGATTTTATTCTTCTGCAAACACAATAAATTCTTCTGGTCAACTAACTATAGCAGGCAGCTTAACCGTTGGAAGTTACTCGTCTGATCCTGTAGGGCTTTCTAGTGGAAGCATTTTTTATAACTCAACAACCAACAAATTTAAAATCGTTGAGAATGGTATAACTAAAGTGCTTTGTAATACAACCGACGCTGGGTGTGGTGCTGGTGGTGGAAGTACCGCTTGGTCTTCGCTTATTGACCCAACTGGTAATACTTCTCTAAACATGTCCGGTTATACCACGAGTCTTATTTGGGGTAACTCAACAGGAGCTTCGACTTTATTTACAGTGAAGGATACGGTTTCAAACACTGGGACAGGAACTTTGTTTTCTGTGGCTTCTCAAAACGGTTCGCTTATTAATCCTTTTTCTGTTTCAGCTTCTTTAACTTCTGCGTTGTATGTAAATAGCTCTGGTAACGTAGGCGTAGGTACCACAACACCTGGCAATAAACTTACAGTTTATGGAAGTGTGCAGCTAGCTTCTTTGTCTACCGGAATTGTAAAAAGCAATTCTTATGGCGTACTTTCTTCTTCCGCAATAAGTCTTTCATCGAGCGATGTAACGGGTACATTGCCAGTAACTAGCGGTGGTACCGGCCTTGGTTCTGTTAGCGTTGGCGGAGTACTAGTTGGTAATGGTAACTCTGCTCTAAATGTCGCGACTGGCACTTCGAATCAAATCTTGCAGGTAAACGGAAGCGGGGACCCGCAGTTTGTTACCGTTTCAGGT
>CAZGAF010000015.1:24116-24472 GCA_964523855.1 uncultured Candidatus Saccharibacteria bacterium | reverse complement strand
CTGCAACGCCTGAATGAGGGTCAGCAGGTGCGCGTTCTTTCGCTGCTGAATGCCAAAGTGCAGCAGCCGGCGGCGCCTGTGGTGCAAACTGTGGGGCGAAATCGCGGCGTGTTTGCTTCGGTGTGGGAGCTTGCTGCTTTTGCAATAATGATTGTGCTCGGATGGTTTGAGGAAGTACGCTTGCGCCGAACCGCGCAAACGATCGAGCAGCCTGTCCAGACTCCGCCGCCTGCTACGCCGATTTCCTCTGTCCCCAAAGAAGAGGAGGAGTTGGTAGGTAGCCGTTAGTCGCATGTACACAGCAAGCCGAGGACGTGAATCACTTCACGGACTCGGCTTTTTTATATGTGTTATAC
>CAZGAF010000015.1:22766-24106 GCA_964523855.1 uncultured Candidatus Saccharibacteria bacterium | reverse complement strand
TAGCAGTTCGATGCCGATAAGGGTATATTTACTTTTACCAGATTTTTCTAAACGGCGCAAGAAGCCGGCTTTACCGCAACCTAATTCGTAAATCTTGGCTCCGGCAGGCAAATTCAATTGTTGGAACTGCTTAACCGCCTCGTCTAAAACTTGATTTTTAGTACTAATAAATGGGGCGTAACCTCGGAATAATAAATTAAAAAATTCTTCGGTTAAAGTTTATGAAAAAGAAATTTATACTTTTAATTTTTTTATTTTTGGTTGCAATTTTTGCTTATAGGCAAAAGCAAAATAACGTAGTGATTGAAGAGGCGCCAGTATATCAAAGTAATTTTTTTATGCCTGAAAGGTTTTGGTACGGAGTGAATAATGCTAAATTGGAAAATTACCAACCTTTCTATGGGGGAGTTTTGCCGCATCATTTATTGGCTGGCCGCATTATTTCTTCTATGTTTGAAAGTTTAAAAGCTCAAGGGGTAAAAAAAATTATTGTGGTAGGTCCTAATCATTATGAAAAGGATCGGGCAAATTTGCAGTATGGATTTAATGCTTGGCAGACTGCTTTTGGCCCGGTAAAGGCATTTAGGCCGTTTGAACTTTTTCCTCAAGTTAGGCAAGAGACAATGGAAGCCGAACATTCCGTGTCAGGGCTCGTGCCTTACGTAAAATATTATATCCCGCAGGCTTTGGTGTTTTCTGTTATAATTAAGCATAATACTACTGACGGAGAGTTGGAAGAGCTGGCGAGTAGGATTGTAAAAAGTTGGGACAGCGATACGGTACTTTTAGCCTCGGTAGACTTTTCTCACTATTTGCCTCAGCAGGTGGCAGAGCAAAGAGATAAAATTACAAGAGAGATTTTGCTTAAAATGGATGAGCAGAGTTTGTATAATTTAAGCAACGACTATCTGGATTCACCTCCAAGCCTAGCTGTATTGTTTAAAGTTTGTAAAAAACTTAAAGCTGAGACTTTTGTTGTAAAAGACCACGATAATTCGGCTGTTATATTGAGTGATCCGAAACTTCAAAGTACCACTAGCTACTTTTCAGGGTTTTGTCCTGCGGAATGAATTTAAATTAAAAAGAAATTATTAAACAGAATATATGAATTGGGAAAATTTTAAAGTTTTTTTAAAAGCTAAGTTAGCCTATGTTATTCTTGGCTTGGTTATTTTGTTAGCGGCTGGATTTTTAATATGGCAGTTTAAGCAAAAATCTTTGGTTAATGAACACTCGCACCACGCTGCGGACACCGCTCAGTATTTGGAGGAATTTTTTGTTACAAACGCTTATATAGACAACAACAGTATTTATGTTTCATTTAGCCAGCCGGTTACAGC
>CAZGAF010000015.1:16049-22756 GCA_964523855.1 uncultured Candidatus Saccharibacteria bacterium | reverse complement strand
CAGTATGTAGAAATTAGCCCGAGTGTTAAATTTGACGTTTTTGACACTCTTATGCCACTTACGGTTCAGTTTAAAAGCCAGGCTCCTTTTGAGACCGGTATTAATTACACCCTAAAAATTAGGTCCGGGTTTGTTTCTAGAGTAGGCGGCGTGCTTAAGGAGGACTATTCTAAAACTTTTTCTTTGCGTTTTAGTGCCGACGAAGTGAAAATTCTTAAAGACGGAAGTTATGCGCTCTTACAGTCGGTTTCAAATGCTGCTTTGGAAAGCGTTAGAGCTCAAGTGGGAGCTAATGTTAAGAACGTTAGTATAAAAGTTTTTAAAACCTCTGATCCAGAATTAGTAATAAAAGATTTACTTTCTACTATAGATTGGAGTTATAAAAACGGAGATAGTTATCAAACAACCACATCGCCTTTAAGTTTGGTTACAACACAAGAAAATGTAGGTCATGATACAAAAATAAATTTACCGGAAAACCCGGGTATATATTTGGCACAGGCCTATGTGGGAGAAAATGTAGTTTCTAAATCTTGGATTACCGTAAATACTTTTGGTGTACATTTTAGACAAGATGACCAGAAGTATTTGTTGGCTGTGCAGGACCTAAAGAGTAGCGAGCCTGTTTCCGGTTTGGATGTAGTTACTTATATTGCAAACAGAGAAGAAATAAGAAAGTTGCAGCGCCAAACCTTTTCGGGTATTGGGGAGTTTAAAATGCAGTATCCAGAGACTATCGACATGGCGGTGGTGAAAAAAGGCCAGGAATTTGCTTTTGTTCCGGTTAGGATGGAGGGGTCGTTGGCGGAAATAAATGTTTACGCCAATCTCTCTGCTCGCTGGCAACATTTTCTTTATACAGATAGGCCGATTTATAAAACCCAAGACAGCATAAAGTTTAAAGGAGTGGTGAGGCGTGATAACGACGGCTTGTATTTATTGCCTCCAGCTGGTACAAAAGTTAGGGTTAGGGTTTTGGACGAATCTTATACCCAAGCTTCTATTCCAGAAAAGGAATTAGCTATAAATACTCAAGGCGTGTTTTTTGGAGAACTCGATTTTAGTAACCTAAAACCTGGTATTTATCAACTGGAGGCAGATATAGACGACTTTGACAGTTACTCCGGCTCTGTTGCCTGGTTTGAGGTAAGGGAATACAAAAAGCCACCATTTGAACTTGAGATTATTCCTGAAAAAGATGAATATATAGAGGGAGATACAGTGAAGACAAAGCTTAAGGGTACAAATTTTAATGGACAATCGTTCGGCCGCCAAAGTGTAAAATACAAAGTTTATGCTTTGAATTACTATGAAACTGAAAAAGCGGTTTACAACAAGTCGTTTGTAATAAACAGCTGGGGCGGTATGTGTGGGGGAGGTTTAGGTAGTCCTTATGAAACCTACTACGGAGAACTGGTACCTGGCAGCGAAACTGAAGTTACTTTGAATGCGAACGGAGAACTGGAAATGCAATTTGACACAAAGAAACTGAGCAGTAACATAAGCCAGCAGCTTACTTTTGTTGCGGAGAAAACTGACTCCAACGGCAATATAATAACTGACGCAAAAAGTGTAGTGGTCCATAACGGGCTTATAAATATTTTTTTACGACCTTTTAAAACTCAGAGCGCTAAGTCTCAGGCCCCAACTGCAGTATTTTCAGCCGAGACTTTGGAGGGCGCCAAGCTTTCTAATAAGGAGTTTGACTACACTGTTAGCCAGGTAAAATATCAGTATAATGATGGTCAGTACGATACGGACTATAAGGTTTTAAAATCCGGCAAGGTTCAAACCAACCGAGATGGAGTTGGAGAATTTAAAATAGAGAACTTGGATCGCATGGAAGAAGGTTACGATACGGTGGAAGTTAAGGTCAATATTACTGATGTGAGGGGAAATGTAGTCACGGGTAGTCAAAATCTTTATGTTTATGGCGGTGGTTACGAAGAAAAGCCAACACTGCTAAAAATTTCTTCAAACCAAACCAATCTAAAGCCTGGTGAAAATTTAAAACTTAAAATACAATCCCCTGAAACAATGAAAGTCTTGCTTGGGTTTGAGCGTGGACGTATTTATGACCCAGAATGGTTAGAAATTCAGGCAGGAGAACATACGTACGAATTTCCTGTGAAAGATGAATATATGCCCAGCATAACCCCAACTTTTAGTGCTTTTTATAAGAACTCTTACTTTGTAGAAGGTTTAGTGTTTAATGTGCCGGCAATGAAAAAACTGCAGAACATTACCGCAACCCCAGAAAAGTCAGAGTATAAAAGTGGGGAAGAAGCAAGGGTTAAAATTAAAGTTACGGACCAAAATGGTAAGCCTGTTAAAACCAACTTGTCTTTAGGTGTCATAGACAAAGCTATATTCGCTTTAAGGAAAAGTACGCAATTACCGTTGCATTCAAGCTTTTACTTTTTTAGGGGAAGAACTACCAATAATTCTTCTAGTATGACTGGCGTGAGTCTAGGAGGAGGAGCCGAGGGAGGTGGTGGAGGTGGAGGTGTGGGTTCTATGGTGGGGAAAGATGTGGATGTGTTGTATTGGAATCCTAGTATAGATACAAATGAACAAGGAGAAGCAGAGGTTTCCTTTATGGTAACAGGGAGCACAATTTGGAAAGGTGTGCTGTACTCCTCGGACGCTTCTACAAATTTAGGCCAGGCAGATTTTGAATTTAGTTCTCGGTAAAATAAAAAATCGTCACTTAAGTGACGATTTTTTATTTTACGCAGTTCTTTGCATTTCTACGGACTGCTTAACAAAACTTGGAGACATAAGTGTTACGTATACTGCTGAAATGCCAACTAAAGCATATATTGTTCTGGAAGCCCAAGTTTGTTCTCCAAACAGACTGGAGACTAAATTAAAATCAAACAAGCCTACTAAGCCCCAGTTCAAGGCCCCGACTAAAACTAATATTAGAGTTAGCCAGTCTAAACTATTTAATCTTCTCATAATTTTTCCCTTTCTATTATGTATTATTTAAATTCGACCTTCTTTAAATACTAAACCCAAAGCCTATTTAAACTTTGGGTTTAGTATTCTATAAAAAGCTTATTCAGCATTGCTCCCTCTGCTTCCTCCGTGAGAAGCCTTGCCGCCTTCCCTAGCTACTCTTTCGCGAGTCTCTTGGTCCGCGGAAGCGAGTCCGCGTTTGGAGTTGTCATGATTGTTGTTTTGAGCCATACAACTCACCTCCTTTTAAGTTTGGTTAATAATTTTGAAATTAAATTTACAAAACGGTCCTTGTTTTTTTTAAAGACCGTCTTGTAAGTTATCTTAACGCCTATCGTTTTTGTGAGACTGGCTGCCAGCTCGGGCGTGCCCTTCGGAGTCGCCGTGCCAACCTCGTCCTGAATTTTTAGCCATAAATTTCACCTCCCTTGGGTAAGAATTTAAAGTTTACACAAGTAGTATAAAATTTTTTTATGACCTGGGTGTGAAAAAAGGTTTGTTAAATTATTAACTTTTAAAAGTTAATGGTTAAAAAAATAAAATCTGCGATTCTGCTGATAAAAAATAAAATATTTTGCTATAATAAAGTTGGAAGGTAAAATTAAACTATAAATATGAGAAAAAATAATTTGCTAACCATTTTAACCCCTATTGTTTTTGGTGGTTTTTTGGCCTTTTCGGTTCAGGCAGTGGGTCAGAATGTAAAGTTAAATCCTATAAAACCGACTTCATCAAAACCCGTTACCGACGAGCAACAGGCTATTTTGGCTGTTAGAAAAGCCAAGGCTAGCGTGGTAAACATACTCGGCGTAAACCAGACAGAAAATTTGCCCACTATTAAGTTTGAGTCTTCGGAAGTTTCTGGTACAGGTTTTATTTTGTCGGCGGATGGTTATATAGTTACTAACCAACATGTCATAAGTGACCCAGATGGAAAATACACAGTCATGTTTGCAGACGGTAAAACCTATGAAGCAAAAGTTATTGGGCGAGATAAATATAATGACATCGGTCTTATAAAAATAGAAGCCTCTGGTCTTACTACTGCTTCTTTGGCGGATTCTGACGGTTTGGAAACCGGGCAGACTGTATTTGCCATAGGTAATACTTTGGGTAAGTATCAAAACACTGTGACTCGAGGGGTGGTGTCCGGTCTTTCCCGTGCGGTTAGCGTGGGAACAGAAGCAAATCCTAAACCCCGCTTGCTCAATTTGATTCAGACCGATGCTTCTATAAACCCGGGTAACAGCGGCGGGCCTTTGGTAAATATGGCCGGAGAAGTTGTGGGTATGAATACTTTAATAGAAGCAACAGCCCAAGGTATAGGTTTTGCTGTGCCGGTAAACACTATAAAAATTTCCGTTGAGCAGTTAAAAAGTTTAGGTAAAGTTAGTAGGCCGTATTTGGGTTTAAGCTTTGTAGGTTTAACAAAAACCGTACAAACTGACAACAACTTGTCGACCGACAAAGGGGCAATAGTTTTGAAAGTTGAGGTGGGGAGTCCTGCTGCTGCCGCGGGGTTGAAAGTTAACGACATAATTACTCATTTAAATAAAAAAGAGATTAACCAAGTAAACCAGTTAGACGCCGAAGTGCTAAAGTATCAGGCTGGTAACCAAGTGCTTATAACAGTTTTGCGAAACGGTGAGAAAATAGATATGCCGCTTATTTTGGGAGAGTATAAATAGAGAAATAAAAAAATCCCCTCGCTGCGTTGCGAGGGGATTTTAGATTAAGTCACGTGCGGTGACTTTAGAAGCATCAGGAAACCTTTTTATGAGGAAGCGAGTATTGCCTACAACCCATGTTCTTCGGTTCCTGATTTAACCGCTAGCAAGACTACGAGCACTAACGCCGCACCCACAAAATGGGTAAACGAAGTGTGCTCTATGAGACTCGCCAGCTCCGAAAGCTGCGCGGCAGCCATAAGGGCTGTGACCGCTTTGGGCAGAGTTTGCTTTTTTACGTTACGCTGTGCTAAAAAACTGCTAACGCGCATGGTGGCGCCTGCCGCATGGGCTAAGGCCGCCAAAGCAAACACTGCTATCAGGAACAAAAAGGACATAAGATTTCCTTTCCGCCCTCCTTATTACCCCATTTTTTAGGGGTCCTTTGTTAATGTTCTTTGTCCCCGTGGCAAATGCGGGGGACCTGTGATTATAGTGTTGGAGGGTGGGTTTGTCAAGAAAGTTTTTTTAACGAGTGAATAGTGACGAGTTGCGAGTAGGAAGTGTTTTTTCTTGTCACACGTAACCAGTCACGCGTTACTTTAATAATTTTATGGAAAATACCAACATGCATAATGTAATAATAATAGGCTCAGGTCCCGCCGGTCTGACAGCTGCGTTATATGCTGCAAGAGCGGAGCTTAAGCCTTTGGTTTTGGCTGGCTTAGAGCCGGGCGGACAGCTTATGCAAACAACGGAAGTTGAAAACTTTCCGGGCTTTGTAAATGGAATAATGGGCCCAGAACTCATGGACAACATGATAAAGCAGGTGGAGAGATTTGGAACTCAAATTATAAGAGATAATGCAGTGGAGGTGGACTTTTCAAAAAAACCTTTTATTGTAAAAACTGCTACAGAAGAGTTTCATGCTAAGTCGGTAATTATTGCGACTGGTGCGACTGCCAACTGGCTGGGTTTGTCAAACGAACAAAAATTGAGAGGCAAAGGGGTAAGCGCTTGCGCAACTTGTGACGGTTTCTTTTTTAAAGATAAAGATATAGTCGTAGCCGGCGGGGGAGATAGCGCAATGGAAGAAGCAAATTTTTTAACCCGCTTTGGAAAGTCTGTAACCATTGTTCATAGACGCGAGGAGTTTAAGGCAAGTAAAATAATGCTAGCTCGGGCAAAAGAAAATCCAAAAATAAAATTTGTAACCAACGCAACTATAGTAGATGTAGTGGGTGAAGAAAGAGTTGAAGGAGTAAAAATTAAACACAACAAGACTGGTCAAGAGGAAGTTTTGCCGGCGCAAGGTTTCTTTTTGGCTATTGGACACACGCCGACTACTAAAATATTTAAGTCTGCCGGAATTGAGACGGATGAGAAAGGCTATATAAAGGTTACTAACCACACTCATACAAACATAGACGGAGTTTTTGTAGCAGGAGACGTTAATGACCCTCGTTATAGACAGGCAATTACCGCTGCAGGTATGGGGTGTATGGCAGCTTTAGACGTAGAGAAGTATTTGGCAAACATAGAGGAGAGTAGTAAGTAGCGTGTAGCTAGTAGTATGAATATGAAAAAAACCTACAACCTACAACCTACAATCTACCAGCTGATAGGAAGGGTTATTAAAGGTGATGGGTATGGAAAAAAGCTTGGATATCCCACAGCCAATATAGACAGAAGACAATATGTAAGAAATAAAATAAAAGTCAGGCTGGGAATTTGGTCTGCTGTAGTGCAGGCCACTGGCCTGCCCGAGAGGAAAGCCGCTCTCGTTATAGGCCCCATAGACAAAAAAGGACTGCCAAAAATAGAAGCTCATATAATCGGGTTTAAGGGCAACCTTTACGGCAAGAAATTGGAAATTGTTTTGGGTAAGTTTATTCGGCCTTTTAAAAAGTTTAAAAGTGAAGATGAGTTAAAAAAGCAGATAGAAAAAGATATTAAACTCATAAGTTAAGTTTTGGAAAATTTAAAAACACTATGAATAAAACTAAACGCGGCCCCTTAATAGTATTTCTTGCGTCTTTGTTGTGGGCGGGTGACGCGCCTTTTAGAAAGCCTTTGTTA
>CAZGAF010000015.1:4930-16039 GCA_964523855.1 uncultured Candidatus Saccharibacteria bacterium | reverse complement strand
GCTTGGTACCGGCTTTGTGGCTTTTTTGGAACACATGTTTAATACGCTGGTTTCTTTGCCCGGGCTTTTTAAACAAAGAGCAGATTTTAAAAAGCTAAACTTTAAAAAAGTTTTAGGCTTGTTTTATATAGGTGCGGGCGCTTCTGCCTTGGCTGCTATTTTGTTTGTAAAAGGCGCTGTCATAATGAATTACAATTTTACCGTCGCAGCGCTTTTGCAAAAATTTCAGCCTTTGTTTGCAATTTTACTGGCCGCAGTTTTCTTAAAAGAGAAAATAAGTGTAAAGTTTTGGTTGTATGTTGTTCCTGCTTTACTAGGAGCCTACTTAATTTCCTTTGGGATTGTGTCTCCGGTTAGTCTTTGGTCAAGCGCCGGTCAGGTATCAGCAACGGGTCCTTTGCTTGCTGTTTTGGCTGCTTTGCTGTGGGCGGGCGGAACCGTTGTAGGGCGAGCTTTGCTGTATGATTTAAATTTCCAGTTTGTGACCGCTTTAAGGTTTTTACTGGGCTTTGTATTTTTGTTTTTTTATGTTTTATTTTTTGAAAAAATGCAGTTTGGAGCAATGACTCCTTTGTTCTGGCGAAATACTATAATTATTTCTTTGTTAACTGGTTTTTTTGCTTTACTTTTGTATTACTTTGGTTTAAAGACCACCAAGGCATCTACCGCTACTTTGATGGAACTGGGCTATCCTTTGGCTTTAAGCTTGGTTAACTGGAAGTTTTTAGGTATTGCGTTAAGTGTCCCGCAAATAGTTGGAGCAGTTATATTGCTCGCTTCAGTTACAGCTTTGGTCATAGAAACTTCCAAAGAAAAACCTGAAAACTTTGGCAACTAAGGCAATTAAAATCAGTTTTTATTTTTCTGTAATTTAAACCCCTTGTTGGGGTTTTTATTATGCAAATTTAGTAAAAAATACTTTACACTTTTAACTTTCCGCTTTACACTTAGTTTATGTATGACTTAATAATAATTGGAGCGGGGGCTTCGGGGGCTGCGGCCTCGTTGGCGGCAAATAATTTAGGCTTAAAAACTTTGGTTGTAACCAAAACAGTTTTTAAGGCTTCTTCGCCGGAAGATTTAGGTTTACTGAATCCGGAAACTCTTGAAAAGAATTTTGAAGTATTATATCAGACTCAGGATATGGTGGAAGTTAAGGCGAATTCTGAAGTTTTGACTTTGGAAAAGCAAATTGTAAGTTTCGCAGTAGAACAAAAAAGCGGTAAAGTTGATTATGCTAAAAATGTTTTAATTGCCACGGGCAATAACCCGGTAGTTTTTGAAACCCTGACTCAAAAAACTATTTCGGGCAAGATTAAAGTAAATTCCGAAATGAAAACTTCGGTAAATGGCATCTGGGCGGTGGGTGCTGCATGCGACGAGCAGGAAAAACCCTTGTTGGTTTGTGTGGGGGAGGGTGTAAAAGCTGTGTGGGACATATGGCAATTAAAAAATAAAAAACCTTGACAAAGTCTCTTACTTAAGCCATAATATAATGCTTAAATAACTAACTACAAACTATATGAAAGCAGTAAAATTTTTGGGGGGATTGTTGGCAGTTTGTTTCTTGGTGGCAGGTTTAACCACAAAAACTTCTGCTCAGTATTATAATTACGGCCGTAAGCCGTCTTTAAGTGTTAGTCAAGAGGGCGGTTACGGAAGTTACCGTATTGCGGTCTACAATGGCGACTCTAACTCTAGAGTAGTTTTGTATGCTAAAGCACAAAATAGCAATTTATGGTCTACTGTTGTGGATCCTATTGGAATTACGGACTATAGTGGTAACTTAACCGTCACCACCTATTTGGGTTATGGTATGGACCAGTTTTATGTAACTGTGAACAGCCAGTCTTCCGACACTGTTTCTGTGGGTTCCGTTAACTGTTTATATAACTGTGGAAATAACGGAAGTATTTGGTTTAGTCCTTCCAGTCCAACCTTAAATGTTGGCCAGAGTTTAGCTGTGTCTATTAGCAATGCTTCTTACTATTCCAATTCCTATTATATTTCCTCTAATAGTAATCCTTCTGTGGTCTCGGCTTCTATTTCTGGTACTGTTGTTAATTTGTATGGCAACCAAAGCGGCTCTGCTTCCATAAACATTTGTCAGAATTCCGGTACGTATTGCAACACCTTGTACGTTGTAGTGAACCCAGGCCAAACCAACGGCAATTTGTGGTTTAGTCAAAGCAGTGTGAATTTAAATCAAGCTCAAAATACTTCTGTAAATATATACAGCAATAACCAAAATACCGGATCTTTCTACGTTTCTTCTAACTCAAATTACAACGTAGTTTCTGCTTCAATTTCAGGTAATGTCTTAAACTTGAATGGCGTGGGATTGGGTACTGCTAACGTGGTGGTTTGTCAGTATAACAACAATGCTTGCGCTACAGTTTATGTAAACGTAAATGGTTCTAATTCCGGTAGCGTCTGGTTTAGTCCTAGCAGCTTAAACATGACTTCAGGCCAGAGTACGACTGTTTATATATATAGTTCTCAAAACTATTCAGGTAGTTATTTTCTTTCCAACAACACCAATTCCTATATAGCTGCTGTAAGTATAAATGGTAACCAATTAACCGTAACTGGTTATAACCAGGGTACTTTAAGTCTAAATGTTTGTCAGTCTTCCAACAGTGGTACTTGCGGAACTTTAAACATAACTGTGACCGGAGGTAGCTGGAACCAGAATTTAACTTTTAGCCAAAGCAACATAAGTTTGTCTTCTGGTCAGAGTGCCAACATAAGCGTGTATGGTAATGGAAGTTATTATATATCTTCTAACAGTAACGCTTACGTTGCGTCCGCTTCTTTGTCCGCCGGTAATTTAAATATTTATGGTAACACTCAAGGCAACACAGCTATAGTAGTATGCCAAAACAGTCCTTATGCTTGTGGTACAGTTATGGTAAATGTTTCCGGGTCCAATAATTCGGGTACATTGTCCTTTTCTAACACCACTTTACCTAATATGGTTTTGGGACAATATTATAGTTATCAGTTACAGGTTTATGGTGGTAATTCCCCTTACAGTTTTTATGTAGTAAGTGGGCAATTGCCGGCAGGGTTATCTTTGTCTCAAAACGGATTTATTTCCGGTGTTGTTCAAAATACACAGTCTACCAGTTTCCAGGTTAGAGCGAGCGATAACTATGGAAGAAGTTCGACCGCGAACTTTGTGATTAGCGGGAATGGTGGGGTTTTGGGTACTTCGACTTATCCAAACGGACAACTTATTTCTGAAAATGGTACCGTCTATATAGTTTACAGAGGTCAAAAGAGTGCTTTTGCTTCCGCTTATGTCTTTACTGGGTTTGGTTTTAAGTTCTCCAACGTTATGAATGTTGGATATAATAACATACCAAATACGGGTTACATTATAAACAGCTTAAGTACTTCTCACCCTTGGGGTGCGTGGATTCAGAGCGGTAATACCATATACTTTGTACATGAACAGGGTCTAATACCCGTACCTTCATGGGAAATATTTGTAAATAACCGAGGGGCTTCCAGCCTAGTGGTCCCGGCAAATTCCTATGATTTCCAGAAACCAATTTTAGCTCCAATGACTTGGAACGACACCAGACTTTACTAGTTTGTTATAAAAAAAGAGTGGTAACTTATTGTTACCACTCTTTTAAATTTTTAAACTTTATTTTATAATTTTAAAATGAAAATAAAACATTTGAATTTAAATATCTGGATGGGTAATTTACTGGAGCCCGCTTTGGAGTTTATAAATGAGCAGAAGCCAGATGTTATAAGCCTGCAAGAGGTATTGGACACAGACAACGAACAAGCACCGCGTAGGTTTCGTTTAAAAGAAACTCTGCTTAAGGAGTTGGGCTATGAGCATTATGCTTATTTTCCTTTAGTAGAGGAAACTACTTTGGAGTATCCGGCTTTGTTTGGCAATATGATCCTTTCTAAGTACCCCATAACTAAAAGCCGTGAAATTTGGTTCGACAGACCGTTTACCAAGTGGGAACAAAAGGGCGGTTATGAGGAATTTCCTCGCGGTATGCTTCATGCAAGTCTCGACGTAGAAGGCAAAAATTTGGAAGTATTTAATGTGCATGGTATTTGGGGTACTCATGGTCGCGACACGGACAGAAGACTTTTAATGATTCAAACAATATCGGAAAATTTGCCTGAAGAAAATAAACTCACAGTTTTGTCTGGGGATTTTAATTTAAACGAAAATATTTATCCTGAAGTTGAAGGTAAGCCGGATTTACAAAAGCCGAACAGGTCGCAGAGTGTGGCTATGTTAGAGAAGAGGTTGGTGAATGTATTTAAGGATGAAAGAATAACTTCTTTTAACATGAATTATAAAGACAAAACAACCACATACGCTTGTGCGGTAGTGGACTTAGTTTTTGTTTCTCCCGACATTAAAATTTTGTCCAAGTCTCATTCTCACAAAGAAGTTTCTGACCATACTCCTCAAATTGTAGAACTGGAAGTATAAATAAAAAACACCCAGGCTTTGGCCCGGGTGTTTTTTGTATTTACAATTTCCTATCTACTATTTGTTTATTACTGCTCACTAGTTACTAGTTCGCAACTCTTTCCACATACTCGCCGGTTCTGGTGTCTACTCTTATAGTTTCGCCTTCCTTAATAAACATTGGTACGTCTACGGTTAAGCCGGTTTCTAGCTTAACTGGTTTAGTAACGTTGCCGCCGCTGTTGCCTTTGGTATCGGGCGGAGCTTCTACGACTTTAAGCGCTACTTTAATAGGTAGTTCTACAGATACAGGCTTGTTGTTAAAGCGCACGATTTGAACTTCAAAACCTTCTTTCAAAAACTGGATTTGGTCTTCGGTTACGTCTAACGGCATGTCTACAGTTTCAAAGCTTTCCTGGTTCATAAAGTGAGTGCCTTCGCTGTCGGCGTACAGAAAACTGGCTTTTTCGCGAGTTACGTCTGCTTCTTCAACTTTTTCACCGAATTTGAAAGAGTACTCAATAACCTTTCCGGTAATAATATTTTTTAATTTGGTTTGCATGACGGGCTTTCTCTGGGCTGTGCGCATGCGGTTCGACCAAATTATTTGCCACGGTTCGTTATTGTACATAAGAATCGTGCCAAGTTTTAAGTCAGAAATATCCATATAAAATAAAATTCCAAATTACAAATTACAAATACCAAATAATTTGCATCTCTTTTGAGATTTGATGCTTGTTATTTGGTGCTTTTTACGGATTCATTGGTCTTAGGCGGAGACGAACGGTAGTAAGGCCATGTGTCTGGCTCGTTTTAATGCCAAAGTTACCATGCGCTGGTGCTTAGGGCAAGTACCGGTGCGGTTATGGGACATGATTTTGGCATGAGGGGTCATAAATCTGCGCAGGGTTTGAGTGTCTTTGTAGTCAACAGTTGTCATTTTGTTGGAACAAAAGTAGCACTGTTTTTTGACCTGAGCTTGAGTGTTGTTATTGTTATAATTAGGTCGCATATAGTTAGTTAAAAGTTAAAATATCAAAGTGTAAAATTATAATGATGAGTGTGTTACAATTTTAGTTTTGATTTAAAACGGAATGTCTTCTACTCTTACGCCTTCGTCCATAGATTGGTCTATGGTTGGCAATTCTTCTTGCGGAGGCGGAGGAGTTTGGCTTTGAGCCGGAGCCGGCCTGGATGGAGCGGGGGAGAAGCCTGAAGCAGGAGGAGTAAAAGAACCCCTGTTCGGGTTGTCGCCTAGCATTATCATATTGTCTGCAACAATTTCTGTGCGGTAGCGTTTTTGGCCATCCTGTCCGTCCCAGGAACGAGTTTGTAAGCGTCCTTCTATGTAAACACGGGCGCCTTTTTTTAAGTACTGGGCAGCAATTTCGCCAAGTTTTCTCCAAAGTACTACGTTATGAAATTCGGTGCTTTCTACTTTTTGACCAGTTTGTTGGTTGGTATAAGCGTAACCGGTAGCAATACCGATTTGGCAAACGCTAGCTCCGGAAGGAATGGTCCTTAATTCCGGATCGCGGGTAAGCCGGCCGATTATCATGACTTTGTTTAAATCCATGGGTTTAAAATTAAGAATCAATTTTAAACAGTGTATAGTGATTAGTGAGTAGTTAACTAGTAACTATCCACTAGGCACTGTTCACTATTTAGTTAGGTCTTCGCTCAATGCTTCTTCGATTTTTTTGTCCAAAGCAGCGTCGTCGATTTCTTCTATTTTAATGCTTGGCTTTTCTTCTTTAGCAACTTTTTCAATAGGCATGGCTTTCGTTACAGCTTCTTCGGTTACCTCAGGTTTTTTGGTTAACTTTGCTTGGGCTACTTTGTCGCGGCTGAGCCTGCGTAAGTGCTCATCTTGGTTTACCAAAATGTAACGGATTATGTCGTGCTCTTGGGTGCGGATGCGAGCGTCCAAGTCGTTAACTTTATTGGCCTCTATATCGAAATCCACCACAACATAAAATCCGTTGCGGGTTTTCTTGATAGGGTAGGCTAATTTTTTCTTACCTAACTGTTGTTCTGAAACTTCAGAACCACCAAAGTCCTCGATATGTTTTAAGACTCTTTGGGTAATAGCAGGTACTTCTGTATCTGCCACTGTGCTGCCCAAAAGGTACATAAGTTCATATTTTGGCATAGAAAGATTCCTTTCGTCCTATACCTGCATCCGCCGAAAAGGCGGAGAACTGGTTTAGGGCTTTCTATCTTTACCTGTAAAATAGGCAAAGAATATGATTAATTTGTTAAATTCTAGCATTTATAGGGCATTTTGTCTAGGCTAAACTGTTTGACTAGTTGGGTGGTTTTTGGCATACTTTAGCAAATTTGTTCGGTAAAGGAGCGACGAATGTTTGTGCGAACGAGTTTGTGTCTCTTCGTTCTTTTCTTGTACTCCTGTGGTGAGTATAAGAGGCCTTATGTTGAAGATCAGCCTGGACTGGTTTTGGAGGCCGAAGTCGAAGCGCTGCCTCTCCCAGCTTCAGAGCAGGTACGGTTAGCGGGGTTTTTTGAGTACAATTTGCTGTTAACTAGCCCGGTTACTAGGTATTCTCCAGCACCGCCTAGGTCTTATAAGGCAAAGGTGTTGGTGGTAAGGCTTGGGGTGGCGCTCGATGATGGAAACGTCCTTCACGAGTTCCAGAAGTTTCGCTACCGTCCGGCGACAATATATGAGCTTCTTGCTTTGTCTAGGTCGGGCAAGGCTCCGCTTTCAGGTTCGGTAGTTGCGCTGGACAAGCTGGTGGTAAAAGACCATGGGGAATATTATCCCTACTTAGATAGTTATTTGAGCGAAGAGACGGGGGACATAGGTTCTAAAAACCTCCGCCTGAAGAGGGTGAGGGAAACCTTTCGACCCAGCTGCATGTTTGCAGTTGTTCTGTACTAGGAAAGTGATACGCAAAACCCTGTCCGAAGTAAATCGGACAGGGTATTTTATTTTCAGCGGTATTTTTGCGTAGCTATCAGCGTTTATTTTAGCGATTTTAGGCAAATCTAAAATGTACTACATCGCCGTCTTGTACCACGTACTCTTTACCTTCAACTCGAAGCCAGCCTTTTTCGCGCGCGCCTGCATAACCGTTTGCTTCTAGAAGCTTGTCCCATTGTATTACTTCGGCCCTTATAAAACCTTTTTCAAAGTCGGTGTGTATTTTACCTGCGGCTTGAGGAGCTTTGCTGCCCTCTTTAACTGTCCATGCTTTGCTTTCTTTGGGCCCGGCTGTTATGAAAGTGATGAGTCCTAAAGTTTTGTATGCAGTTTTTATAATTTTGTCTAAGCCCGACTCGGTAAGCCCAAGTTCTTGTAAGTACTGGACTCTGTCTGAGTCTTCTAACTCAGCTAACTCCGATTCCAACTGCGCGTCGATTGTAATTGAGTTTGGTAATTGGAAATTGGAACTCGAAAATTCTTTTTTTGTTAAATCGAAAGTTTGATTGGATACAAACAGCATCGGCTTAAGTGTAAGGAGCTGTATGTCTTTGGAGTTTTCTTTTTCGTCTTCGGAAAGTGTTACGGCGTTTGCCATGTGCCCGGCCTCAAGAGTAGCTTTGTATTTTTCCAGTACGCCTTTTTTTACTATAGCTTCGCGTTCGCCAGACTTAACTTGGCGAGATAGAGATTCAAGGCGCTTGTCTACGGTTTGCAGGTCAGCTAGCTGAAGTTCTATAGCAATAGTTTCGGCGTCTCTTTTAGGGTCCACGTTGCCCGATACATGAATAATGTCTTTACTTTCAAAGAACCTGACCACTTCCATAATGGCGTCTACTTCGCGAATATGCGACAGGAACTGGTTGCCTAAACCTTCGCCTTTATGCGCGCCGGCTACAAGCCCTGCAATGTCTACAAACTCAATAGTGGTAGGAACGACTTTTTCGCTGTTTTCAAGTTGAGCAAGTTTGTCGAGTCGCTCGTCAGGCACGGCAACAACGCCCACGTTTGGGTCTATAGTGGCAAACGGGTAGTTAGCGGCTTCGACTTTGCTTTTGGTAATGGCGTTAAAGAGGGTAGATTTGCCTACGTTGGGCAAGCCTACAATTCCGATTGTATGAGATGAACCTGACATTTGAATTTAGAGGAATGTTTCCGATTACTTGTAAATGGTCTCTTGTGCCAATAATTTTTTCGACGACGTTTAGCACAATAGCCCGCTGCGCTGGAAATTTTAGGTCGTGTAGCGTTTTCTTCGCCTTCTCCGCAAATACTGCCATCTGCGCCTGACTTGGCATTTGTAGCCCCGTCTGGCTGGCTTCCTTGCTGGCACTTGCGATTTGAATTTCCAACTGACTGATTTTGTCCTTAACTGGGGTAGTATAACCTTTTAGCTGCTCCAGTGTAAATGCTCCTGCGCCGTATCCTTTGTTATAACGCTCGACTTGGGACTGTAACTTTTCGACTTCCTTTTTCAAACTCTCAATATCTACGCCTGCCGTTTTGGTTTTTTGCTGCCTGTTCTTGAACCAGCGTTCTACCTGTTCGGACATTAACTTTTTTGAACTCATTAACTCGGTAATTTTCTTCCAAACTAACTTGTCGGCTATTCTGGCGTTTATACCTTTTTCTTGGCAATTCGGCGGTAGGGGCAAGCTGTAAACTCTGTCTGTGCAACGGTAGTAAAGGTGCTTGCCGTGCTGCGGCCCTTCGCCAGCCCGATTTCTACCACACGTGCATTTAATCATTCCTGAAAGTAGGTATTCGTTTTTCTTATTGCGCTCGCAAAGAGCAAAATTATCTTTAAGCTGTTTGTTTGCTCGTTCAAACACTTCAGGCTCAATAATTTTTGGAACTGGTATTTTTATCCATTCTTCTTCTGGTCTTTTGCGACGGCTGCTCTTTTTTATCTTTTTGTATTTTTCGTGGTTCGTAGTTTTTTCGGGAACTACCGCATATGAGCTGCCCCAGTGGGTCTCGCCAATGTAAGCTCTATGGCGCAGCAAGTGGCTTAGTGTGCTTGTGCTCCAAACGCCACGCTTGCTCTTGCGTGGGCTGATTTTTAAGTCTTTTAGTTTTCTGACAATGGTGCGTAAAGTCAGGCCGTCATTGGCAACCCAAGAAAATATCATTTTAACAACTTTTGCTTCGTCCTCTTCAATAACATAATAGCCGTGCTGCTTGGCTTCTTTGTTGTTGCGAATGTAGCGATAGCCATACGGTGCTTCGGTGGTTAGGACGTGGCCAGCTTTTACTTTACGCAATTTACCTAAGCGGAAACGTTCGGCGATTTTTGTTCTTTCGTATTCAGCAAATAAACCCCGAACGCCGTGTAAAATTTTGTCCTCGCTATTTTTGGGAGCGGAAACAGTAATGAACATTACTTCAATGCCAGCTTCCTTTAGCTCATCCATTAACAACTCTTGATAGGAATAGCGGCGGGCCAAGCGGTCAGGGTCATAAATCAAAACCGCTTCCCAAACTTTATTCTTAACGTCTTGGCGTAGCCTGTCTAATTCAGGCCGTGCCAAAATATCACCACTCCAGCCGTCGTCCACGTATTCCTCGACAATGGTGTAGTTATTTTTGCTGGCATATTCCCGCATTGCGACTATCTGATTTTGTATAGTCTGTTGTTCTTCTTGGTTAGAAGTTGAAACACGGGCATACGTGGCAATTAGTCTAATTGATTTTTCGTCAGAGGGGGTCATTTTATTTTATGTTTCTCTAAGAATTTACTAACTTCGGCTTTGGGAATACGAAGTAGGGAAGTTTTGCTATTGCCCAGTTTATAGCCTTTAAGCTGCCCGCTTTTAAGCCAGCGCATTATTGTGCGTGGGTTTACCCTTAGCTCTTTTGCGACTTCTTCCAATGTGTAAAATTCCATATACCCATTATACCAAATTGTCATAAGCTGTCAAATCGCCGTTTTCCTTTAATGTTTCCTCAAATAAAATATCAAAGGCTTTATCCAGCAGGCTAAGGTCTGGGTTTTTAGCCAGCTGATAAGTAAGGGCTGGTTCGGCGTTTTTTCGCTTTGCCTTTTTAGTCAATCCAAGAATTTGGCCATCCGCTAATTGCGGAAGGCTTTGAGTCTGCGGTTTGGTTAATTCTTGGTTACTTGGCTGCATAATTTTTTAGCTTTTAGCTGTCATACTTATTCAAGCGGCGAGCGGATATAAGCTGTCATAGTTAATGAGCGTAAGGCTACTGACATTTTTGTCAGTGTTAATGTCGTAATACTTGGGTGGCAAAAATAACAGAATGGGGTGGTTGATTTTAGGTATTTGGTTAGGACTTGTTGTGTCATACTTATTGGCTATCTAAAAAGCGATAATTGTTTTGGCGTTTTTAAGTTTGACTTTATGCTAAACTGCGCCAGCAGATGTTCTAAAATTTTTGCGTTATCCAACTGCAAAATGCCCTGCGGCAAAGCTATGGTGTCGCTAATTTGCTTAAGCAGTTTTTGTTTTCTAAACCACGTGCGTTCGCAATGCTGTTTTATGATGTCTTCCCGCAATGCCTTAAGCCCACGGCTATATAAGATATCCAAAGCCAGCCGAATTTCCGCTTTTTTGGAAAACGACTTGGCGTATTGTTCAATAACCGTATTAAAAACATCCCTGTCGTAGCTGCTTAACAGGACAATCTCTTTAAGGGGGTGGTTAAAAACATTCCCGACCTCGGCAGTTAATAAATCGTCCCGAATTTT
>CAZGAF010000015.1:0-4920 GCA_964523855.1 uncultured Candidatus Saccharibacteria bacterium | reverse complement strand
GAATTTTATCCTTAAATGCTTCGGCAAAAATGTAATCATTTTTCTTGCCGTAATACTTGGACAAGGCCTGCTTAACGCCGACTTTGTTATGTAAGGTTACTTCAACTCTAACGGTTTCTTTTACCCAATTTTCAAATTTTTCTTTGCCTTCGCCAGTTTTCAAATAGCGGATAATTTCCTGTTCTTCTTTGGTATGGCCTTGGTCTTTAATCTCGGCCAGCTTATCGTAAAGAACTAAGTGTGAACCAGTCTTGTTAAAATACTTCAGCTCGGAAGTCATCTCACCTTGTCGGAAAGTAGCGGTATATTCCGAGCGTGGCCGGTAGTTAAACGGCGCAAGAATTTTAATAATATCCTTGGCCGGTGCTAAATGAGCAATCGGCAAGTTTTTTGAGTAGGCGGCAAGTGTTGTGCTGGCATTTTCTATAGCTGTCTGGAAAACGCTGACTTTGATAACCTTGCAAAACTCCAGCAGCTTTTTCACTACCTGTGGAAAATCTGCCTCGGTAACTTCCCGAAGGCTGTTGCCAAATAGCAGTTTAGGGGCTGAAAATTCCAACACTAAACTTTTTTCCGGACTGCCAAAATCGCCTTCGGCCAATTTATACTTTGGCACATAAAGTCCCTGCGCCATCAGCTCATTGCGGAAGGCGTTATTGGTTTTGTCCCGTGTAAAACCTTTTCCACTGCCAAATTCGCTGCTTTTAACTTCCTGAAAGTAGCTCTGGTCTTGTATCAAAAATAGATTATTTTTAATTTTCAAACGGAACGTATCCATAAAGGGGGTTAGATTTTTAGGGATAATCAGGTCGCTGCCCAAGTTTTTAGGAAAACCCCCTCTATGAGTTGAACCTTAAACTTTAGGCAGCTGCCCGATTAGCCCTGTGTGCATAATCAGCATAGGAAAATTAAAAAATACTTGTAATTGACTTTTACTTAACCTTGGGCAAAATTAAAACGGCTTTTTCAAGCCGTTTTACTGAAAGTTATTAACACCCACTAAAGGTATACTAAAAGTATTTAGACAAATTCTATCTCATAGCGTTCTTGGTTAAGGTGATAGCCGCCGGTATCAATCGGCGTAATCAAATCGCTATCAACTTCCAGTTTACCCTTAAATGTTTCGTTGATGTTTTCAATTTCCTTGCTGACTACCTGAATACTTTGGTCAAGGTCTTCCGCCAGTTTTGGTCCCGATTTTCTGCCATTTTTTAGCAGCCTAACTAACTGCGCTCGTTTGCCGCTTATAGGATAGCTTAATTTTTTTGAGCCGTTTTGGGTGTAAATACCGCTTTCATCGGAAATAAAAATCTGCTTTTTTGACTCGTTATTTTGCAGAAAATCTAACGCCTGCCTGACCTGCGGCATATTGACTATCTCAATCGGAATAGTGGGTTTGGCAGCTGGTTTAGGCTGCTTAGCGGCCGTTTCTTTTAACTTGCCTTTAATTTCCGATAAGTAAAGTTTAATATCATTCAGCTGTTTTTGGGTATCCGGCTCGGCCAAAATATCGCTGCCGTTTTGTTCTTGGTAAAGGCTTTCAATCTGGCCAAACATCGCCTGCATTTCCGGACGGAATACGTCCCAGCTAACTTTGCCGCTGCACTCTTTTTCTGCGGCAAACAGATTACTGAACGGCTTGCGGAATTGGTAAAACAAATTGTGTATCCGCAATTCGTCAATCGTATCCCAAACGAGCTTGTCCAAGTAGACGTAAAACCTGTTTAGTTTTACGTCCGGCTCGGTTGGGTTATAGCAGAAAATTTCCACGATGTTCATCAAGACTTGATAGGCTTGTCGCAACAGGGAGATTTTATCGCCATCTTGCGGAATACCTTTTTCGCCGTCGTGAACGACTTGGTTGATTGTCCCAGCTGAAATGATTTTTGGCACAAAACCGTTTTCCGGCAGCAGCACAATTTGCCAACCGTCATATTTTATAAAGTTGTTATATTTTTCAATCGTGGTTTTGGCCAGCTCATCATTGGCCCCAAACCGTAAGGGGTGGACGGCTTCCTCAATCAAATGAAACAGCTTGTCTTTATCGGTTAATGCCAAGGCCTTCATCACACTTAAGGCTCGAACTTTCTTTGAGCCTTCCTGTTCTATGCCTTCGGGGATTTCCATCTCTCTGAAAAAATCCGTTAAGGTAGCGTGGCTGTTATGGGTAGAAAGGTCATCGGCCATCAGTTCCAAGGCCACATCCTTAATTACCGGCTGGGCATAAGTCCGCACCGGCTCCGGTTTTTCTTCCTCTACTGCCTCGAAGCCAAACTTCGTTTCAAAAGTTTGGTATAGGTCATCAAACACTGTTTGGTTTATAGTTAAAGCAAACCGGTTTGGTTCTCCTAATATCGGAAAATCGAACGGGTCAACAGTGGACGGCTGAAGTTTTAGCACCTTTAATTCTTGCAGCTTATGGAGCATTTTACGCTGGCTGTCCACGGATGGGTATTCGCTTGGTTTCTTTTTATCCGTCCAGATTTTCAGTGAGAAATCAATGGGTTTGCCGTCAACGCCAAGAAGCTGTTCCAGCTTAATCTGCTGCATCAGCCACCACAAATTGCGCTCATATTGTTCTTGAGGGCTCATAGAGGGGGAATAAAAAAGGGCTTTTCGCCCTTTAATTATAGCAAATTTTATTGAATTGAGTGAGTCACGTTATTGGTATTTACTAACCACTATAATGTAATAAATGGCTAAAATAACCAAGGCTATAATTAAAATTGCTGCTCCCCAGACAATGACTTGAGGTGGCAACCATTTGCCGAAAACTTTTGAAAAAGGGTCATCTGGATTGTATTCGTTCCTTGCCTCGGCCGTTCGACTGGCTTGCATATACTCCCGGTCGCTGCGGCTGGTTAAATCTGTGAACTGGATGTTTGGATTCAGTTGCTTTAAATCTGCTAAAAGCTGTTCGTAATTTTTAATTTGATGCCTTGCCACGTATTCTTTACCGTCTGCCAGAACCAAGAAAGCTATTTGGCTACTAAAATTACTCATAAACCAATCGTGTTTTCTCCAAACATTGCCTTGCTTTTTATCTATCTCTGTAATTTGTGATACCGGAACTGTCCATAACAGCTGGCGGCCCTTATACAAAATAAGTTCGTTATTTTTAATTATTAAGAGGTGTGATTTTAATATAATCGAGTCAACAATAAAAGCAACAAAAAAGAATAGAATTAAAATGGGGTAAACTAAATTATTACCCCTTAAGGCAGCGATAAACAAGGTAATTGCGAGAGTAAATATGCTTGCCGCTAAAATACTCTGAACAATCGTAAAAACCCAATCTAAAACGCCAAAGCGTGTTTTGTAAATTTTTTCCATATTACTTAAGCAAAAAGCGCCGGAATGTAAGCCGACGCTTTTATTTTGCTACTTGGTAAATTTGAAAGTTGATATTACTTTGGCAACGTCAAAATTTACTGGCTTACCACTACTGTCCTTCGGGTATTTTTCATTGGACATATTGGGGGTTGCGTTATCGGTATACAGGTAGGCTTGTCCATTTTTTTCGGCAATAAATTTTAGCTGGCCCGATGTTAAGGCTGGGTCGTTTTGGGCCACGTATCGGTCATATTCTTCTTTGGGTAAAACAAAAATGTTCAGAGGTGCAAAATTATTGCCGTCGATTTTATATTTTGGGACTTCAATACTGACGCCATCTTGGCCATTAACTGCTTGATAACCTTGCCACACTTCCGTCAAAGTCAACTGGAAACCCAGTCTGTCATTAGTATAAACAAGGTTACTTGAGTTGTTATTTTGTGCTGGCTGGTTTGCTTCAATTTCAAATGCCGGACTTGTTATTTTCTCGCTCCTGCATCCGGAATACGCATTGCCTGGCATTTGGTCAACAAGACACGCACTTATAGTGTAAGGCCCTTTGGTTTGCCAAATGTCTTCAGCAATAAACCATTGGAAGGTGTCATAATTTTTTCCAGACTGGTTTGTGGGTGTGCCGATACCCTGCTCGCCAGGCTGTCCAGTATAGGGGCCAGCATTTATTGTGTAGTGTAGTGTAAGGCTTGTAGCATAATACTTGCCGCCGCCAGTCCACGCTATAGTTTGGGTCGTGCCTGACTTCCATTTTTCGCCGCCTTTAGGAGTAACGAATTTAAACTCCGTATTAGCTTGGTTAGTTTGTTGTGTATTTTGGTTCTGTGCCCCGGTATTGCTGTTGTTTTTGGTGTTCTGGGCAGTTTTGTTGCACCCAGCCGCAAGAAGCAATACAAGGCCAAAACCGAGTAGTATTCTTTTCATATTGTAGGGGGTTAATTGCTTTAATTATAACACTTTTGTATAATTTAGGTAAATCAGCAAAAAAATTATTATGGCAAAACAATTTTTCTTTAAAGAAGGGTCTGCGTCCGTGGTTTGGGAAATTGTGTTCGTTGTCATTATGGGGATAGTCATTGTCCTTTGTGGTTATGCCCTGAACCTTAGCTTTAAATCCAAACCAGTTGCGTATGCAGGCGGGGCTGTTCTTATTGTTACTTTTGTAGGTTTTCACAAGTTTCTTAAATTCTTGAATGGAAGAAAAACGTATTTTGAAATTTCGGATACCGGTCTTGCTTTATACAAACGTGATAAAATGCGCTGGCAATTGCCGCTCGAAGAAATTGCGGCTATGGAAGATAAGCAGGGTAAAGTGATTTTAGATGGAGTTCACGGTTTTATTGGAGGCGGGGCATACGGTTTTTACATTCTTACTTCTACCCACGGCTATTACACCATTCTCGGCTCGCTCACTGACTATGACGGGTTTTTAAATGAGATTAAGTCTTACAAGACTAATTTGGAGATTGCGGATTTAAACGAACGAAGGCGGATTGAGGCTAAAACAAAAGACTTAAAAATAACACCTCTTAAATTTTTGTTCATCATCCTTTGGCCTGTAGTAATCGGTGTTTT
>CAZGAF010000014.1:23359-24957 GCA_964523855.1 uncultured Candidatus Saccharibacteria bacterium | reverse complement strand
AAGTTAAGCCTGAAATAGTGAACTTAGGACTGGGCGTATGCGATATAGATCCAAATAAAACTACAGGGAAAAGACTCAAAGCCGAAGAACTCCATACTTGGCTTAAGTGCGGCAAAGAATTTTATATAGTAGACATGCGAAATGCTTATGAGCATCAAATAGGCCATTTTGAGAACTCTATACTACCTCCCATGGATAATTTCCGTGACCTGCCAAAATTTCTATCCTCACTTTCCCACTTAAAAGAAAAAGCTGTTTTAACAGTATGCACAGGCGGAGTCAGATGCGAAAAAGCTTCCGGATATTTGGTCGAAAATGGATTCAAAGATGTTTGGCAACTGGACGGCGGCATTGTTAGCTATATGGAAAAATACCCAAACGAAAATTTCTTGGGCAAACTATATGTTTTTGATAACCGCATGGCTATGGGCTTTTTCACAGACGACCCAAACCATGTTGTAGTTGGCCGCTGTATAATATGCAACAAACCATGCGAAAGATTTACCAACTGTTTAAACGACTTTTGTCATAGACAAGTTATAGCCTGTGAGACTTGCGAGGAAACTGCGGGCAAAAGTTTTATTTGCCTGGAAGGCTGCAAGCCGATTACTCGAAAACAATAAGTTAAATTTTTTATTAACCCCGGCCCTCTCTGGAGCCAGGGGTTAATTTTTTTTCAATAGGTACGCATTATAATTTTTTTGTTAGGTAAATAATTAACAAGAAAATTATGACAAACCAAAAATCTCGCTGGCTTTCCCAAGCATTCAGGCTGTTCCTAGCGTCTCTACTGTTTGTTCTATTACCTATTGGACCTTTTAGTACCACCAGGGCTTTTAACAAAAAAGCAGCGCCTAAGGCTTCAGTAACTTCTTCACCTGCCGTAACGGAAAAAATAGACAGCGTAGCTAACGCCGCTAGCCCCGCGGTTGTTCTTATTCGAGTCTACGCTCAAATACCAGTCTACAAAATTAAATTAGACAAAAAAACCAAACCTACCGCAATAAAGGTCGGAACGCGGTTAGAAGAAATCTCCTCCGGCAGCGGTTTTTTTATTCGCCCAGACGGATACATACTTACCAATAATCACGTAGTTTCCGAACCTTCCGGGCATTATTACGTAGAACTAAACGAAAAAGAAAAACTGGAAGCTACTATTGTGTTTAGCGACTCTGAGAACGACTTAGCCATTTTAAAAATTGAAGGAGAAAATTTTCCCACCCTCGCTTTGGGCGATTCTTCTTCAATAAATTTAGGCGAAGACATTTTAGGCGTTGGCAATGCTTTAGGCATAATTAATGACTCAATCTCCTGGGGCCGAATATCTTCCATTTCGGAAAATATAAAAGTGGGCAATGAAAAGGGAGAAGAACAAACTCTGAACAATTTACTGGAAACTAACTCCAAGCTATACCCCGGCGACTCCGGAGGCCCGCTTCTAAATTTGGATGGACAAGTTATAGGAGTTAACGTAGCTACAACTGTAGGCGCTTTTACTAGCTATTTCATCCCCATAAATACGGCCAAAAGTTTTATCGAAGCTTCCGGTATATAAAAAATACCCCTAAGGTTTATAAAACCTTAGGGGTATTTTTAGA
>CAZGAF010000014.1:0-23349 GCA_964523855.1 uncultured Candidatus Saccharibacteria bacterium | reverse complement strand
AAATTTGCTAAAAACAAAATAATTACAGCGCCAATTACAGCGGTTATAAAGCTTACAAAGCTAGTCGGTCTCTCCGCTCCGGGCATACCACCCACGCCCATTTTGTCTGCAATCCACCCGCCGAGAAAAGCACCGGCAATACCAATTAAAATATTACTAACCAAGCCCATCGAGGCATCACTGCCCATAATCAAACTGGCAATCCAACCAGCTAAACCTCCAAAAACTATCCATAGTATAAAGTTCATAAACTTTTATTTTAATGCTTAATACTATTTCCAGTTACATTTTATTTGCTTGAACTTAAAAAATTATTAAGCTATCGCCCGGTATGCTTTCTAAACAAATTCGTCGCCACGGGAACCGCCAAGCTTATAATACCTAAACACCATACGACCGCTAACCAGCCGTGGTTATTTACCGGCAAGCCGTTCATAAGCGCGCGAATAGCTTCAATTACATGAGTAACCGGTTGGTTTTCGGCAAAAATCCTAAGTGCTTTTGGCATAGTACTCGTTGGTGCAAAGGCAGCACTGGCAAAAGTTAAAGGAAAAACCAAAAAGAAACCCATCCATTGTACAGCCTCAATACTTTTTGCCAACAACCCCATAATAGCCGCAACCCAAGAAATTGCAAAAGTAAAAATCAAAACAATCCCCGTTATAAATAGCCAATCTACAAATGAAGCATGGGGTGAAAAACCCACTAACAAACCAACCAAAATCAAAATTGTTGCCTGTAAAATATTCCTCACCAAGTCTGCACTCACGTGCCCCATCATAACCCCCCAAGCCGCTATGGGTAAAGATTTTAGCCTGTCTATTAAACCCTTTTGCAAATCAGTTGCCACACTCAAAGAAGTAGTTAAAGACCCAAATGCAACGCTTTGTACCAAAATCCCGGCCACCAAAAAGTTTACATATGTAGTACCCCCTGTACTTATCGCCCCGCCAAAAACGTACCTAAAAAGCAACATAAACATAATAGGTTGAATGGTTAAACCCAAAAGTTGGTCGGGATTTTTAAAAATATGTTTTAAGCTCCTATGTATTAACACCCAAGAATCACTAACAAGCCAATAAAGCTTTGAACGTTTTTGCGGCATAATTTTTCCTACGCTGTATGTCATATAAATTGAAATTTTAATTAATCGTTTGAAGCCTTAACTTTGTGTCCGGTCAAACGTAAAAATACATCGTCTAAAGTTGGTTTGTGTAAATTCAAACTTTCAATTTCTATTTCCGCCTTCTCCATTTTGTCTAACAAATTCTTTATTTCAGACACATTGCCTTCGCTGGTCATGACTATATTCCTTCTACTTTCCTCCACTTCCATTATTTCCCTATTTAAAATTTCCACCGCTTTTTTAAAATTGCTTTTTGAATGTATGGTAATTTCCAAACGCTCCTTACCGACCTTGGACTTTAACTCATCTGCAGTACCCTGAGCTATTATTTTACCGTTATCCAAGACCGCAATTTCGTTGGCCAGCTGGTCCGCCTCTTCCAAATACTGAGTCGTAAGCAAAATAGTAACTTTTGCCTCCATTAATTTTTTTATTACTTCCCACATTCCAAGCCTGCTTCTCGGATCAAGTCCTGTAGTCGGCTCGTCTAAAAATAAAACCGGCGGAGTCGCCACCAAGCTAGCCGCCAAGTCAAGCCTGCGCCTCATGCCACCCGAATAAGTTTTCACGCTTCTGCTTGCTGCATCTGTTAAGGAAAACTGCTCTAAAAGCTCTTCGGCTCTTTTTTTGCTGTCTTTATAACTTAGGTGGTAAAGCCTACCCATCATTTCTAAATTTTCACGCCCGCTCAAAAATTCATCCACTGCCGCATACTGTCCGGTTAACCCAATGTTTTCCCGCACCTTTTGTGCATCCTTAAAAACTTCATAGCCGTTAATATAAGCTTCGCCCCCGTCTGCTTTAAGCAAAGTGCTTAAAATGCGAATTGTGGTCGTTTTACCAGCACCGTTGGGACCTAACAGAGCGAGCATGGTACCCTTTTTAACATTTAAATTAACCCCGTCTAAAACTTTAGTCTTTTGAAAAGACATGCTTAAGTTATTTAACCGAATTGCATAACTTTCTGAATTGTCCATAAATTCTTCTAAATTAAAGATTTAGACATTATACCAGCGGGCATAGAACACGGCAATAAAAAATTAATATTTTATTAATTTTTATTAAATATACTTTAATTATTCTATGCCATTATCCCCCACAGACACGGATCGTATAAAAAAATATTATTCTGAAAGCTTACAGGCTTTTGGCCCCAACGAAGCCAAATCTTTACATTGGGAAGAAAAAACCAGCCAGCTTACCCGGTTCAAAGTCTTGGAAAGAGTAGGTAACTTAAACCACTCCTCTGTCCTCGACGCAGGCTCGGGCCTGGGCGACTTGTATGAATTTTTAAAAGCTAAGTACACGGACATGGACTACTTAGGTTTAGACTTAGTACCTGACATGACAGAGGCTGCTCAGAAAAAATATCCGGAAGCTAAATTTTTAAACCAAGATATTTTAGAGTTTAAAGAAAACTTCGACTTTATACTTTCTTCCGGTATGTTAAGTTTTTCTCTAAAAACGGGCAAACAATACTACTACGATGTTATTGAACATATGTATAAAATTTCTAACAAAGCCGTGGCCTTTAATGTTTTAAATTCCGAATACGTGGAGTCAGACGAAATTTTCTTTTCTTATAGCATAAGTGAAATTTCCCAAGTCTGCGAAAAATTAACTAGCAACTTTAAAATTATTTCTGACTACGAACTTGCTGACTTTACGGTTTATTTGTATAAAAATACCAATGCCTTTTCTTCCTTTAAACCCGGTTTAAATATTTTTTTACAAGGCAAACTCTAAATATTTAAATTTTCAAATAGCATTTTTATTGCTAAAATAAGCTTAAAGTTATGGAAGAAAAAACACACCAAGTTACTTTTATTGAACAAAACAGAAAATTAATCCTTATAACTATCTCGCTACTTGTCGGGTTGGCAATTTTAGCTGTGGTTATTTGGCAATACCAAAAAAATAAGAGCTCTTCAAATAACACAGTCGAAAATTTAAACGCTTCCGATATCCAAAATATTTTTTCCCCGCCACCAATAAATTCCTTAGGACAAACTCCCAACCCCACTCCCCAAATTTCTCCAAAGCCTATAGTTTCCACTCCTAACCCCAACTCCGTAAACCCAAGAAGCGGCTCTAACCCTGGAATAAATTCTCCCACAATTCAGCCAACTCCCATGCCGGCTTTTCAGACCTATATAAATTCCGCTTTAGGATTTAAAATAAATCTTTTGGGCACATGGCAAGAATCGGTTGCCTCAGACGGTTCAATTGTACTCCTAAACTCAGAAAGCGATATAATAAATATACAGACCTTTAAAGCTCCAAACGAAAACCTAGAAATTGTTAAACAACAGCTTTTAAACAGCCCTTCGGTCAGTAATTTACAAGAAATAACTTTTGAAAATTATCCCGCCTTAAGTTTTACTACAAATTCTAACACCCGAGCCATAGCCATAGTTTACAAAAGTTCCTTATACTATATCTTTGGAATAAACTTCATTGGCAATAATAATTTTGAGTTTATTAATTGACATTTTAAATCCCGCTTCTTTTAAAGAAGCGGGATTTAAAATAATATTTATCTGCTATTTCCACTATTGTTATTAGAATTGCTCCCGGAGTTGCCGCCTCCTGTAGAACTGCGGTTGTTGTCAGAAGAACCGTCGGAGTTATCAAAGTTCAATAATTCCATAATTTTCACCCCCCTTCGTAAAAATTAAATTTTAGTTTGCCATTGGAGAAATTTCGACTGCCTCATATTGTGTACGATCTAAACTTAAATTACGGGTTTCTTTATTGTTAGACTTTTTACCTCTTTTACCGGAACGAGATTCAAGCACAACCATCGCCGAATGGCTATGGAGCAGCCGGTCAAAGTGAGATTTGTTACTCAAAAGATTACTAGGAGAAAAATAGTTAGACATATTTATAGTTCCTTTTATATATTTTCTACTATTTAGAATAGAAAATATAGTATTAATTTTTATATTCGCTCACAAGCATTTTAACTTTAGCAATTGTAAGTGAATGTTAAATTAATTCACTTGCTTAAAATTTAAAGGGCGTCCTCTTCCTAGGTGAGGACGCCCTTTAAATTCCTGACAATCCAGACTTTTCTATTCTGAAAACTCAGAAATTCCTTATTAACCTTTATCTCCGAATTAAACATAGCTTCAAAGCACTCCTAACTTTTTAAGTTTAGAAACAGACCATAGAACTTTTTAAGCCTACTTTCTTGCTGCATTAGGTTTATTTGATCCGTAAACTTTTTAATTCTTTACATGTATAGAACCAAATAAACCTGAAGCCTAAATTAAAAGCCTTAAAGTTTATACTTTAAGGCTTTTAGTTAAACATACTTTTTTATTTTCGCTTCTAAATTCTTTATTTCAGACTCCATACTTTTTAGACGTTTTTTTAACTTGACGTCCAAGACATTTTCCAGCAAAAGCAACTGACAGTTACCTTTTAGGACTGTAAGCGAATTTCCCACATCGTGTATAAATTCAAAAAGTTTTGAATCGTTTTTGGAAGTCTCAAACTTTCGGCTGAACTTTTTCTTTGGCATTTATTTTTTGAAAGGCATTAGGATTTTTTATCTTATACCCAGTTCCATGAACTGTAACTATCATGGGATCCGAAAGGCCGCTATTTATTTTAGACCTTAGCCGGCTCATGTATACATCTATAATATTGCTCTTTACGTAGTTAAAGCCCCAAACATGTTCATTTATCATAATACGGCTACAAACCAATCCGGGATGCCTCATTAAATATTCCAAAATCCTGTATTCTTTGCTGGTGAGCTTTATCGCCTGCTCTCCCCTATAAACCTCATGAGTAGCGGTGTCCAAAACCAAATTTCCGACAATTAATTTTTGGCTCTTGAGCTCAGTACCGCGCCTAGTTAAAGCGCGAATTCTGGCTAAAAGTTCGTTTAAGTCAAAAGGCTTTACCAAATAATCGTCCGCACCTTCGTTTAATGCCTGAACTTTGTCATCCGTCATACGGCGAGCGGTAAGCATCAAAATTGGCATTTTAAGACCCAAAGACCTTAACTCCCTACAGACTTCGAAACCATTTTTTCCGGGCAGCATAATGTCCAAAACTAACAAATCGTAATCATTAACCCCGGCTTTTTTTAAAGCCTCATCCCCGCTTCTCACAACTTCCACTGTATAATGCTCTCGCTCTAGAGCTTGTTCTACGAACTCAGCAATTTTTTGGTCGTCTTCGGCCAATAAAATAACCATATTTTTATTTGTTGCTTCCAATAAAAGTTTTAAACTTTTATCATAAATTATTTTATTGCCTGAATATTATAACAAAAATATGAATAATTCATTAATAAAATAACCGCTTATATAAAACAAATAGTGAAAATTGTCAAAATAAAAGTTAATAATTTAAAAAACCATATTCATATTTTTTTTAGCTATTGCGAATATGATAGATGTATTAAACTCAAAATTAATAAGAAAGGAGTCAATATGAGCTTTATTCTTTTAATAATCCTAGGCGGCATAGCCGGCTGGGTCGCTTCTTTGATTATGAGAACTGACGGCCAACAAGGCGTGTTTATGGACATAATTTTGGGCGTAGTAGGCGCTATATTGGGCGGTTTGATTATGAACTTATTTGGCCAGCCAGGCGTAACCGGTTTTAATATTTATAGCATATTGGTAGCAATTTTGGGCGCAGTTGTTCTTATGTGGATCGGACGAGTTATATCGGGCAGTAACAGCCTAAACCAGCCACGTTAATTTATTCTCTCTCGAACAAAACAAAAAAATAAATATTTGTTTTGTTAAAGCCCTTATCTTTTTAATTTTAATGAATCCCTATTCTTACTCCCTCCTTTTATGTATAATTACTGGCACTTGTTAAGGAGGACTCATGAAAAGATGTGAGCCTCTTTGGAGGTACCCCACAATAACTCTTTGGGGTATGTAAAACTCTCTCTGCGCCAAATTTCCGGTGGATGGGTAAAGGAATATGGTGCTTGACCTACAAAATTCGCAACAACCCGAACAAAGCATTGTCTTGGTAGACAACAAACTTCGGGAACATTGGAATAGAAAACTGGCACGTGCACGAGCACTAGCGCCAGTTAGCAGCATAAAGAAAGGAGCTGTAACCGACCAAAACTACAAAACGGAAAGCGAGAAACTAGGGAATTTAGGCTCCCTTCATATGGAAGCGGAGCTACAAGAACTTGGAAAGGTCACGAGCCTTGCGGGAAAGCAAATCGTAATCTTAGGCATTGGCCTTATGCGAGATTGGGGATTTGTAAAAAAAGCCAACAGCCTCGGCATGAGCATACTAGCCTTGGACGTATCGGACTACGCCTGTGAAATGGCGGAGAAATTCTTTGCTGGTCTCGTCCTTTCTCCCGGAGTGGAAAACCAGGTGTTACAGGTGGACGTACACCAAAAACTTGGCACCCACTGCGCGATTGATTTCCTTGAGCCCCAAAAAACCTTTATAATATATGCAGCCCAGTTCCTGCAGGTCCTTCAAGGGAAAAAACAGGGCGAAAACAGGGCGAAGAGGTTCTTGTTCGGACTTGCCAAGTTTCTGGAATTTCCGGAGCGAAGGGTTTCCATGGTGCACTTGTTGCCCGAGGACAACCCTCATCGCCAAGAAACAAGGTTCGGGGAAAGCATTATGTACTCCATGGACTACATACTTCCCCCTTTAAGCGGCTCGCTCCAAAGCCGCCACATCGAAGTTTTAAGAATGCGAAAAGGGATGTTTTACGACGACACATATTCCGCTTTCACAATTGTGAAGCGCTAATACAGTCAGAGAAAAAACATCCCTATTTTTTTAAAAATGATATCCGAAAAAATTGCTTTACTGAACAACACCACTTTGGAATCTTTGGCTGAAAGAGACAAATTGGTAATTGTTAAAAATTTTACAGAAGTTGGCTTACAAATTTTAAAAGCCGATTTTGCTTTTGCTTGGTGGAAGTCAGACAATACCCAGAAATACAACTTAGCCTACAAAACCCCCAACACTCCGTATACCCCGAACCCTCCAAGAAAACGCGGCGGAAACTATAGAGTGCAAAAAAGTAAAAAGCCTTTATTTATTTCAGACGTTTCCAAAGAAACCTATTCAAAAAGGTACGACATAAGTCCCTATATGCAAAGTTACTGTATTGTGCCGATTTTTTTTAAAAAGCACAATTACGGCAATGTAGTTTTTTGTTTTAAAGAAAAAAATATTTTTTCTAACGAACACAAAACTCTCTGCTCATCTTTAGGTAACTCCCTTGCTCAGACAATAACCATCCACAGGCTTTATTTTAATTTAAAAGACTTTAAAAACAGGCTCGATCATACACTCGACTCAGTTTTTATTTTTGACTCCAAAACATACAAAATCGAATATTCTAACCTTGGAGCAGTCAGACAGCTGGGCTTTGCGGGTTCTGAACTGCTTAAAAAAAGCATTATAGACTTACAGCCTAATATTGATATTATAAAGTTTAGAAGCCTTATTTCCCCGCTTATTTTTAAAAAGCGCGACTCCATAACTTTTGAAACAACTTTAAAAACAAAAAAGGGTAAAAAAATCCCCGTTGAACTCTTTATCCAGCTAAGCGGTTCTTTAGAAGGACCAAAGAAATTTTTAAGCATTGTACATAATTTAACCCAAAGAAAAAAAGTTGAAATGGAAGCTCAGAAACTTCTTAAACAAAAGGACCAGTTTTTCGGCATTGCAAGCCATGAACTTAAAACCCCGGTAACCACTATAAAAGGCTTTTCACAAATGTTAAGCGAAAAGCTAAAAAATATAAAAGACGAGGAGTCTAGATATTTTTTAAGCAAAATAAATAACCAGGTAGAAAAACTCGACCATTTAATAAACGATCTTCTGGACGTCTCGCGTATTGAAACTGGGAAGCTCAAATTTGAAAAAAAGGAAATCGAATTAAGTGCTTTAACTCACGGTCTTGTAGAAAATTTTCAATACATTATTACCTCTCATTCCCTGTCTTTCGTAAGCGAAGGTTCGTTCTGGGTAGAGGGAGACACGCAAAGAATAGAGCAAGTTATTACAAACCTAATAACCAACGCGGTCAAATACTCCCCCGCTGACTCGAAAATTATAGTCAGCCTTAAGGCCAAAGACGGCAAAGCACGCATAGAAGTAGAAGACTTTGGGTTTGGAATTTCCGAAAAGGACCAAGAAAAAGTTTTTAACCGCTTTTTTCAAAGCAAACACAAAAACCGGAAAATTTACCCAGGCCTTGGGCTTGGACTATACATTGCCAAAACCATTATTAAACACCATGGCGGTGAACTAAATTTTGTCAGTAAAAAAAGCGGTGGTACAATTTTTTATATAACCCTACCCTATACAAAATGCCAAACCGACAACATAACAAATTAATACTAATTTCGGAAGACGACCCGGACATTAGCGAACTTTTAGAAACTGTTTTGGAATCCAACGGCTATGAAACTCGTGTCTGCATGGACGGCAATGAAACCGAAAGCCAAACTAAAAAACTTTTACCCGATTTAATTATTATGGATTTATGGCTGCCCGGAATTGACGGCGCTACTTTAACCAAAAAATTAAAAACTAAAGCGGCCACAAAAAATATACCCATCTTAATAGTTTCAGCTCAAAACCAACTAAACAAAGTAGTTAAGCAAACCAAGGCTGACGGTTTCTTACCCAAACCATTCGATCTGCAGGAACTTCTAAGCATAGTGGGAAAACACATTGGTAACTAAAAATTTTAAAACCCTGTGCCTTATATAGGTACAGGGTTTTATACTATCTTTCTATATTTACACTCGCCGCCCCACCACCGTCGCAGGTGAGGTTGTAAGTACCTTCCAAACTTACATACGCAAGTTCGTAATCATAGGCTTTTAAAATGTATGTCTTACCCGCCAACTTAACCGCATGGCTTTTAGAGTCTCTATTGTCTAGCATTAAAGCTGTATTGCGTTTTAAAGAAACCGTACCCGGATTGCCATTACAGTTGGTAAACTGAATTCTGTACGGATACTTTTTTATCGCTTCACCATAATTTAATTTTCTTGCTGTATTCACAGGCTTTACCTGTTCTTCCGTTGTTGTAGGCGTGCTATTCAAATCTTCTGAAGTTTTACTCTTTTCAGAAAGCGTTGAATCATTTTTTAAATTTTGACCCAGCGGACTTTTCGAGCGCCAAAGCGCAAACATAACTAACAGAACGACTAACAAACCAAAGCCCAATATCGTTTTTTTTGTTGTATTCATAAATATAACCTTATTATTACTTTTGTAAGTTACCTGCATATTATAATGCTAAATTGTAATTTGTTACCAATTTTTACAAAATACGTATAATTTATTAAGCCCGTTTCATTTGAGGAGCGAAACAAATCTGATATGATAGATATAAACCAGTTAGATTAAAACTTTATGAACTCAAATGAATTGGAGGCAATAAAACTTTGCCAAAAAGGGCATACGGAACACTTTACGACTCTCTACGATTTGTATGCGGAAAAAATTTACAAATTTTTATATTACCGCACGCTTCATGCCGAGACCGCAGAAGATTTAACCAGCGAAGCATTTTTCAAAGCTTTGAAAAAAATAAAAAGTTTTAACGAGAACAAGGCTCAATTCTCAACCTGGCTTTACCAAATTGCCAGAAATACTTTAATCGACCACTATAGAAAATCTCACCCCACCGAAGACTTAGAAACAGCCTACGACGCAAAAGATGTTCAAAATTTACAAACCGATACCGACACCAAACTTAAATTTGAGGCTGTACAAAAAAAGTTAAAACATTTAACCCCTCTACAACAACAAATAATTATTTTAAGACTCTGGGACGATCTCTCTCATAAAGAAATTGCAAATATACTAAGTATTTCTGAAGCAAATTCTAAAATGACCTTTTCCCGAAGCATAGCAAAACTTCAGACCGAGCTCGGGGCAAGCCTTGTTAGTTTAATTGTTACTCTAATTAACCTAAAACAATAAAATGGAAAACCTAGAAAAAATCTTAGGCGAACTTTACGAACTGGACCCAAGTTTAAAAAACAACGAGACTCAGATTAGAGAAATAATTCTAAAGTTTTCCTCAGAAAAACCAGAAGTCAGAATTGACCAAGGTTTTATTTTAAAACTTAGAGAAGAACTGGAAGAGAAGACTGCAAAAAAACCTTCTTTCTTAAGCTTATTTAAAAGACCTCAAATAATTTTGCCTTTAGCTTCTTTAACGGTTTTAGTTTTTATTGTTCTTAGTTATAAAACAGGAACTCTTAAACCCACAACTCCGCTTCTAACCCCTTCACCTAAAGAGCAAGCGCAAACTTCAGAAGAATTTTTAGCCTTACCCGCGGAAAAACAAGTCGCGCAAGCAGGCGCAGTAAAAACTTTCAGTTCCAAAGACGAATTTATAAACTATTTAAATAATTCGGCAGAACTTTTTGCATTGGGTCTGGGCGTTTCAAATTACCGAAGTATGGAGTCTACCGCCCTAAGCGCTCCTTCGTCGGCTTTAAATAAATCTGACAATTTAAACCAAGCCGCCCCGGCTTCCCCCGACAGATATTCACAGACCAACACTCAAATAACCAGCATAGACGAACCCGACATTATTAAAACCGACGGCAAAAATTTGTTTATTTCTTCAGAAAATTACTACTACTATAATGACACACCGCCTACTAGCCCTATGAGCATAGAAGGCAGCACTCCGGACAGCTCTTTCTCTAGTGGTGTTACTAAAATTGCCCCACCTTACAACCAACCAAACCCTGGCACTTCGGTCTTAAAAGCCTTTCCGGCCGAAGAATTAAAAAAGATAGGCAAACTCGACAAACAGGGAAACTTACTCTTGTTCAAAAACTTTTTGGTAATCTTTAGCTACCAAGGAATTTATGGATACGATATAAAAACTCCGGAAAACCCCAAAGAAACCTGGTTTTTAAAATATGAAAACAACACCCAACTCTCAACTGCCAGACTCTATAAAGATAAAATTTATTTTGTTACGCAAAACAATATAAACTACAGCTCACCTTGTCCCCTAAGGCCTCTCTCCGTAAGAGGAACCGACATTGAAATAGCTTGTCAAAACATTTATCACCCCATCGCACCTTTGTCTGACAGCGTTACCTACAACGTTTTTAGCCTTGACCCTGCAAGCGGCGAAATAAAAAATAAAACTTCTTTCTTAGGTTCTTACTCTTCGGCTATTTACATGTCGGAAAATAATTTGTTTGTAAGTTACACAGTTCAACCGAACACCCTTTCTTTAATTCTTGAATTTCTAAACACAAACGGTAAAGATTTGCTACCTGAGGACGTAACAAACCGCCTAAATAAACTGCAGTCATACGACATTTCCACCAGCGCCAAGTTAACAGAAGTAACTCAAATCTTCGAAAAATACTACCAAGGTTTAGATTCAGACGAACGCCTGAAAAAAGAAAATGATTTTGCAAATCGCATGTCGGAGTACGTTAAAGAGAATCAAAGAAAGCTAGTGGGTACAGGTATTGTGAAAATTAGCTTAGAAAATTTAAAGCTTGAAAAAACCGGACAAATTCCCGGCAGCCTCCTAAACCAATTCTCTCTGGACGAACATAACGACTATTTAAGAGCGGCAGTAACTATAGACGGGAATGGCTTCTGGTGGGGATGGGGCTTTAACAGCAACCAAGAAAGCTTAAACGACGTATACATTCTAAATAACAACTTGGAGATTACAGGTTCTGCAAAAGATTTAGGCAAAGGTGAAAGAATTTATTCCACAAGATTCATAGAAGACAAGGCTTATGTAGTAACCTTTAAACAAACAGACCCTTTCTATGTTATAGATTTAAAAGACCCAAAAAAACCTGAAGTCACCGGCGAGCTTAAAATCCCTGGGTTTAGTTCTTACTTACACCCTCTCGAAAAAAATATAATATTAGGCATTGGGCAAGAAAACGGACAAGTTAAACTTTCTTTGTTTAATATCTCTGACCCAAAAAACCCGGTTGAGACAGATAAATACTTGCTCAAAGAATACTGGAGTGAGGCTCAGAACAACCACAAAGCATTTTTACAAGACAAAAAACACCAAGTGTTCTTTTTACCAGGCGGACAAAATGGTTATATTTTTAGCTACAAAAATAACAAGCTGGAACTAACCAAAGCCGTATCTGCCCAAAATGCCAAAAGAGCTGTATATATAAACGATATGTTGTATATAATAGGCAACCAAGAGGTTATGGTCCTAAACGAAAACAATTGGGAAAAAGTTAAAGAATTGAATTTTTAAAAACTAAAAATGACCGTTCTCTTTTACAGAGAACGGTCATTTATTTATTCTTTTTTATATTTTTTACCAACTCACCGCCTGTCCCACCGCTTCCGAAATATTCCTATAACCGTCACGTTTTAAAAGTTTTACTAACCCGCTGTTTATTTCCGAAACAACCTGCGGACCCATATATATCATACCGGTAACAAGTTGTAAAAGCGAAGCGCCCATACGAATTTTTGTATAAGCGTCTTCGGCCGTAAAAATTCCGCCGCAACCAATAAGTATTTTTTTACCAATGGTGTATTGGTAAACGTAAGCAAGTAGTCGGTTAGATTCTTCAAAAACCGCTTTGCCGGAAAAGCCGCCCTTGCCTTCGTGGCCAAACTTATTTTGCTTGGTTAAATTCGAACAGACAAAACCATCGACAGGATATTTCAAACAGACATCCAAAATACTGTCCAAGTTTTCGAAACTTAAATCGGGAGACAGTTTTACAAATACCGGTTTTGTTTTCGGAACTGAAAAAATTGCTTTAAGTAAAACTTCCAAATTTTCCGCTTTGGCAAAAATTGGAAATTCTTCACAGGTATTGGGACAGCTTATGTTTATAGTTACATAACTGCCAATACCTTCAAACTTTTTATAAGTGTATAAATAATCCTCTACTCCATTTTCCACCACGGAAGTTTTTTGATTGTTGGTTTTTGCAATGCTTATACCAAGCGGAAATTCTTCTCTTACATTTTTTAAACTGTTATAAACACTATCTGCGCCGCTGCTTTTAAGTCCATAGTTCACCCTTAAAGCCTTTTCTTCCGGAAGCCTATACAACCTTTTACCACTATTACCTTCATACGGCTCTTTAGTTATAGAACCAACCTCTTCAAAACCAAAACCGACTTCTGGTAGAATTTTTACCAAAGCCGCTTCTTTGTCAAAACCCGCGGCAAGACCGACGGGGTTTTTAAAATTTATGCCCAATATATTTTGCTCTAATTTTGAATGTTTGTAGTTAAACGCCAAAGAAGTTAACCCTCTTGTGATTGAACACTCACCCAAAAAACTTCCCATGCCTGTCATTTTGTCATGCACTACTTCCGGGTCTTGGGCAAAAAAAATAGGCTTTAGAACATTCCTATAAGCCGACCTCAAAATTTTGTTTCGAATTGTAACTAAAGTTTCCATATAGGTATTATATTCCTTTTAAAAAACATTGCAAAACTTACAGAAAATAAGTAGAATAACAAAGTAATTTATTACTCAATTTTAACTATGAAGAACAAATTCGTAACAATTGGACTTGTACAAAGCGACGTGTCGGCAAACATACAAGCCAATGTAGAAAAAACTGTAAAAATGATTGGTGAGGCGGCAAAAAAGGGTGCCAAAATTATTGCCATGCAGGAACTTTTTCAGACCCCTTACTTCCCGCAGTGGACTAAGCAAAATAAAGACGACTTTGCCGAAAGCTTGAACGGTTACACAGTAAGTGAAATGAAAAAAGCCGCCAAAAAATACAAAGTTACTTTAGTCGTACCAATTTATGAGAAAAAAACCCTCCCTAACCCTCCCTTTAGAAAAGGGAGGGAAATACCGTCATCTTCCCCTTTTGCTAAAAAGGGAACACAAGGGGGTTATTTAAATACGGCTATAATTATTAGTAAAGAAGGTAAAGTTGCGGGTCAGTACCATAAAATCCATATCCCCCATGACCCGGGTTTTTACGAAAAAGAATATTTTGAACACGGCCAGGAAGGTTATAAAATTTTTACAGCCGAGGGTGTAAAGTTTGCGGTCCTAATTTGCTATGACCAATGGTTCCCGGAGGCCGCGAGAGAAGCCAGGCTTGCTGGTGCACAAATTATTTTTTACCCCACAGCCATAGGCCACATAGTTAACTACAACGCCGAAGGTGACTGGCACGATGCTTGGGAAACTATTCAAAGAAGCCATGCCATTGCCAACAGCGTCTATGTTGCAGCCATAAACCGCACAGGCCGAGAAGGCAAAATGCAGTTTTGGGGCCAGTCTTTTGTTAGCGACCCCTTTGGCAAAATTTTAAAACGCGCGTCGGACACCAAGGAAGAAGTTATAGTGCAAAAACTGGACCTAGAAAGAAACGACTTTTACAGCGAAGGCTGGGGGTTTTTAAGAAACCGCAGACCCGACACTTACAAAAACTTAGTTGCCGAAAAATTAACTAAAAAATCTACCCATCTGCAAAACGTAGCTCACTACAAGCAAATGAAAAAAGCACTGGGAGAAAAGTAGCGATCCTAATCTACGAATAGCTGCGAATGACAGCATAGGTAGACATCTGTAGATTCGGATCTTGGTATCCGTAAATCCGGATCGGAATAATAATTACTATGTCCAATTACACAATGCCCGCTGAGTGGGAAAAGCACTCTTCAGTCTGGCTTGCTTGGCAGCATGACGAAATATCTTTTCCAGGACGCATAAACCAAGTAGAAAATACTCTTGTTGAGTTTATAAAAGCCGTTCACACTGGTGAAGCGGTTAATCTTTTGGTATTGGACGAAGCCATGCTAAATCGCGCCAAAGAAAAACTGGAAAACGCCGCAGTAAACATGTCCAAAATCAATTTTAGAATAACAGAGTACATGGACGCGTGGATGCGCGACACCGGGGTTTTGTTTGTCTGCCCGATTCCTCCCCCTGATTTGTCCGCCGAAGCCTTAGCGAAGGAGGAAGGGGGGAGGTTAGGTGGGGGTGACAAAGAGACTAAATTTGCCATTGCCAATTTTATTTTTAACATTTGGGGCAACAAGTTTCCCGACCTGGAAATAGACAAACAAATTCCAAGTAAAGTTTCCGAGTGGACGAATTTGCCTTTAGTAAGGTCCAAAATTGTCCTTGAAGGCGGCGCTATAGACGTAAACAGCCAAGGTTTATGCCTGACTACCGAGCAGTGTTTGCTTAACAAAAACCGAAACCCGGGCAAAACCAAAGCAGACATTGAAAAAGAATTAGAAAGACTTTTAGGTGTTAAAAAAACTATTTGGCTAAAAAAAGGTTTGGTTAACGACCACACCGACGGACACATAGACGAAATTGCTCGTTTTGTAAATGAAAATACTATTGTAGTGGCGTACGAAGAAAACGAGAGAGACGAAAATTACATAATACTAAAAGAAAATTACGAACAACTTTTGAAAGAAACCGACTTAAATGGAAAACCTTTTAATGTTATAAAATTACCAACTCCGCACATTTACTTTAAAGATACCCCCGCAGGCAGCGTGGCTGGAAGCAAAGCCCCGGTCTCTTATACCAACTTCTATATTGGCAACCAAGTTGTAGTAGTCCCAGCGTTTGAAGACGAAAAAGACAACAAGGCGCTTGAGATAATTCAAGACCTATTCCCCACTCGAAAAGTCGTAGCGCTTAATAGTTTAAACCTTGCATACGGTGGCGGCGGTATTCACTGTTTAACACAACAACAACCAGTTTAGGACAGAATTAAGAATTTGGAAGTAGGAAGTAGGAATTAAATAATACTTTTATACAACTAAGATATCTGATAGAATTATTGTGTAATTAAAAATCGCGGAAATTAACGCAGATCAAAACGCTGAATGAACGCAGAAGTTTATGTTCAGCGACTAATCAGCGTATTAAATCCGCGTATAATTTGCGATTTATCATGGACAAGAAAAAAATTGGCAAACTTTCCAAAAGTTTGCAAAAACTTATAGAAGAAGAACGCCCGGTGCAAATGGGTACTTTAAGCACCCATATTAAAGCCGCGGGCAAACCAGTGACCGCTTTTGCCGAACGCACTTTAAACCACTTAAACGGCGGCTCAACTTTGCAAGCTGCTTTGTGGCTAAAGGAACACTTAAAGCGCGGCGGAAAAATTATGGTTACGCTCTCCGGCGCTCTTTCCTCTTTCCAGGTGGGTGTTATGCTGGCTGAACTCATAAGAAAAGACAAAGTTCACATTGTTTCCGCTACCGGCGCTAACCACGAAGAGTCCTACTACCGCTACGTTGCTCACTCCCACTATGCCTACATCCCTCGCTACACCGAGCTTACTCCAGAACAAGAAGCCGAACTTAGGGACGCTGGCCTTAGAAGAATTACCGACACATTCCTACCTGAAGATGAAAGCGTAAGAATTATGGAACCACATTTGCTTAAAATGTGGCAGGAGGCGGAAAAGAAAAAAGAAAGATACTTCCCTCACGAATACTTTAGACGTTTGTACTCGGAAAAGCTTATTAAGCACGACAAAAAAGCTAACCCACAGGACAGTTGGACTTACGCTGCATTTGAAAAAAATATTCCTATTATAGTTCCGGGTTTTGAAGACTCGACCATGGGTAATATTTTTGCTTCGTACACTTACGGCGGTCCTCACAAAAAGAAGGGTGATGTAATGCTCGACGGCAGCGTAATGAAAAATGGCCTCGAGTACTTCCACTACATGTACGACTGGTACATGAAAGAGTCCAAAGACGCTCCAATAGCCTTCCTCCAACTTGGCGGCGGTATTGCCGCAGACTTCCCAATTTGCGTTGTGCCTTCTATAAAGCACGACTTAAAACTCCACAAGGTCCGCGACTGGGCAGGGTTTATAGAAATTGGCTCCTCCCCCATGTCTTACGGTTCCTACTCCGGCGCCGGTGGTAAAGAAAAAATTACCTGGGACAAACTTTCTACTTCCAGTTACTACCAGATTATTCAAAGCGACGTCACTGTTGCATTCCCCTGGATTGCGGCTGTGCTTCTGGACCTGTAAACTAGCTGGTAGCTTGTAGTGAGTAGCTTGTAGCCAAACAGAAAAACAATAACCGTCATCCTCTTTAATGAGGATGACGGTTATTTATTTATTTTTTTTGAATTAATTGTAGTCGCTCCATTCATGGAGCTGTGAACAAAGATCACCTTTGCGCCGCGCAAAGGTGATCTTTGTTTTCATTTGGGTGTTTTTTCTACAAGCTACCCGCTACCAGCTACAAGCTATCTGTACTTCCCCACTCTCGTCCTCTTTAGCCCAAACAACACTGCTCCGGTTCCGAGTCTTTTTCCTAAGTCGTGGGCAATGCTTCGTATATAAGTACCGGAAGAAACAGATATTGTGATATTTATAAGTTGATATTTTTTTGTCACCCCGGACGCCAATCTAGGATCCAACACCCTCCCCTCAAGAGAGGGGAATGAAGAAAGGATAACAGAAGACCACGTTTTTAAAATTTCTTCTTGTCTAAAATCCCCTTTTACTTTTTTAATATTAGTTTGAATATATTTTAAAAGTTTAGCTGATGATATGATCTCCAAACCCTTAAGCTTTTGACTTTTGACATTAAATTCGCGCTTGGGTAAATCTTTCTCATTTAACTTCCCAGCACGCGCCCATTCAAATAAAGACTTCCCTTTATACTGAACAGAAGAATACGCCGGCACCGGCAACTTAAACGAGCCGCTATACTTTTTTATAGCTTTTTCTATTTGTTCTTTGCTGTATATTAAATGCTCTCTGTTGCTTGTTATATGCTCTATTTCTGTTTTTGTGTGCCGCCTGCTACGTGTTATATGCTCCTTGTTATGTGGTATGCCTAATAAATCCCAAGTGTCGGTGGTAAACCCTAAAAGTATTTTAGCTTCATAAGTTTTATCTAAACCCAAATACTTTTCTCTATCTTGCTGTGTTGCATCTTGTAAAACCAAAAGCAGCCCACTAGCCATGGGGTCCAAGCGCCCTATATAAGTAAGCTTAGCCTTTGGAGAAATCTTCTTTTGCTTTCTTAGTCTTTCTAAAGCTTCCAAAGGCGTTTCGCCAACTTTTTTGTTTACCTTATAAAGTTTCATCGAGTAATTATAATAAAAAACTAGACACTATAGCAACCGCTAGTGTCTAGTTTTACAAATATTGTTCGAGGCAATCTAACTTTAAAACCCTAAAACTTCTTTTACAACAATAATTTTTATTCTGCCGGCATTAACTTCCCTGTTTATAAACAAAATTTTACTGGGGTTACTATTCCATGTTTCTGGCAAGCCATATGCTTTTCTGGCCCTAACAGTTTCAAGCGGCAGAATGTATTCGTAAATTCTTTTCAAACCTTCTTCCATACTGCTAACCAGCTTCTGCGCGCCCACCACCCACACCACACTGTCAGCACCATATACATAAGCCGGGAGCTGTGAACCTGTGTTAGAGGCAACAATCACTTCACCTTTTTCTGTAATGGCATGCACGCTGCCAACAGCCACCTGGGAAGCCGCTCCCATCATTTTCTTTTCGCGCGCCTTGTCTTCGGCCATAGCGGCAATTTTTTGCTTAACAGCTGTGTAGTCGGAAGATTTGTTTATTTCTTCTTCCAAATTCAAAGCCCTTAAAGTTTCCGAGGTCATAACCATAACCTCGCTACCTTTTGGCACTAACTCGTAAAACTTTTGCTTGGCTGCTTCGCCGTTTTCTACAAAAACAGCCTCCATGCCATTTTGTTTTAAATTTTCAATAGTCTTGTTAATAACTTCATCACTAGCAATTTGGTCAAATGATTTCATATGTATTCTTTAAATGTTTAGCTTAATTTAATATTTTTTAAATCCACTCCCGCTTTTTTTAACAGTTCGTGGTTAATACGGTAAAAATGACTGACCCCTTCTTTTCTCTCAAGTATTACCCCGGCTTCCAAAAGCTTACTAAAATGGTGAGACAAGGTAGGCTGAGAAAGTTTAAAACTTTCGGAAAACTTACTACAAGCCGTTTCTTGGTTTTTGGCCAAAAACACTGCTATTGAAAGTCTAGTTTTGTCGGAAAGCGCTTTGAAAATTTTAAAAGTTTGTTCCATATTGATTATTATAAATATAGATATATATAAATGTATCAATAAATAAAAATCTTGTCAAGAAAGAAGCAAAAGAGGACCGTCCTCTACTTGCAGAGGACGGTCCTCTGACATATGTAAATTTAAATTTTTTGTCTTATATTTTAGAGGTTTTTTTGAGTTATCAACCTTTTTATGCTTGCAGGCATTTTTTTGGAGGTATAAGATTTAAGTAGAAAGGAAAGAAAATAGATGCCAAAACAAGTAATGGCCAGGTAGCTTTTCTCTTCCGCTATAGAGTAGCGGACTTGCAAAAAGCCTACAGGCGCTTAAGCCTGCATCTAGTCACCAACGTTGTGACAAAAAAGAACAGCAAAGTATGAGAAAAGCATACCAAGTATAAACCCCGTTAATCCATATTAGGATAACGGGGTTTATTTTTTTACAATGGGAGTCATTGTGCTAGCACAATGACTCCCATTGTTATCTGTATTTATTTTTACTTTCTGCGTACTTCCGCGTTAACATCTGCGTTCTTCTGCGATTTAGTAATAGTCTTTAAGCTTATGTATATCTATATGCTCCCTTATTTTCTCCAAAGCTTTACTTTCAATTTGACGAATACGCTCGCGAGTAACTCCAAACTCCGCGCCCACTTCTTCCAAAGTATGAGTCACGCCATCTTCCAAACCAAACCTAAGCCTTAAGATTTTTTGTTCCCTAGGGTCCAAGTCGTCTAAAATAGTTCCCACATATTCTTTTAAAAGCTGCCTGCCGGCCATTTCGTTTGGCTTGGTAGTATCTTCATCTACTATAAAATCGCCCAAACTCGAATCTTCGCCCTCATCTTCCCCTACCGGCGAGTCTATGGAAACTGTTTCTTGAGATATCTTTTTTAAGTGGTAAACTTTTTCCACCTCTATGCCCATTTCGGCCGCAATTTCTTCGGGCAAAGGTTCTCTACCTAAGTCCTGGACTAAAGACCGCTCGGCCTGGGCGTATTTGTTTAAAGTTTCCACCATGTGCACCGGAATACGTATAGTTCTAGACTGGTCGGCTAACGCACGAGTAATAGCCTGGCGAATCCACCAGGTTGCATAGGTAGAAAACTTGTAACCCTTAGTCCAATCAAACTTTTCCACTGCGCGCAAAAGTCCTAAGTTACCTTCCTGAATAAGGTCCAAAAGACCTAGGTTGCGGCCCATGTATTTTTTGGCAATCGAAACCACGAGCCTCAAGTTTGCCTGCATAAGTCTGTTCTTGGCTGCTTGGTCGCCCTTTTCTACTCTTTTAGCCAACTCTATTTCCTCTTCGCTCACCAACAAAGGCACGCGTCCTATTTCGCGCAAATACATTTGAATGGAGTCGTCATAAATGTCGCCCAAATCAAAAGACTGTTCTACCGCTTCTTCTTGCTTTTTCTTTTTGCCCCTGGCTTTTTTTTCTTTTTCTGTTTCGTTGGTTAAATCTTCTTCGGCCGGCTGTTTACCTTGCTCCCAAATACTGGCAACTTCCTGGTCAACAATTTCTACCCCATTTTTTTCCAAAGACAACATTATACCTTCCAACTCCGAAAGATTGTTTTCAAAATCCGGCAAAGAATGCAAAATCTCCGCTTCAGTTACGAAGCCGCGTTCACCACCCTTTAAAAGCAGATGCTTTATGCGCCTGTCTTTTTCTTCGGAAGAAATAGCAATATCGGAAACATCCTCCGGTTCCTCGTAAGCAGGTTCTTTTTTTGTTGCCCTAACTTCTTTTACACGAGCTTTAAAAGCTTTGTGTCTTATTTTCTTACTGTGCTTTTTGCCCGCAAACTTTTTTGCCTTAAACTTTTTGACTGTTTGTTTTTTTAGCTTTTTGGCTTTAGCCATAAGTTTATTGCCTCCTTAAAACCTCTCTGTTCTTTAAGGGGTTTTAAGATTTGTAAGAATTAATTACTTTAGAAATTTCAGCGAATTGTTTTTGCAATTCCATAACCTGACTCAAGTCTTTATTTTGCTCAGACAGCTTAATTTTATCTTGTAAAATTTGTCTCTGCTGTTCAAGATTTTTATTACGCAACGCAAAAAAGGCCTTTGTCAAGTCTTTGTAGAATGCTTCGTGTGACGAAGCTTCTTCTTTCAATAATTCTACCATAAACACCGACTCTTTGGCAACCGTCTGACCAGAAACCGCCGGAGTCATCCCTCCCGCTTCAAATAATAGCCGAGCAATAAGCGAAGTTGATTCTTCAACAAAATCAGCCAAACTACCTTTTTTTAACACCATATTCATAAACTCTTTCTCGGTCAACATACCGCCTAAAACCATTTTTTCCAAAACGACTTGAGAATTAGACTTTAACGCAACCGGCTCTTCAGCTGCTTTTTTCTTTTGAGGCCTAGCGCCCAAAAGCACGTTTAAGTCTTCCATTAGAGCACTGGGGGTCACGTCTAGCCTTGAAGCCAAAAGTCTTATATAGTGCTCTCTTTCCATTGCGCCAGACAATTGTTTTATAAGAGGTAAAATTTCTGCCTTTATTTTTTTCTTATTTTCCAAAGACAAGCTGCTTATTGCCGAAAACATTTTAGAAATATAAAAATCTAAAAACAAAGGCGCGTCTTGTACAGCCTTTTTAAAAGCTATCGGGTTCTTTTTTATAAGTTCGTCGGGATCTTTAGCTTCCGCTCCTATTTCTACAACTTTTATAATAAAATCTTTCCCTAAAATATGCTCAACCGCTCTTTTGGTAGCATTAAGCCCGGCATTGTCAGCATCGAAACAAAACTTTATGTTTTTAGTTAAGCGGCCCAGAGTAGTTAAATGCTCCACGGTTAAAGCCGTTCCGCTGGAAGCTACGGTATTTAAAAAACCTGCTTGCTGAGCGCTTATACAATCCATCTGTCCTTCCACCACTATAACTTCGTCCATTTTGCGAATGTGATTTTTTGCAAAATTAAGTCCAAACAAAACTTTGCTTTTACTATAAACCGGAGTTTCCGGGGAGTTAATATACTTTCCTACCTTACCGTCGTCTAACTCGGGAAGTATGCGCGCAGAAAAACCTACCGCGTCGCCCACATAATTAAAAATCGGAAAAGTAATGCGCCCGCGAAAACGGTCGTAAACCCGACCACTGTCTTGTCTTATTAGCAAGCCCGACTTAACAGTTAAATTTTCATTTACATTTTTCTTTTTTAAAGCTTCACTCAAATTCGTGTAACCTTCTGGGGCAAAACCTATTTGCCAATCTTGTATAGTTTTTTTATTTAGCCCGCGCTTAAACAAATACGACACAGCGTGTTTGCCCTGAGCACTTACCAAAAGTTGGTGGTAATATTTAGCCGCAAAAGCATTTATACGAACCAAAATTTCTTTTTCGTCTTCGGCTTTTCCGTCACCCGGTCTATACTCGGGCAGTTTCACCCCCGCTCTGTCGGCTAAAAGTTTTAAGGTTTGGGCAAAATCTAAGTTTTCAAATTTTTGTACGAATGAAAAAACATCGCCCCCCTCGCCGCAGCCAAAACAATGCCAGATTTGGCGACTAGGAGTCACAACAAAAGAGGGCGTTCGCTCATTGTGAAAAGGACATAAACCCTTAAAGTTTACGCCGGCTTTTTTAAGCTGCATATAGCCGCTTAAAACCTCAGCTATATCCAAGCGATCTTTTATTTGTTGTACAATATTATCTGACATAAAACCTTCCGCTAGAGGGGCGCCCTCATGCTTGCATGAGGGCGCCCCTCTTTCTTTATATAACTTAAGTTTAAAGTGTAAAGTCTCAGGTGTAAAGTACCTAACAGGCCGCAGCAACAAGGGGAATCCTTTTGCAGCAAAAGGATTCCCCTTGAAATGCAGTAGCCGCTAAAAGTGACGTAAGAGGAGAGCAGCGATCCTAAAAATTATCGTTATTCTAAATTTAGTGTAGCTGCCCCATTCTACGGCCAAATTAACCAAAACAAAAACCCACAAAAACAACATAACAATTACCTACCGGCAATCAAAAACTATTTTTATACCCCTCTAAACATAAAACACCCACATTATAATGTGGGTGTTTTATGGCGGAGAGAGGGGGATTCGAACCCCCGAAACCGGTGAAGGTTTACTCGCTTTCCAAGCGAGCGCCCTCGACCACTATGCGATCTCTCCATCAACAACAACTAAATTTTGCCTAAAATTTTGCAACTTAGATAGTTTATCAT
>CAZGAF010000013.1:16825-25200 GCA_964523855.1 uncultured Candidatus Saccharibacteria bacterium | reverse complement strand
ACGAAGTCAATAAACGTATTGTTCTTGGAGTTAAGGATACCGGTATTGGTATTTCTCGCGAAGATTTGCCTGTGCTGTTTTCTAAGTTTAAACAATTAAAGAGTGGGGATAGGTCAAAAAAAGGTACAGGCCTTGGTTTGGTGGTTTCTAAGGGTATTGTGGAATCCCACGGAGGGCAAATTTGGGTAGAAAGTCCGGGTGAGAACTTGGGTTCGACATTTTATTTTTCTATTCCAGTGTAAATTTAGGTTTTAGCCTCACAATTTGAAATCTCTTGTGATTAGTGCTCATTTTTACTATAATAATTCCAAGCAAATTTAATAAAAAGTTAATAAATATATGGCAAAAATATTAGTAGCAGAAGACGATAAGTTAATATCCGCATCCTTATGTGATGCTTTAAAGGGCCAGGGCCACGAGGCTACCCCTGCATACGACGGTGAAGATGCAGTTGCAAAAGCCAAAGAAATAAAGCCTGACTTGTTGCTTTTGGATATTATGATGCCCAAGTTAGACGGTATTTCTGTGTTGTGGGAACTAAAAAGCAACCCAGACACTAAAGGTATTGCGGTTATAGTTTTGACTAACATGGGTGATATGGAAACTATAAGTAAAATCTTGGAAGCAGGTGCTACCGACTATTTGCTTAAGAGCGACCAGTCTATAGATGAAGTTATGAAGAAAGTTAGAGACGTTTTGAGCCGAGATATAAAGTTGTCTTAAAATAATCAAATTGTAAATATTAAATTTAAAACACAATTGTCCTGCCCAAACCAGGGACGTTAAAAAATTTACATTTTGATTTTTCAGTTTTAAATTTTATTTATGAAAGTTATTTTAAAAGACCAAAGACGCTATATACTTCGCTTTGACAAGGGCGATGAGGTTTTCTCTGAACTTGAAAAGTACCTAGAAGCTGAAAATATTTCAGCCTGTGCCTTTAATGGTGTTGGCGCCGTTTCTGAAGTAGAAGTTGGTTATTATAATCCGAGTTTGAAGGACTACAGGAAGAAACCTTTTTACGAAGAGTTGGAGATAGTTTCTTTAATAGGTAATGGAAGTTTGGTTGACGGCAAAGCTTTTATACATGCACATGGAATGTTTTCCCGTACCGACTTTTCCACTTTGGGAGGACATGTTTTTAGGTTAATTGTTTCTGCAACTTGTGAGATTTTTTTAATCAAGCTCGAAGGTAAAATGGAAAGAAAGTTGGATGCGGAAACCAATTTAAAACTTTTGGAATAAATTATTTAAAAAACAAAATAGTAAACAAAAATATGGAAAATACGAATAAAGTTGAAAAAAAATATAAATCTTTTTGGCCGATGGTTTTGGTGGCTTTAGTCTCAGCTCTGGTTGGTGGGGCTTTAGTTTGGTCTTTGTATAACCAGGGTATGGAAGAGCAAATAAACAGTCTTATGCCCGGCATGACTTTTAAAACCAGACACAATAAGCAGTTAAAAGCCTGCCCAGAGAATTGGTATGAAAACAAAATGCCTTCTATGGAAAAAGAAGAGAAATCTGAGTACTATGTATATCAGGGTAAAAGAAGAGAAATTTCTGAATTTGACGCAGCTTACGTAAGGGACAATTGCAAACTCGAAAAGGAAACTGTATATTAGAAGTAAATTTTAAATGCCAGTGAGAAATAAGAAGCTAAAACCTGAATTTATAGTTATAGCTAATAATATTCGCTCCCTCTTTAATGTGGGAGCGATTTTTAGGACAGCCGACGCTTTTGGGGTTAGTAAGGTATATTTAACTGGCTATACGCCTACGCCTGGAGAGCTTAAACATAAAATTAAAATTAGTAAAACTGCTTTAGGTGCGGAAGAGTTTGTGCCGTGGGAGTACCATGCTTCGCCAATAAAACTTTTGAAGGAGTTAAAGTCTAAGAATAAAAAAATACAAATTGTGGCATTGGAAAATAATATAAAAAACAAAACTATTAAGCTTGGTTCCTATAAGCCTAAAACTTCGGTTTGTTTGGTTTTGGGTGAAGAAGTGGAGGGTGTAAATAACAAGCTTTTAAAATACTGCGACAAAATTGTTGAAATTCCAATGCAAGGTAAGAAAGAAAGCCTAAATGTGAGTGTGGCGTTTGGTGTCGCAGGCTATGTAATTTCTCAAAACTTGAAAAGTATGGTGAAATAATAAATATTTGTTAGAGTTATAATGTCTAAGAAGTTTGTTAAGTTATCAATTTAGAGTTAGGTTGTGGATATAGAATGTGTTACGCGTGACGAGTTACGAACCATAGGTTAAAAACCGCTGTATTAAGCGGTTTTTTTTGTACATAACTTTGACCCAGTGGTTTTAAGTGGTATATAATTCACTTAGATGTCAAAAAGTGGTTGAAAGTGGGAAAAAGTGGGAAGCTGAGTGGATATCTTAAATCTAGCTTTTTAGAGCCTCCGCCCTTTTGTACGTCCTATAAAATTTTCTCTAGGATTTTATAAAGTACTTGTATAAAAGGGCGGTACCTCTCCTAAAACCGGTAATAATAAAAACAAAGCGTTATATGTTTATAGGTGAATATCAGGCAAGTGTGGACGAAAAAGGACGGGTACTTATACCGGTTAAGTTTAGGTCTGCTTTGAAAAATAAAGTAGTTGTAACTAGAGGTTTAGACAATTCTCTGTTCTTGTATTCTATGGACGAGTGGAAGAAGTTGGCGGAAAAGTTATCTACGTTGCCCATTGCTACGGCTAATACACGTGCCTTTAGTCGTTTAATGTTAGCGGGCGCTATGGACTGTGAGATAGATAAGCAGGGCAGGATTATTTTACCGGTTTATTTAAAAGATTTTGCCAAAATAAGTAAGAAAGCTATAATTGCCGGTTTGTATAATCGTATAGAAATTTGGAGTGAAGAATTGTGGACGGTTTACAAGCAGCAAACAGAAGCGGCAAGTAATAGCATAGCGGAGCAGTTAGGGAGTTTGGGGGTATAAGATATCCTAAGTATACTAATTAACCTAATTGACCTAAAAAACATCTAATGTTTGAACTGTAACTTGGTTAAAATAACTAGAATAATGAGGGTAATTAGAATAATTTACGCTAGTCGAATAGTAATCAATAAGATTTACAACAATTAATGTTAAATAATTTCAATGTTTACTCACATACTCCTGTCCTTCTTAAAGAAGTTATTCAGTATTTGGAGCCTAAGCCCGGTCAGAATTTTGTCGACGCGACTTTAGGTGGAGGCGGCTACAGTAAAACTATTTTAGAGCTTTCGTCGCCAACTGGTAAGCTTTTGGGTATAGATTTGGATACTGTTGCTATAGATAATTTTAAAAGTTTAATTTCAGATTCAGAGATAGACGAGAAAAGAGTAGTTTTGCATCATGGGAATTTTCAGCACATAGACAAAATTATTACCGCGCACGAATTTACAAATATTTCAGGGATTGTGGCCGATATAGGACTTTCAAGTTTTGAGTTAGATCAGTCGGGGCGAGGCTTTTCGTTTCAAAGATCTGAGCCGCTCGATATGAGGTTTAACCAAAGTCAGCCGGAGGATGCAGCCTTTTACTTAAATAACAAGTCCGAAACAGAATTAAAAAAGATATTTGAAGAATATGGTGAAGAAAAATTTTCTAAACAAATTGCGGCTAAGGCTGTAAGGTACAGAGTTGAAGTTTCGCCCATAAAGCATACCTCAGAATTATACGAAATTATAAAAGACGCTCTTCCAAAGCCTTTCAAACACAAAGCTGACGACAGTGCGAGAAGAATTTTTCAAGCATTACGAATTGCGGTAAATCATGAACTTGAAAATTTGCAAGAATTTTTACCTAAAGCTTTTGACCTTTTAAACCCTGGTGGTAGGTTAGTCGTGGTAAGCTTTCATTCTTTAGAAGATAGGATAGTTAAGCAATATTTTAACGAGTTGAGTAAGGGTTGCGTGTGTCCTATAGAATTCCCAGAGTGTATTTGTGGACAAAATCCAAAAGCTAAAATATTAACAAAAAAACCGGTGGTTGCCGGTGAGAATGAGTTAAAAAATAATTCAAGATCTAAGCCCGCTAAACTTAGGGCGCTAATAAAAAATTAAAACAAAAATAAAAATTATGTTAAAAGTTGCAGCATTAACCAATATATTTTCTTCTAAATCCCAAGGCTTCGTTGCCCGTAAAGCTTTTAAGGTAGAAGGCGAAACAAAAAGCCCTTTGTTGGCTTACGCTTTAGTGGCTATAAATACAGCTTTGCTTTTAAGTTATTTGCTCGGTGTGAACGCGCAAGCTTCAACAGGCTATGAAATTAAGCAGCTTGAAAAACAGGTTATGAAATTAAACGAAGAACAAAAAGCTTTAAACTTAAAGTTGTCTGAAGTGACCGCGGTTTCTGTTTTAAGTCAGGATTTTGAACAAGCTGGTTTTGTGCAAGCCGATGCACCTAAGTATATAAAGGTTGGAGCAGAAAATACAGCAATGCTTAAATAAGTTTAAATTCATGGTTGGTAAGAAAAATAAAAGTTCAAATTTGGAAAGAAGCAGTTTGCTGGCTGCTTTTTTCGTATTGGGTTTTTTAGCTATTATTGCCAGACTAAGTTTTTTGCAAATTGTAAACGGTAAAGAAAATCGGGAGACGGCAGAAAGTCAGAGAAGTATGGTGCTTAGGCTATTGCCGAGCCGCGGTCAAATTAGTATTGTTGACCGTTCAACAGAGCAGCTTTTACCCGTTGCAACCAATATTCAAAAACCCTTGGTGTATACAGTGCCTGGCGAAATACAAAATCCAGTTTTGACAGCCGCTGGACTTTCTGAGGTTTTAGGTTTGCCTTCCGAAGATATTTTGCCGAAACTTGTGAGCAAGGAAAAAAAATACGTGGTACTAAAAAAGCAGTTAACCGAAGAGGAACAGCAAAAGGTAAGAGATTTGCATTTAACCGGAATATATTTTGACAATGAGGGCGCTAGGTATTATCCACAGGGACAGCTTTTGTCCCACGTACTTGGATTTGTGGGCTATAAAGGAGATGTTAAACAGGGTGTTTACGGGTTGGAAAATTTTGAAGAAAAAGCCTTGGCTGGTAAAGAGGGTATAATCAGACAGGAGGGAGACATAAGTGGCGTGTGGATTTTTGGCGGAAAAAGACAGTCAGAGCCGGTGCAAGATGGTGATTCGCTCATTTTAACTATAGACAAAAATATCCAGTATAAGGCCGAAGAAGTTTTAAAAAACGCTGTGGAAGCCCACGGGGCTAACGGCGGGTCGGTAATTGTGGTTGATCCTAAAACCGGTAAGGTTTTAGCTATGGCTTCGTATCCAACTTTCGACCCAAACCAATTCAATAAAGTTACAGACCCAGCCGCCTTTAATAACGAAGCGGTGACGGGTGTTTATGAGCCTGGTTCTATTTTTAAACCTTTAACTATGTCTGCTGCTTTAAACGAAGGAAAGGTAAAAGCCGATACGACCTTTGTAGACGAAGGACAAGTAAAAATAGATGACAAAGTAATAAAAAATTCCGACCCGAAGCCGCGAGGTGTACAGACAATGACGCAAGTCTTGGAGCAGTCGCTTAATACGGGTGTAATTTTTGCCAAAGACCAAATTGGTGACGAGACTTTTTTGAGATACGTAAAGGATTTTGGTTTTGGAGAAAAAACTGGTATTGAGTTGCCTGAGAAAAAGGGAAGTTTAGATAATCTTAAACTAAAAATTAAAGTTAACTACGCAACCGCAAGTTTTGGACAGGGTATATCGGTTACGCCAATTCAAATGATTCAGGCTTTTACAGCAATTGCCAATTCGGGCAAAATGCTCAGGCCTTATATTATAGCTTCGAGAATCAACCAGAACGGCAATAGGCAAGATACGAAAGTAAATGAAATAAAACAAATAATTTCCTCACAAACAGCCAATACAGTTACGGCAATGATGGTGAATGTGGTGGAGAATGGACACGGGAAAAAAGCTGCTGTGCCAGGCTATTATATTGCCGGTAAAACCGGAACTGCTCAAGTGGCAAAAAAGAATGGCATGGGCTACGAAGAAAACGCGAATATAGGTAGTTTTATTGGTTTTGGGCCTGTGGAAAACCCTAAGTTTTTAATGCTGGTTAGGATCGATGAGCCAAAAAGCGTAAAATTTGCCGAGAGTACGGCGGCGCCGGCATTTGGCGAAATTGCTAAGTTTATATTAAACTATTACCAGATAGCTCCTACTAGGTAGTAAGCAGTTAGTAGGGCGTAGCTTGTAGCGAGCAGCGTAGTAGGTCAAAAGTGGGGTGGATTTTGACTACCACTTACATAACAGAGTTAGTAACTTATAAGCATTAAACAATAATAAATTTTGCCACAAAATATTTAAACAACACGTTGAACTTCATTCGCATTTGGGTGCAGCTGTACACCCTTCCATACTTTGGGCAATTGCTCACAGACAGGGTATTAAGTTACCAACAAAAAATTACTGGGAGTTTGAAGAACTTATAACAATGACGGGAGAGGAAAAAAATAAAAACCTTGACCAAATGGATAAGCATTTTTATCATTGGACCGAGCTTATTCAATCTTCGCCCGAAGCCATAGAGGAGTCGGTAAAAGGTACTATTGCCGGTGGCTATAGGAAAAGTAATATAGTTTTACACGAGCTTCGTTTTAACCCAATGAAGAGAAATAGGGGAGGCGAAAGAGATTTGGATCATATTATATATTCTGCTTTGTGGGGTACAGAAAGAGCCATGCTTGAGTATCCTCAGGTAAAAGCCGGCATTATTTTAATGATGGGCAGGTCTTTGAGTTTTGAGCAGAATTCCATAATTTTAGACAAAGCAATAAAGTACAAGGCGCAAGGGGTTATAGGTATAGATATAGCTGACCCGGAGAGAAAAACTTTTTCTATGAAAAAGCACGCGCCGCTTTTTAAAAAAGCGCGAGCAGCGGGTTTAGGTGTTACTATACATACAGGCGAAGCCGGAACTTTGGAAGAGTTAAAATATGTAGTTAGGGAAATAAAACCAGACCGAATAGGGCATGGAATTTTGTGTGTGAGAGACAAAAAAGTTATGGCCGACATTGTTAAAAATAATATTACCTTGGAAATTTGCCCGACTTCCAATATACGAAATAGCGTTCTAAAAAATATAAGCGAGCTTAATAAAGTAGTTAAAACTTTGTTGGAAAATAAAGTTAAATTTACTATCAACACCGATGGTCCGGAAATGTACAAGAGTAACATTGTGCACGAAGAAGAGTTTTTAAAGAAGCATGGCATAATGTCTGACGAGCAGTTAAAGCAGTGTACGGCTTGGGCTTTTCGAGCTAGCTTTATAAAGTAACCTTTTTGCTTTAGCGTACTAGTATGATAGTGCAAGCGGCACTAAAAAAATAAGCCTAAAATTCCTCAAAAAATTTTGGAATTTAGGCTTAAAGCCTCTGTCGAAGAAGCTTTTGCATGGCGGGAACTACAATACCGGGGCTAACCAGGCGCCAGGGTTTTTCGTCCGTGGGAGCTTTTCGGCTCCCGAGCGGGAAGTCTTTTTGTTGGAAGATCATGTAGTTCAGCCTTGGAAGTGGGACCAGGTATTGCCTTAAAGCAGCGCAGCGCTGCTCAGTTTTGTCCGTGCAGACTACGTCGGCACGAACTAGGTGGAAGCGATTATCGCTGGTCTGTTCTATCCAAGAAACTTCCCTTGCGACATAACCCCAGACAAACCCTTTGGGAGTGTCAAGGTTTTCCGGTTTGGGTGGTTCTGCCGCTACCAGAAAACTAATCCACAACATCAAACAGATTAGCTGCATCGGGCCTCCTCGCAGGCAATTCTAGCAGCTTTACGAATTTTTGTCACCTCTATTTTTATACATTACTCCAATACTACGTAGTATTGGAGTAATGTTAGATTTTAGTTTTAGGGTTCGTCTAAAGCTTCTTTTTGATAAACTGGAGCTTGTTGTGGCTGCTCTGTGCGGGACCAGAATTTTCTGGAGTAATCTTTAGCGGCTTGGCTGGCTTCGCTTGGCGTTTGCTCGTTGTTTATGCTCTGAGAAGTGTCAGACTCTTCGTCTATACTATTACCATCTCTTTGCATTTCTTCGTGAATGTATAAGCCACTTAAGTCGTTTGGAAAAGCTTTTCTTAAAGCTAAGGCCTCCGCAACTTTACCTAGCATAAAGTAAGGCATCTTTCGCCACATAAAATCTTGTCCATTTTGGGGCACGTATTCGTCCCACCGTGCCGAAGCGCTAAATGAAACACGCTGCCCGTTAACTATTCTATAAACAGTCACCGACGCTTTGTTTGGGTGTATTTGGTCTTCGGCGTCGTATATGGCGTCCTCTATACCGGCTAAGCTATTGCTTCTTTCAGCTATTGCTCTGTAGCCGTCTATGCCAGTTTGAACGGTAGCTCTACTGCCTCTTT
>CAZGAF010000013.1:14731-16815 GCA_964523855.1 uncultured Candidatus Saccharibacteria bacterium | reverse complement strand
TCTTTTAACAAAATGAATTTGCCGAGTAAAAGGGTCAAGCCCGGTTCGGTTGGCTACAATCACAAACAGCTTTAGTTCATCTGGTGTCGCGCCTTTTGCAACAGTATTTTTTATAAGTTCAAGTTGAGCTTGCGAAAGAGTTTTGCGTCCGGGCGCTTGGGACGCCTCTGTTTTTTTAAGATGGTTATTGGGCATAGAATTTAGGTTATGGTTTTAATAGAGAAATATTTTAGAATATTCCTTGCTTGAATATTAGACCAAAAAACTTAACGTAAAGTTAATCGGACAAAATAAAAAAGCCTTTACATTTGAAGGCTTTTTAAAATATTTTAGATAGTTCTAGCAGGGCGTGTTAAAAGTATTATGCCTATAGCTATGGGAATAAGTGACAGTATTTGGAACACATTGGGGCGTTGGCCTAAAAGTAGGTATGCGTAAGTTAAGGTAAGTAGGGGACCTATGCAGTTTAGAGCGTTAGCTTTTACCACAGGTATTCTATGTATTGCTTCCAGCCACAGTATTTTAGAAAGACCTAAGAGAAGTATGCCGTTTATTGTAACCGGCAGTAAAGATTTAAAAGAGAAAATGGCGCCATGAGTATGTCCGAGCAGTAATGCAATTATAAAAATTACTGGGAAGCTTATGGTATTTCTTAAAAACATTATGGTGTAACTGCTGATTCTTTTTCGGGCTCTGCCCTGAAAGAAGTTACCAACAGGAGCTATGCTGCCGAAAGAAGTATTAGGCCATCGCCTAAAGATACGCCTGAGCCTTTAGGTAGCAGCACTATTGCTGCGCCTATGAGCATAAGGCCAGAGCCTAACAAGTGAGAAGAGTCTAAGTATTCTTTTTGCCATACATTGAAAAGTAAAAAGCTAAACAAGATTTCCATTTGAGAAACTAGTGCTGCGTTTCCTGGCGTGGAAAGCGAGAGACCGGCAAACTGGAGAAGATAGTAAATTATACCCAGCAGTAAAGTGCCCCACAAAACATCCCATAAAGCTTCTTTTACAGTTAGTTCGTGCCAAAGTTTTTTGTAGGTGATTATGCAAGCAAAAAAAGCAGACGCGAAAAAAGAACTTAAAGCCAAAGAAAACATTGGCTTTAGCTAGTTTAAGGAAATTACGGTAATAACCGGAAACAAGCTCCAAAGCAGTGTTTCAGACAAAATAAAAAATTCGCCTTTTCTTGTCTCGGTCATTATTTAAAAGTAATTACTACGATTTCAGAATTAGTGCCAACTCTCTGCGGCGGGCCCCAAGTGCCGGCGCCGCTGGTTGTAACAACCTGGGTGTTGTTAAGGGAGGAAGTTCCGTAATGGAATTTTCCGTAGATTTTTTTGGTTAAATACCTAAAAGGGTACACCTGGCCTAAGTGTGTGTGGCCGGAAACTTGCAAAGATATGCCCGCGTCTTCGGCCGTATCTATATGAGTGGGAGCGTGTTTTAGAAGTATGCTCGGAAGTTTAGGGTTCAAGTTGAGACTTTTTAAAATACTTTTTTGGGAATCTTTATTAACCGTTGCTCCGTAGCCCACGCCTACAATTTGCATGCCGCTTACGTTTTCAATTTGGTTGTTTAAAACTTTCACACCCGACTTGGAAATAGCACTTAAGAGCGGGCCTGCATCACCAAACTCTTCGTGGTTTCCGGCAGCAAAATAAACGCCATAAGTAGATTTTATTTTTCCAAAAGGAACAGCTAACTGTTCGTAGTCAGCTGGCGGACCGTCATAAAAGTCGCCAGGAATTAAAACCAAGTCGGGGTTTTGTGCTTCTACTAGCTTGGCTATTTTTTCCGAGAATTCCAAATTTCTTACGTTGCCCAAATGCGTGTCGGAAACCAATACAGCTTTCTTGTTTTGCCATTCAGCCGGCAAGTTGGGTAGTGTTATGGTTATATGTCTAACTTTTGTTTGGTACGAATTCCATACCCCATAAGCGCTTACTAAAAGAGCGAGTATAAATAAACCCTGCCCGACTTTTAGCGAAGTTGGATAGGGAAGTAGGAAGTAAAAAATCCAAGCAAATAAACTCGCCCAAACTAGCCAGTATAAAGTTCCTAGCCAGACGGCTGCTGCGGTAT
>CAZGAF010000013.1:7317-14721 GCA_964523855.1 uncultured Candidatus Saccharibacteria bacterium | reverse complement strand
AACTGCCGTAAAACTTATAAGCTAAGGCAGAGGCGACTAAAAAGCTGATTGAAAGTAAAACAAAAATCAAACGAGTGTATAAAAGATTTTGGGGATGAGTAATTTGAAAAAATTTAACAAACGTTTTATATACAATAAAATGTCCAAAAAATAAAGTAAGTTGGACAAAGCTTAAAAAGCCCACAATTATCATGTTTTTTTGAATTTAATAATGCTTAATTATAGCATTATTTAAACACAAATAAAAAAGAGCAGAATGTTCTGCTTTAAGGTGCTTGTGCTACTTAGCGTCGTATATTACCTTGTCAGGGTAGAACTTAACAAAGCCCTCTACGCTGACGTCACACGTTGCTATGGCGCTTAGGATCTGTGGTTTGTTCGAGTATCCGGGTATATTTATTAACGTGTCTATGCCCGGAGAGATTTTGGCGTGAGTCGTGTAGAACAGTTCGCCTAACTCTTTTCCTATGTAGAACCTTGTGCTACAGTTCGCTAGCTCTTTACCCGTATTGACCAGGTGTATATACGGGTTTTGGTGTTCCGAGCGTACGAGGCTCGGAAATACTAGCTTCACTTTTTTCTTGAGCTCGCTTCTCGGGACTATGGCGTATTTCGACGCCATTGTCCGCAATGCGCCAAATACATTGCTAAGTAAAAACAGTACAACAGCTGTTTTAACCGTCCGCGCGGTATTCATGATGTCTCCTCTATTGAGAGGATATCTTACTTAAAAAAAATAATTTAGTCAATAAAATAAGCACCCATTTTATAGGTGCTTTAGTAGGCGAGTTCTATATGCGATTTGTTGGTTCCAATATTGGTCGTCTGAATTACCCCCGTGGCCACGAACTCGCATTCGGCAATCATAACCAGATAGTATGTGATTGGGAGTTTGGACGGACGTATTTTAAGGACAAACCGAGCCTTCGGCTGGATGCGGGTAGTGTAGTTTGTTTTAACCACGCTTCCGGTAACAGCGTTGTGTTCCGACACCACACAAGTTCCGCTGTTGTCGGAATTGTTCAGTATGGTAACCGTTGTTATATACTCTGCGCCGATTCTCACCGACGGAAAGACTATCTTACTTTTAGGGTTGTGGGTTTTGGAAACCCGTAGCGCGTCTTGCCAGGCTACGACTTCGTACCAGGCTACGACTTCGTACACCCCCCAGCCTACAAGGCAAACAACAATCAGAGCTTTGAGCATTTGGGCCTCCTATCTAAACATAGTGGGGGAATTATAAATGTAAACGTAACACGGGTCAATAAAAAAATAGTAGAGCGGAGTGCTCTACTTTTGTTTGCGGGGCTGGACAGGGTTAATGTCAGCGCCCCGCTTTTGCTCTTTAGGGCTTGGGATGCGCCTAAAGCTTGCGCATTCTTTTTTGGTGGCCGTATAAACGGTCACAATTGGGGCCCCTTTTGGCACGTCTTTCTCGAGTGCCACAATTTTGTATTCGCCGTCTTGGTAGGCAACCGCACAGACAACGTCGTCTGCGTTTGCAGTTTTTTTTAGTTCGGGGATAAGTTCGGGGCTGGCCTCTGCGGCGGTAGCCGTTGAGATCCCCAAAGAAATGGCCGCCATAGCGGCCAGGATAATTTTAGCGCGCAGCATAGTCCTCCTAAGACTCTGTTGTGTAAGCGGACGGTGTCCGCTATGGGTAAATTATAGCCGTAAAGTAGTTGTGGAATCAATTTTTCTATACAAAATAAAAGCTTATATTTAAAGGAAAATTATTTTAATGAATTTAACAAAAAAACACTTAAATTTTAACCAAAAAATGCTTGTATAAGAGATATTTACAGTTTAATGAATATTTTATATAATTACCCTCTGTGCCAACAGAGGGTGCCCTAGGGGTGCCGATTGGTTCTAGCACTTGTCATCGTGCATTGTAGTCCAAGGTCCTGTGAGCGATCGTGGACGTACACCTTGTCAGTGGTTAATATTTACCCTTTAAGGAGGGGAAATGAAACTTCTTATTTTGGCGCTGGCACTTGCCAGCGTCGGGCAGGCGGAAAGATTTCCTATCGTAAACTATGGCGCTGTATGCGACGGGGGGAGCACGGATGATACTCCGGCGGTTACTGCGGCTTTGAACGCCGCTTATGCAGCCCGCGGCGGTGATATCGTGTTGCCGGCGGGCAAGTTCTGCAGTAGTGAGTGGACGCAGTTGATGCGTCCGGGTTTTAACGACCTGCCGATCCATCTGACTTCCGATGGTGGACCTTACGGTGCCACTCTATCGTGTAAGCAGTGCGCAATTTTGGTTGTTTCCGGGGAGCCGGGGCATATTGGCAAGAACAAGACGGTGTCCAACCTGATTCTGGACATCTCTAACAGCACCAACCCGTACGTTACTGCCATTTCCCTCAACAACATGGAAAGGCCCACGTTGCGCGGTGTGGCCATTATTAACACTCGTTCTCGCACTAGCACAACAGGGTTGAGTTTTTACAACAGTCCAGGTGCGAACAATCTGTGCATTAAGACGGGTGGGAGCGAAATGTGCCATGGTTCGGATGGTAATTTCTACGGTCTGTGGATGGATGGTGAATTCGACTACTCCATCCGTATGCAAGGGTCCGTTCCGACCGTGACAACAAACCAACGCGACCACATTTTCCACGGCGGTCGTATTTCGGCTAGACGTACGTGCGCAAGCGGCACCTGCTATGGTGTCTTTGTCGAAAACGCCAAGAACGTAAAGTTCGTTGGTACGCGCATTACTGGTGCCCATCTCGGCTTTTTTATGCGGGGTGATAACCATCAGCTGGTAGCGACTTCGACTTTGGACAACTCAGTGAAAGGAGTGTGGTTCGACACTTTTGGTTCCCCCCGGGCAAGTTTCAACAACATTACTTCCGGCAATCATCCGGACGGTGTGTTGTTGTGCGAAGACTGCTCGATGGTGAATACTGTGAACGAAACACTTCTCACTATCACAAAGCAGTCGAGCACAAGAACGTTTGAGGTGGCTACGTGTACTACACCAGCAGCTTTCCAAAGCTCTTGTACATCAACCATCACGCTACCCCAGCCCTTTCCGTTTGGGCAAGGTGGGTTTCGGACACAGTGTAGCTGGACGGGAACTTTCGGGATCCCGATTTTAGGTACCTTGAATGCGTTAAGTAATTCGCAGCTCCAGATCCAGGTAAACAACGGAGGCAATGGCCCTTCGGGCGGTGCTGTATACTGCCGCCTGGTCTTGTGGCAAACTCAGTAGTCGCAAGTAAGAAGTAATCCGGCCGCGGGCAGACCAACCAGTCTGTCCGCGGTTTTCGTTTAGGTGAAAATAGATTTTATACTGCTGGAGTTTGTGGGTATGTGTTTTACTTAATTATTGAAAATTTTATTTAAATGTTTTATAATATATTGGATTTGCTTTATATATTGGGGTGTCGCCAAGTGGTAAGGCAGCGCCCTTTGGAGGCGCCATCCGTAGGTTCGAATCCTACCACCCCAGCCAAAGAAAAACAGACTATCTAAGATAGTCTGTTTTTCTTTTAAAAGCTTTTTTCCCCGGATTTCTAAAAAAGCAAAATACCTCAATACTAGCTAGTATTGAGGTATTTTGCTTTTTTAGAGTTGGTAGTTTTTTTGACCAAGACTTAAGGTTTATGGTAGTCTAGTTTCCTAGGAGGCTGTATGCGTTTGTTCTTCTGCTTGGGTTTAGTGTTGGCTGCACTTTTTGGCCAAGAACCGGGAGAGGTAGACGAGATTAGCGGCAGGATAAATGCCGTTATTTCGGAAGCGTTCGAGAAGGGGACTGAGTTGTTCCCGGCCAAACTGCCGGTCATAACCAAGTTGTCTCCGGCACAGATTCGTTGCGGAGACTACATAATCCGCGAAGGCGCCTCGCTCCTGTTCCAACTGGCGTTTGACGACAAGGACGGGGTGCGTATCTTTAGGACTTTTGTCGTCAGCCCGCGGGTAATTACCGTGAGGCTCGACAAGAAGGCAACGAACCCACGGTTTAAAATGACGGGCAAGGACCAGCGGGTCCAAGCGGTTCATCTGACCATGTCACCTAAGGACTTCGAAGAAGCTAGATTCTGCTTACCGTAAACAGCAACTTTGTTCCGACTAACTGGTCGGAGCATTTTTATTTTGAAATGGTATATTATATAGTATAAATGCTATAATTAATATATAAATAAGTAAAAGTAAAATATGAACATAAATTATTGGGGAGTGGTTTTGGCTAGTGTTGCGCAGTTTATTTTTGGGGCTATTTGGTATACGCCTATTTTTGGCAAAACTTGGGGTAAGATTCATGGCTTTGACCAAGTTTCGCCGGAACAACAAAAAGAAATGATGCGACAAATGTGGAAGCCTTTGCTTGGGCAGCTTATTTTAACTTTTGTTACAACTTTTGTTTTTGCTTTGCTCCTCAGAGGTTTTCCAAGCGATTGGAATATTTATGGCTTGGCTGGTTTTTTCTGGCTTGGTTTTATTTTGCCAACCCAGGCAAGCGCTGTTTTGTTTGGTGGAACCAAACCTGAATGGGTATTTCCTAAAATTGGGATTATGGCTGGAGCGGGCTTAATAAACATGCTGATTATTGCAGCTGTATTTAGTCGAATGGGGTAATAGTTTATGCTACTGTTTTCTTATGGAGTTTTGTTAAATAAAAAAGTCTGGAAAAATATTGGACTTGAGCCTAACTTTTTATTTAATGCTTTTCTAGAAAATTACGAACTGATATTTGACGGAGAGTCTAAAATCCGCGGAGGTGCGACAGCAAACATTGTAGAAAATAAAAATACAAAAGTCTGGGGCGCGGTATTTGAAATAAGTACGGAAAGTTTGCAAGTCCTCGATGCTTATGAAGGCACGCCAAAGTATTACCAAAGAAAAAGTTTGTTTGTACAAGATACTGGCCAAAAATTACACGAGGTGTGGGTATACTCGCGAACAGGCCAAAGAGTAGGTGTTCCAAGGCAGTCGTATTTGAACGACTTAATAGAAGGCGCTCTGTACTGTAGATTGCCGGCTGATTATATATCTAAATTAAAAACCCTTAAAGGTTCATAAAGCCTTTAAGGGTTTTTAAATTTTTTTTGCTACTAGCTACCAGCTACTCTCTACAAGCTAGTTTTACAACCCCATCATTCCCATACCGCCTTTGCGGCCATGGAAACCCTTGCCTGAATTCTGTGCGTTGTTTTTCATGTATTCCAGCCTTTGATCGGCCTGGCTTTGAGTAATTATGCCTTTTTCGACTAAAGTTTGAAGCATGGACTTCATTCTTTCTTCGGCCTGTGTTTTCATTTTGGCCTGTAACTGTTCGGTGCTAATGCCTTTTTCAGTTGCGAGCTGCTGAAGGGTTTTGCCTTGTGCCCAGGCGCTCTTTACTTCATCAACACTTATACCAAGCATGTTGGCTTGTTCGGTAAACCTGTCCTGCTGAGTCTGTGCTATTTCTTCCGGACTTAAATTTTTACCGAAGCCTGTGCCGAAGCCGTGGGCGGAAGCTAACCCTGCTCCAACTAGCGTGAGAGCGAAGGCTGGGATAATTGCGTAAGAAACGAGTTTTTTTCTCATATATTTTTTTAGTTAATTTTTGAGGTCCTCGCTTATTACTACCGTAAAGTTTTTAAAATATTTCAAAAAAATTATTTAGGCATAAACTTCGGCATAAATGGTTTTATTCCGACAGCCTTTATGGTGCGTTCTTCTTTCGGACCTAAGACTATTATTATGTCACCGTTGGACACAGTGTAGTTATAAGGCAAATGAGTGTCGTCGTTTATGAGTACTTGCCAGTTTTCACCTTCTTCGGTGTTTAGTTTGCAGCCGTCTTCGTTGGTTTCAAAAACTTTACCTATTGTCACTGGTCCATTCTTTGGCATGCCAAAATGTTTGTACATGGGGCCGCCAAAAAAGCCAGGCTCACGGCGAGATTTGGCCCATAGAGCCTCGTGCATTTTACTTTGGGAGATAAATATAGAGCCTACGGAAACTAAAAGTGCTAAGGCAACAAAGGAATAGAGTATTGGTCTTTGGTAGGCAAATTTATAACGCTTTAGGATGTATTCTAAAACCAAAACTAAAATAACTACTAAACCAATAAGCAGCCAAGGTAAGGAAAGCAAAAACAAGCCTACTCCATAAAAACCAAAACCAGGCGCCATATAGCTGCCGCTTTGGCGAATGTTAAAGATTACTAAACTTGAAAAAAATAAAACTAACAAAGCTAAAACCACCAAACCTATGCCAAAAAAAGAGCTTTGGGCAATGAAATACCATTTGGAATGCGGTTTGATTTGATTTTTCTCAATTGCGTTCAGCACCTTTTTTTCTATTGTATTTTCTGAGTTATTTTCTTGCATAGAGTTTGTCATAACTTTCTTTTAATGCTTTTTTTGCTCTGCTTAGCCTAACTCCCACAGTTGAGGTGGGGATGCGTAAAATTTCAGATATTTGTTCATATGTAAACTCTTCTGCGTAAAACAGCACCATTATTTCCCTGTATTTTGGGTTTAATTCCGACAGACAGTCGGTCATCATTTTTTGCAGTTCTTCGTTTTTTAGGTCGTCGTCGGCTTTTTTAGGTTCTATAGGGTGAGGAAAAAGTGTGTCGGGGTCGAAGAAGGGTACTGGTTCTTTGCCTTTCTTTTTTATCTCATTAATAAACAAGTTGTGTGCTATTCGGTATACCCAAGAATTAAAAGAACGATTTACATCGAAACTTTGAATGCTGACAAAGGCTTTTAAAAAAACTTCCTGAACAAGGTCTTCGGTCTCAGTGTAGTCGAATAAAAACTTTTTAGCGTAGCGAGAAAGTTTTTTTTTCGTAGCGATTTACGAGTTGGCCAAAAGCTTGAATGTCGCCCTGCTGGACTTCTTTAGCTATTTTTTCGTCTGTTTTTTCCTGCATTTTTTATACGGCTTTTTTAAAATTAACCTGTTTACTATATAATACAGTAAAATGGCTTAAATATTACAATATTTAAAAAATCCTTTATTTGCAAGTAATATTTTGGCATTTTAAATGTAGTAACAATAAATATGTCTAAGAAAATTATTTATTCTATATTTGCTGCGGCTTCTTTGGGGTTATATTCCTTTTTTGGCAAAGGGGCTGTGTTAAGTTATTCTCCGGTTTTAAAAACAGTGCAAAAGACTAAGCTTCCTAGCACTCCTTTGAGTTTTAAGGACGGAGAATTTTTAGGTGAAAGTGTTTTTGCTTTTTACGGACAAGTTCAAGTACAGGTGTTCACAGGGCAGGGTAAAATTCAAGAAATCATTGTTAAAAAATCTCCTAAAGGCAGACTAACTTCCGAAGTTATAAACGGCCAGGCTTTACCTTTGCTTATAGAAGAAGCTTTAAACAGTCAAAGTGAAAATGTTGACGTAGTCACCGGAGCCACAGACACCAGCAAGGCTTTTAAAGAATCT
>CAZGAF010000013.1:873-7307 GCA_964523855.1 uncultured Candidatus Saccharibacteria bacterium | reverse complement strand
ACGAACAGGCAGGGGAGAGCGAAGTAGAAGAAGTTTTCGACTATTTAGTACAAGTCGATAACTGTTTTAGTACTTATAAACCCGAGAGTGAGATAAGCCAAATAAACAGCGGAAGAATTTTGCCAGAAAACTATAGTGCAGAAATGAAAGAGGTGCTTTTTTTAGCCGAAGAAACTAAAAAAGAACCCGAAGGTTACTTTAATATTCAGACCCCAGAAAAAAAGTTAGATCCGTCCGGGTTGGTAAAAGGCTGGGCCGTGTATAAAGCTTCGCTTTTAGGTGAGCGATTGGGCCTTAAAAATTTCTTGCTAGAAGCAGGTGGCGATATGCAAGCGGTAAGTTCGGGAAAAAAAGAATGGGTTGTCGGTATAAAAAATCCGCTAAATTTAACAGAAGTGGTAAAAACTTTTAAAATAAAAAACCAAGGCGTGGCTACTTCCGGGTTGTACATTCGCGGCGCTCATATTTATAACCCATTAAACTACAAACAAGCGCTGGACAGAATTTTGAGTGTGACCGTAGTTCATAAAAATGTTTATGAGGCAGACCGTTTTGCGACCGCACTTTTTGCGATGGGTGAATATGGCTTAGATTTTGCCAGGAAAAAATCTTTAGCCGCGCTTTTTGTAACAGCGGACAAAAAAGTAATTTATACTGAGGAGTTTAAAGCTTATGTTTAAATACGTAGACCGTTTTTTAGACCGCATAACTATGTACCGCTTGGTTTTGTATTTTTTAACCTGTCTTTTTTTGTTGTCTTTAATCTTGGCTTATTTTAATTTGCTGCAAGTAAGTTTTTTTGGACTCATGTATTCTTTAGTGGTACTGGTTTTTGCTTCTTACGTTTTTAACCGTTTGTCTGCTAAGTTTTTCGGCATTCCTGAAAATATTGAGTCTGTTTACATTACTGCATATATTTTATGTTTAATTTTAGCGCCTCCGGACCAAGGGCAGTATGTAAGCGTGCTGTGGGTTTTGGTCGGAGCTGCGGCAGTTGCGCAAGTTTCAAAGTATGCTCTTAATTTTCGAGGTAAGCATATTTTTAACCCCGCAGCTTTGGGCGTGTTTTTAGTCGCTGTAGTTTTAGGGCAGTCAGCAACGTGGTGGGTAGGCAGTACTCCGCTTTTTTTGCCTTTGCTGTTCGGGGTATTTTTGATTTTGAGAAAGTTAAAACGTTTTAGCTTGGCTTTGGCTTTTTTGGCAGTTTCGTTTTTGACCACTTGGTTTATTTCTGGCGCAGGCACGGCTTTAATTTTTGAGCAGATGATGTTTTCTTCGGCTACTTTGTTTTTTGTGGGTGTTATGCTAACGGAGCCTGTAACCATGCCGCCTACCAGAAAAAAACAAATAGTATACGGCGCATTAACAGGTTTATTTTTTTCACCAGCGGTACATTTGGGCAGCTTGTACTTTACGCCCGAAATGGCTTTGTTAGTAGGAAATATTTTTTCTTTTGCTGTTAGTCCCAAGTTTAGATACGCACTTAAGCTAGAAGGCGTGAGCAATTTGGCCAAAGGTATAAAGCAGTTTGCTTTTTCCGGTAAAAGGTTTAAATTTTTACCCGGGCAGTACATGGAATGGACTTTGCCCGTTACCCAGCCCGACACGCGCGGTAACAGAAGGTATTTAACCATTGCTTCTTCGCCGACAGAAAAAGAAACTTTAATAGGAGTAAGGTTTTATGAAAACCCCAGCGCGTATAAAAAGTCTTTACAAGCTTTGCCAGTAAGTTCGGAAATTATGGCCGGGCAACTGGCGGGGGATTTTGTTTTACCCCGAGACGCAAATTTAAAACTCGCATTTTTAGCCGGGGGAATAGGAGTTACGCCTTTTCGTAGTATGGTTAAGTTTTTAACAGACACCAAACAGAAAAGAGATGTGGTAATGCTGTATGCCACAGGAACAGAAGAAGAAATTGCCTATAAAGAAATTTGGGAAGAAGCGAAAGAAGCATTTGGGTTTAAGTTTGACTATGCTCTAAGTGGTCCTTCGTCTGACTGGAGTGGGCTTAAGGGTTATGTAAATAAAGAAAATATTTTGAGCATGGTGCCGGACTATAAAGAAAGAATTTTTTATGTTTCTGGTTCGGTTCGCATGGTGGAAGGCGCTAGGGAAGCGTTAAAAAATTTGGGTGTTAAAGACAGTCATATAAAAACAGATTTTTTCCCAGGATTAGCTTAAAGTTACAAGGGGAATCTTTGCGCGGCGCAAGGATTCCCCTTGTAAATGTGGTAGAATGAATAAATGCGAAGAAGGGTTTTTAAATTTGTAAAAATAGGTGTTTATGTTTTAGTCGGTGCGGCTATTTTGGACGCCGGCTTGGTTTTTGGTTTTGCAATTTCTTCGCCGCACGTAAAAAAGGCCGATGCCATAGTTATACTGGGAGCCGCTATAAATACTCCGGCTTTGTACAACAGAACCATGGAAGCTTTAAGGCTCTATGAGGCCGGCATGGCGCCTGTAATTGTGCTTTCGGGCGGACGGGTTTCGGATAAAGATATTTCTGAGGCCGGTTATATGCTTAGGGTTTTAGACAAGAACGCTAAAAAACCTTTGAATGTGATTTTAGAAGAACATTCCGGTAGTACTTATGAAAATATAAAAAATACAAGAGAAAAGTTACCGGGAGCTAAAAGTATAATAGTAGTAAGCGACTCTTACCATTTGGCCAGAGGGGCGGTTATGGCTAAGTCAGAAGGATTTAAACAAGTTTATTGGAGTTCGCCGGACAGTTCTAGATACTATAAAACCAGTGAACTCGTATTTCACTATTTTAGAGAAATGGCAGCTATGGTTAGTTATTTGCCTAAGTTTTTGTTTGGATGAAGTAGGGAGTAGGGGCGGCTTGTAGCGGGTAGCGTCTAGCGGATAGGGGGTAGGAAAAAGCTGTAAAATTACGGGAAGTCTTCAAAGACAAGGGGAGTCTTTGCACGGAACAAGGATTCCTCTTGTTGGTTGACAATTATTTACAACATGGTATAATAGGTCTAAGTTCCCTGCGAAAGCGGGGTCCGCCTATGGCGGAAAATATCCCATGACAGTTGGTCCCCGCCCTTTCGGAATTAAGCTTAATTTACAAAAGTGAATTAAATAATCCGAAACCGTTTCTAAATAATACTTATTATTTTAGAAAGAGCGGGGTTAAATTCTTTTTAAAGGAAGCCCACCGAGGAAGTATATAAAGCTCGTAAGCTTATCAGCCGATAAGCATATAAGCTGATGTATTTTTACTCGGGTAAGCCCGAGTTTTTGTTTACTTTATTTTATAAGAAACAATCCTTCGTAGCCCTGCCAAAGCGGGGTGAAGTAGGAATTATAGTCAGGATATTAAACTGCATCCGCCTACCTTAAAACTATGGCGGGATAAAAAGGTCGAAAGGAATTTATAGGAATTTGTAAAATATTACGTTATGGCAAAATCAAAATCCCAAAAAACTACAGACTTGAGCGAGCTTACCGACAAAGTAAAGTCCGCTAAGTCCATAGTTTTTACCGAATATCGCGGTACAACCGTAAAAGATATAACCAAATTTAGAGCAGCTTTAAGAAAAGAAAATGTTTTTTCTAAAGTCTATAAGCTGACTTTGGTTAAAAAAGCTTTGGCTGATGCCGGAATTAGCGGTCAGGTAGCTGACTATAAAACACCGGTTATTCTTTCTCTTTCCGAGGAAGACGAGACTTCTCCAGCCCGTGCCATTAAGTCTTTAACTAAAGAAATAAAGACTATAAAAATTTTGGAAGGCGTTGTAGATAAAGCGGTTATAGCTCAGTCTCAGGTAGAAGCTTTGGCTGACTTGCCGAGCAAGGACCAGCTTAGAGCCCAGCTTGTTGGTACTATTAATGCTCCGGTTTCCGGATTCGTTAATGTGCTAGCTGCAAATATTCGCGGTTTGGTAAATGTACTAAACGCTATTGCTGCGAAGTAAGATTGGTAAGTTTGAATTTTTAAATATTTTATTTTTCATCACAGTCGTACGACGTGATAGAATTTAAGAAAGGTATAATTATGTCCGACGAAGTAAAAGTTGAAGTGCCAGAGAAATTTAAAGCTTTGGTAGAACAAATCGAAAAGTTGTCTGTTTTGGAACTTTCCGAATTGGTAAAAGTATTGGAAGGTAAGTTTGGTGTTTCTGCAGCTGCTCCTATGATGATGGGATCCGCCTTTGGTGGACAGGCCGCTGGTGCCGCTGCTCCGGCTGCTGAAGAAAAGTCTGAATTCAATGTTGAATTAACAGACGCAGGCGCTAACAAAATTAACGTTATTAAAGTTGTTCGCGAAATCACCGGTCTTGGCCTTAAAGAAGCTAAAGACATTGTAGACGGCGCTCCAAAAGTAGTTAAGGAAAACGTTGCAAAAGCACAAGCTGAAGAAATGAAGAAGAAAATGGAAGAAGCTGGTGCAAAAGTAACTTTGAAATAATAAAACTAATTTGTATTTGTAGTCGCTCGATTCATCGAGTTACAAAAAGCCCCATGAACCTGCCTGCCGGTAAGGCAGGTGAGGCGGCTACGTTGCAGTGGTTTAAATTTAAAAAGACTGTTCTAGTTAGACAGTCTTTTTAAATTTATATAAAATACACTTTATGTCAAACTTTTGGAATGAATTACCAAAACCTATATTTGCCCTCGCTCCCATGGAAGAAGTCACGGATGTTGTGTTCCGTGAAATGTTTGCATTGCATAGCGGTCATGTAACACGTAACACCCGCCAGAATGACTCTGTCGGGCTGGCGTCACATCTAACAGGTCGCAACCCTTTTGTTATGTTCACCGAGTTTATAAATGTAGATGGGCTTTTGCACCCGGTTGGTTTTGAAAAACTAAAAGTGGATTTGGAGTTTACAGAAAACCAAAGGCCCATAGTTGTGCAGTTGTGGGGCACAAACCCGGAAAAATTTTACGAAGCAGCTAAGCTAGTTTCAGCTTTAGGTTTTGACGGTATAGATATAAACATGGGTTGTCCCCAGGACAAGGAAATAGGCATAGGAGCTTGCGCTGCGCTTATAAGGAACCCAGAGTTAGCCAGTGAAATAATAGAGGCGACTAAAAAGGGTGCTGGTTCTTTGCCTGTGAGTGTAAAAACTAGAATTGGCTACACTAAACCTGAAACGGAAAATTGGATTGGGTATTTGTTAAAGCATAATTTAGCCGCTATAACTTTGCACGCTAGGACTAAGCAAGAAAAGAGCAAGGTGCCTGCACATTGGGAAGAGGTTAAAAAAGCTGTAGAGGTTAGAAACAGATTTTTCCCGGACTTTAAAAACCGAACTTTAATTATTGGTAATGGTGATGTAAAAAGCCGGGAAGAAGGACTACTTAGGGTTAACGAAACAGGCTGTGACGGCGTTATGATAGCCAGAGGTGCTTTCGGGAATCCTTGGCTTTTTAGAGAAGACGGTTTTGTGCCAAGTGCAAAAGAGAGGTTAAGTGTTATGCTTGAGCATGCCAGAGAATTTCAAAAAACTTTGGGCGGTAAAAAAAGTTTTTACATTATGCGCAAACATTTTAAAGCTTACGCAACCGGTTTTGAAAACAGTGCGGAATTAAGGCAAAAGCTTTTGGAAACCAAAAACCTCTCCGAAGCCGAAGAGGTTGTAAAACAGTTTCTAAAATAGAGGAGGTATCCTTTATCCTTTATCTTTGAGACTGGACAAGGGTACTAAATAAAATATTAAAAGCTTGTTTTTAGAAGTTCGGTGCCATTTAGCAAATAAATGGTTTTGTTAGTTTCATCTACGGTAAAGTCTTTCAGGTCGGTAAATTTGTCGCTAACCAACATTTTAACCATATTGCCTTGCTTGTCCATAACCAGAACGCGTTTTTTTGCGCTGTCTAACAAGTATATATTTTTCCAGCCGGTCTCGGTATATATTTTTCCGCCACCGGAGTAAGGTTCAAACGTAAAAGGCATTTCGAAAGCAGCGAGTTTGCCTGCACTAAATTTAACTACACCTGTTGGTTTTAGCACATAAATACTACTGTCTATAGTTAAGTCTTCGGCTGAAGAAAGTCCCGGCTCGCTTATGGAAACCACCGGCTTTTGTAAAGTTGTTTGGTTTATTTGAAAACTTATGACTTGGCTTTTTTGTTTGTCTATTAGGTATATGCGGTTGTTAGTCGGGTAAAAAGAAAGTCCGGCTATGCTGTCTTCGGCTGGGACGGAAGATATAAGCGGCGCTCCTGTACTGCCTGTTTCGTAGTTCCAAATACTTAAAGCTTCGCCATTATAAACCGCAGCTTGTCCTGGTTTAAAATTATAGGCATTAACTATTTTTTGAGAAGATTTTAAACGACCGTCTTCTATTTTGCCGGAAGACTTTTCATAACTAACTATACTTTGGCCGGCTGCTACGGCAATAAAGTCGTTTAGGTTTAAAAGAGCGGAGCCCGCTGCCATGTTGCCAAGAGAAGTTACTTCCACTGTGGTTTTTTTC
>CAZGAF010000013.1:0-863 GCA_964523855.1 uncultured Candidatus Saccharibacteria bacterium | reverse complement strand
GAATTCTTAACGCAAGGTGTGCTTTTATTTAGATTTTTCTCAAACTGATTTTTTAGGTCGTCTAAGCGCGAAGTAATTTGGTTGTATTTTTCTTTTTGGTCCTTGGAAATGTCTTCGGCTTTAGGCAGGTTTTGTTCAGCTAATAGTAAATATTCTTTGGCTTGCTTTTCGTCTTTATATAGTAAAGAGGACTCGATAAGTTCCAAATTTTTTGTGACCGACTCAAACTTGGTACTGGCTTGTTGTTGTTTTTGCTTTACGTTTTTGTTGTAAACCGCAGCGGTGATGCTTAAGCCGGCAGCCACCAAAAAAACTATAACAGAAGCGAATACGTATTTTCTTACGGGGGAGAATTGTTTTATTTGTCTTGGCGAGACTGCATGGCTGGCGTTTTTTATACGGCTTGAGAGGTCGCTTAAACCGCCTCTGGTGCCCATAAGCATTTGCTTGCCGGTGTTCTTTAGTTTGGCAAAGCGTTCAGTAACTGAAATTTTAGGTAAAGTAGTTTTGTTTTCACGTAAAGACTTGTCTGCACCAAGCATGTTCTTTAAAAAACTTTCTGCTTTTTTAAAGAAGCTTACATGGTAAGGGTTTTCGACTATGTAGTTTTCCAAGTCGACTTCTTCGGAGATTGCTTGGCCGTAAGGGAGTTGTAAATTAAATATAGTACCAAAGGCAACGGCCGGACCGGCAATTTCTTTTAAAAGTTCTATTACAGTTTGTGCGGCAGAAAGGAAGTTGTCCTTTTTTAAAATTTCCTTCAGCCTGTCCATGGAAATAAAGTTTAAAAGCTGCGTGTTGGACAAGATAAGTATGTCATTAAGTCTAATTTTGCCATTTGCAAAACTGTCAAAAGTTTTAAG
>CAZGAF010000012.1:24998-25346 GCA_964523855.1 uncultured Candidatus Saccharibacteria bacterium | reverse complement strand
AAGTGAAATAAAAACTTTAAAACGCCTTAGTAAAAAGTGACCATCCGCGCATGCGGGGATTCACATCCCAGACCTGATCCGGGATCCTGTTCAATTTAAAACCCCTCACATATGAGGGGTTTTAGTATGGCAAAGGTATACCAGTTTTTTCAGCAACTCTTTTGGCCCATTCTTCTAATACTTCTACTTTTCTATACAGTACGATATGTTCATCTCTATGATCTTTAACCATTTTTGCTATCTACTGAAGTTTGTAAAACCCGCACGTCATTCCTAAGAGCCTGAATTTCTTGCTTTAATTCATCCCTCATTTCATCAAGGTAATCAAAAATAGGTTTTAAATCTTTA
>CAZGAF010000012.1:10669-24988 GCA_964523855.1 uncultured Candidatus Saccharibacteria bacterium | reverse complement strand
TTAGGTTCCATAAATTCATTATATACTCTTAAAACTTTATATCAAAATTAGACCAAATCTCTTTTATTACTATTATTCATAACCTTCTCATAAGCTTCTGCAGACTGCCACGCCATTTCAAATAAAGTTTTTATTGCCAAACTAATTTCTTTACTAGTTATCATGACGGCAAAAATTTGCGGATGAAAAGAAAAGAAAACAACATTATTGCCAAAAATTGCATTGTCAGTTAAAAAACTATTTTCTTTTTTTACAAATTTAATCTCATAATTTTTTCCAACTTTTGCTTTTTTTGCATAGCCAATGTCCTCAGGGCTCAAAGTAAGCAAATCGCGTATCCGAAAATTCATCTTTGCCACCCTGTCCACAAATGCATTCAAGCCTTGCGGATCGTAAACCAAAGCTTCCTTAACTGTCCCAAAAAAATCCACGCTATCTGAGTTAAAAATCTTATCATAAACCAAACGAATACCTTCCTTACCTTCAAATAACTGCACGGCTGGCTTTTCTTTTTTAGCGTTATGAAAAGCTTGTAATTGCGGAAGAAAACGTTTCAACAATTCTTGTTTTTTATACAAATCCCCCACCATTTTTTCCGGGTCTTCAGCAGTAAATAAGTTTACTTTGGCCGGCACTTGAGAAACAAGTCCCTGCTTTTTTAAATCCTCCAAAACCAAATAACAAGTTGGCCTTTTTATATTTGCCTTCTTTGCAATTTCTGAAACATCAGCCGTACCCAACTCCAAAAGAGCCAAGTATACACTGGCCTGTTTTTCGTTTAACCCTATTTGTGTTAAAGCATCTACTATTTCCATATGATTTTATACCCAACCTCTCCCTACCCTCTCCTTAAGAGGAGAGGGAGTTACTGCAACTGCAGTCTGTAGTTTTTCCCTCCCCTACTGAGGGGAGGGATTAAGGGAGAGGTTATTTTCCTATGTTTGTAGTATATTATAAATTAATTATTTTGTCAATATTTATGACAAATTATAAAATATACTAAAATTACTTGTATTTATAAGGGTTTTGAAATATATTTTTGTCATAAGTATTGATTAAATCTCCATTTTATGGCATAATTAACTGTTAAAACAAAAATGTACTTACCAGAACTTGTTTTATATGTTTCTGTTTTGATAATTGGACTAGCGAATATTTATCTAAACAGAAACAAGTAGAAGTTAAAGTCCGGGGAACCGATGGGACTATAAAACGTCGGGGCTGAAGCTGGGGCATATCCCGAGCAGAGAATTTATAGGGGGCAAACTAATGATTCATGTTGTTGCCGACAAGGCTGCCAGTGACTCTACATACTTGGTTCTGACCTATGTGGTTAGGGCAACGTACGAAATCTATCAGGGCAATAAAAGCCCTCGCGCAGACCAACACGCCAAGCTCACTGTAACCATCTTTCGACAAGCGGGCATACCTGAATTTACAGACTGCACAACCGACAAAACAATATCAAAATGCGAATTACCCAAAGCCTGTGTTCTGTTCATGGACGGATTAACCTTACCCGCACTGAACATGCGCTGGAACGGCGATAACTTTGAGGTGGACGTGGTAACTGTCGGAGATGAATACGTACTAGGCTTTTCGTTTGAGGCTCCACAAAAACCTTCACAACTTCCTCCCGACACCATCCATGAACTGTCTCTATTAAAAACTACACACAACAAACTGGCTAGACTGGGAATTCAAGATGTGATGCAAATTCCGCGCGATGCAAAAGAGCTACGAAAAATGGGCTTTACGCCGGCACAGATCAGAGACTTGCAAAACAACCTGGGTTTTTAAAACTCAAAACTTATTTGGGGAAGCATAAAAAACTTCCCCTCTTTTTTCCAGACTACAACTTTACAGGTAGTACTCTGGAAATTGGATTGGAGGCATAATGAAACGAAAACTTTCCGCACCGGAACGGTTGTGGTACGTGTACGGGTCCCTAGAAGTATTTTCCAAAAGCGGCTGGGTCAACCTCATTAAAGAAGAAGGCAGCATGCGGCACCCCGACCACGGAGATGTACAACAATTTTTGAACGGTTTGTACCTGGGAAAAATACCGCTTAGCCGACTCAACAAGCACCTTAAGGCGCACAACTGCCGAGTGGATAAAAAACTCCACTACATACGGGGGTATATAAAAATCTCAACCTTTAAACGCATTATTTTGGAGATCGTCAAATCTTAGCTAAAAAGCTGGGATTTTTTATTTTTAAGCCTTATGTCAAGCCCTCTATGTCTTGACATAACGCTTATGTAAGCTAATAATATTTTGGTAACATTACCGTCCCTTTCTGGGTCGGTTTTAGTTTCAACATCTACAAAGAGAGGGAAAAATGCTCTGGATGACTCTTGTACTATTCAACCTTGGCCTGTTCGGCCAGGAGCCCGCAAACCACGGAGGCGCTCCGGTTAGCAATTCGTTTTTCCGCTGGCAGGCGCCGGCGGTTGCAGTGGAAGCCTTGGGCTCGAGTGCGTTTAGTAGGCTCTCTGCCTACGCGCAATTCGGGCAGCTTCGTCTGACGGGCGCAACCGTACGGTCCGAAGGTTACGGCTTTAACCAAGTAACCACCGGCTACGTGTTTGCCCCCTTAAAAAGGGAGGACACAGAATTCTTCGTCGAACCCTTTGTGGGCTCAGCCTTTACCCGGGAAGGCTCTCGACTGGCAGTGGGAGGAAGGTTTATATACCTTTCACGGAGCTGGTTCATGGAAAACTGGACCACTAAGTACAGTGGCCACAACGGCTGGACCAACTGCGAGCCACTCGCAGACGTCATGCGGCACGTGGGAAAAGGGTTCTATGTGGGAGCAGCTTCCAGCTGCTACATTGGGACTGAACACCACGAAGAAAAAGTAGAGCGCCACGCTCACTTCTTTGCTGGCCCCGGTATGCTATACCGACGCGGCAAGCTCGATGTAGGAGCCTCCTACGAATTTCAACTCCGCGGCCACCAGAAATTCTGGGCAATGTTCGGCACCTATACTTTTTAATGGGCCAACCGCCCACTTATGGACTTTAATGTTTGAAACACAACTTAAAAGTCCTTTTTTATTTGGCCTTGTTTTTTTTGCCACATTTTGCTAAAATCATTGTATCTAAAAACTACTTACCGCATTGCTTGTGTCGCAAGCAGATGCTCAAATAAAAAAGTTTTATAGATTGACTAGTTCTAACTTGTCACCCGTAACCAATAACCCGTAACTAAACACATGCCTAATACTAAATCAGCTATCAAAGCCGCTCGTCAAAATATAAAAAGACGCGCACATAACTTAATAAAAAAAGACGCTTTCAAGTCTGCGGTTAAAGAAGTTAAGAAACTAGTTACTGCCGGAAAGCAGACCGAAGCAGCCGAGGCTATGAAAAAAGCCATGAAAGCTTTGGACAAAGCAGCCAAAGGCAGAGTTATTCATAAAAATAAATCTTCTAGGCTAAAGAGCCGCTTAGCAAAAGCAATTGCTAAAATAAAAGCCTCCGCATAATGCGGGGCTTTTATTTTAGCAAAAAGTATAAGGTATAAGGTATAAAGTTTTTGCAACTACGGATGAGTCCATGGATTAATTTATCCACTCCTACAGCTAGAGTTTCAACCGCCAGATAATCTGTTTCCAATAAATAACCAACACCTCTAGCAAGATCCGCTTGATTTCTAACCTCAGTTAGAGACCCTAAAGCAACATAATAAAACTGAATTTTTTCTTTCGGCGAATTCCGGCTAAAACCTTCGGCAATATTGGAACAAACAGAAACCGCAGCCCTTCTCATTTGCATAACTATACCAAACATTTCCTCACGAGGAAACTTCTTAGTTACCCGATAAATAATCAAAGCAAGCTTATAGGATTCTTGCCAAGCATTTAAATCACGAAAACTTCGAATTTTATTGGTTGCATTATACTTTATACCTAATACTAACTTTTTATTTAAGTATATTCGCTACCAACTTCACCATTGTTTCTTTTTCTTTCGGGTCGCTTTCGGCAATTAAAAGCGCTAGGGCAGTTAAAGTGTTGTCATTTATTTTTCTTTCGCCTTTTCTGTCGTACAAAAAATTATTCTCTACCAAATACAGCAAAAAAGTTAAAGAGCCTATTCGCTTGTTACCGTCGGCAAACGGGTGGTCTTTAATTAAAAAATACAAAAGATGCGCGGCCTTTTCCTCTATTGAAGCGTACAAATCCTTACCGCTAAAAGTCTGATTTATGTTACCCAAAACGGCTTTAAACTTGCCGCCCACTTCTTGTCCAAACAAACTTCCAGCCTCTTTTTTTACTACGAGCCTTTCCTTGAATTTGGAAATCGAAACAAGCAAGCTTTCGTAATTTAAAGCCAGACCCGCCTTTTTACTAACCCCTTCCAAGCTGAGTTCGCCCTTGTCGTATTGGTTTAGCAGAAACCAAGTATCAGCGTAGTCAGAAATTATTTTGAGTAGCTCTTTTTCATAACCTTCCAGGCGCTTTGAAGCAACCGCTTTCTGAATAAGCTTGTGAGCGCTCTCCAACTCTTTTAGTTTTACCTTTAAGTTTTCTAAATCCTTGAGGCGTTTTTCGTTAATAACAAAGCCTTGTAACAAATAATCTTTTAGACGAGCAGTAGCCCATATCCTAAACTCTGTAGCCTTTCTGGAACTTACTCTATACCCCACTGACAAAACAGCATCAAGATTATAGTATTCCACTTGCCTAACAACCCGTCTCTTACCCTCAAATTGAACTGTTGCATTTTTTGCAACAGTTGAAGTCTGACTTAGTTCTCCTTCCCTATAAATAGCGCTTAAATGGCGGGAAATTACAGACTTGTCTCTACCGTACAATTCAGCAATTTGCTGTAAGTTTAACCATAAAGTCTCACCTTCAAACTTAACAAGAACGCTTAAGTTTTTGTCAGCCTTAAAAATTTGTATTTGGTTGTTTTTTATTTCTTCCATATATTTTTGGCATAAAAAATAACTATACGTTTGTATAGTTATATGGTATACGATTATTCACCCAGGGTCAATTTATTTTGTGGATAATTTTGCCAAAATTTTCTCCTTAAGCTCAGCCATAGTAGAAATATGGTTTAGCTCATACGCATCCATTATTCTTTGCAAGCCGTGCGGATGCTTAATAAACACCGCCGGCAACTCCGTACCAGCTGTCTCAGGAAACTCCAAGAAAAAATCTGGCCTGTGGAAAAAATCTATGTCGTAAGGCAAGTCTTTGGCTAAATCTTTATGCTCACTCTCCAGCTCCGCCAAAGAAGGATTTTTTTGATACCTATGCAGCCTCTGTGCAGCCAATTCAAAAACCGTTGCATTACCGTTATAAACAAAAATTAGTTTAGGATTATCCATAAATTTATATTTGATATTTACTTAATTCTAACACAATAGGTTTTAAACTCTCTTCAGATACCGCTTCAGGCGAAATACCAGCCTTTAAAAAAATTTCTTTTTCAATCTTTCTTAAATTATCTTCAAAACTTATCCTCTCCTCTTCCCCACCGCCAACCTCTATTCTTTTTGATTCATACCTAACCCTTAAGTCTTCGAACCTTTCTTCTAAGCTTCTAACTCCTTTCGGCGTAACACGCATGTCCGCATAAGCACATATTTGTTTAGACAGATCACCCGACTGTAAATTACTCTCTGCCTGATTAAAACCCACCGCGTCCACCAATTCCACAATTCTCGGACCTACCCCGAGTTCTCTAATTATTTCTATAGTGCCTACATGCTCATCTTTCCCATATTTTTCTATAAAGTCCGCTTTAACTTTTTCCCAATGGTTAAAATCTAGTTGTAGGTTTAAAAAAGTTTTGGTTTTACTAAAGTCAAACTTTATTATATTCCCCATATCATGAAGAAGACAGGCCGATACAACCTCCCGCTTTTCCTTTTCTGAGAAAACCCCAGCTTCTATTAAACAGTCGGAAATAAAGAAGCCTACTGCCGCTACTTTAAACTGATGTTCGGCTAATTGCGGCATTATTTGGTACTTTTTATATATTTCTAAAATTTCCATAAATGTATGCTTATTTTCAAAATATATTATAGCAAAAATCCTTCCGCTTTGGCGGAAGGATTTTAAAAATATTTTATTTTCATTTTTTTAGGCAAACTTAAGTTCTAAACTAGGCTGCCTTTTAATCTTCTCAAGCTGATACTTAAATGGTTTATACATAAACACCTGAAATTTGCCTAAATGCTTCTTTAGATCCCCTTTCACATCGTTAGAACTTTTTATGTGTTTAACTTCAATTTTCTTATTAAGGCCCATATTCCCCAACACAAAAACTCCGGGCGTCTCTGTAGTTACCACTTTTTCGATGTTTGAAGGATTTAAAATATGAGGCTGGAACCAACCTTTTGTTTTTAACATTTTACACCCCCTTCCAAAAATAATACTCTTTGTCTTTAGAGTATACAATCGTACACCCTTTGTCAAGTCAAATTTATACTAAAACACCCTAGGTCTACAAACCTTAGGGTGTTTTAGTTTTAAATACAAATAAAAAAATATTTTTTGCTTTTCTTACAAAGACATTTTTTCCATTTCCCCCCAATTATCCCCCATTTTTGCCTCAACCTCCACAGGCACGGAAAGCTTTAGAGCTTCTTCCATAAACTTTTTTATGGTTTTGGCATAATGCAAAACTTTGTCTTCCCTAACCTCAAAAACCAATTCATCATGCACTTGTAGCAGCATTCTTATTTCCTGTTCTTCTATTTCTCTACCTCTCTGTTTCTCTATATCTCTATGTATATTTATCATAGCTACTTTTATAACATCGGCAGCCAAAGACTGAATGGGGAAATTTATAGCCGCACGTTCCGCAGCAGCTCGAATAAAGAACTGCGAAGAGCGTATTTCTGGAAACTTGCGCATGCGGCCAAGCTCGTTCTTTACAAAGCCTTCTTGGTTAACCTGGAGCTTAATGTTCTCCATATATTTTTCTACATCGGGATAGGCGGCAAAATATTTTTCAATAAACTTTTTTGCTTCAGCGCGGTTTACTTCCCCTATGCGAGAAGAAAGCCCGAAACTGGAAACACCGTACAAGATACCAAAGTTTATAGTTTTAGCATCCCGCCTCATGTCTTTGGTCACCTGGTCTTTAGACACGTTAAATATTTCCATGGCGGTCTTTAAGTGAATATCTTCACCCTTATTAAAGACCTCAAGCATTTTTTTGTCTTTGGCCAAATGCGCGACAATGCGGAGCTCTATTTGCGAATAGTCTAGCGATAAAAGCTTATAGCCTTTTTCTGCCACGAATGCCTGCCTTACCTTGCTTCCAAGGCCGTCACCCCTAACCGGTATATTTTGTAAGTTCGGGTCTGTAGAAGAAAGCCTGCCTGTTGCGGCAATAGTTTGATTATAACTCGTGTGCAGTCTGCCGGTAGTTTTAGAAACCAATTCGGGCAAAGTTGTTAGGTAGGTGCTATAGAGTTTGGTAACTTCTCTGTATTCTAAAATTTTTGGAATAATCTCGTGCTGGCCTAGCATTTTTTCTAAATTGCCAGCAGCGGTAGAAATACCGGTTTTAGTTTTACGGTTTTCTATGGGCTCTAATTTTAACTTTTCAAATAAGATTTTTTTAAGCTGCAAAGGCGAGTTTATATTAAACTCTTCTCCGGCAAGCTTATGAATTCTTTTCTCTAAGTCTTTTATTTCAATTTCCGCTTCGCCTGCTAACTTGTTTAAAAGTTTAGTATCTAGTTTAATACCGTTCAGCTCAACATCTCTTAAGACCGAAACCAGCGGCATTTCTATGTCATAAAAAACTTTTTCCAAATGCTGCTTTTTTATTTCCGGCTCAAATATGCTTTTAAGCCTTAAAGTCATGTCAACATCTTCTGCACAGTACCAAGAAACTTTTTCCGGCTCTACCTTGTCCATGGTAATTTGGTTTTTACCCTTGCCTATAAGTTCTTCTATTGGCTGCATTTGGTAGCCCAGTTCGCTAAAAGCCAAAGCATCCAAACCGTGCTGGCGAGTTCCGGCATTCAGCAAATACGAAGCCAACATGGTATCGAAACTAGCTTGTAGAGAGTAGCCAGTAGTTAGTAGGACTTGCAGGTCGTATTTTATATTGTGCCCAATAAGTTTAACTTTTCCGGAAGTCAAAAATTCTTTTATTTCGTCGGACTCTAAAAATATTTTTGCCGGCAAATAAAATGCCTGGCCAGAACTTACACACAAACCTACCCCTACCAACTTTGCCTCGGTTGGACTTAAACTTGTCGTTTCCGTATCTATACAAATTTCTTTTGCACTCAAAATACCTTTTAAAACTTCCGCAAGTTTTTCTTTACTGTCTATAAACTTGTAATCCTGCTGCCCTATTTCCGAAAGAGAGTTTTTATCCGGTTCAACATTTTCTACCCCCGTATTTACACTGCCAACTTCCGGTTTAGGAAGCTTATTAAGCAAGTTCCTAAACTCTAGTGCCTGAAACTTTTTTACGGTCTGCTGCAAATGCTCGCCGTCTAAAGCATAAGGCTTAATGTCTTGATGTATTCCCGGCACATCGCACACAATGACCGAAAGCTCGTAAGACATTCGAGCTTCTTTTTCTTGTTCGACTAACAAACTTATAATTCTAGGTTTAATGCTTGAAATTTTATATTTATTTGGAATTTGAAATTTGGTACTAGAAATTTCCACCCCAATTTCTTTGAGTTCCTTATGCAAAACTTTATATAAATTATCCAAACTGCCAAATTCTTTTATAATGCTCGCCGCAGTTTTCTCACCTACACCTTTCACGCCAGGAATATTGTCCGAAGGATCACCGCGCAAAGCCTTGTAGTCCACCATTTGGCTTGGCAAAAGTCCATAGCGTTCACGCACCGCACGCCCGTCGTAAATTACTGTGTCGGTTAAACCTTTTCTTGGTGTATAAACTTTAACTTTGCCGTTAACCAGCTGCAAAGTATCCATGTCTCCGGTTAGTATGTATATTTCTGCGTTTTCGTGGGAACTGTCATGGAGTTGTTTAGACAAAGTACCCAAAACATCGTCCGCCTCATAGCCCTGCTTTTCGTAAATGGGCACATTCATAGTTCTAAGCACGTCTTTTATAACTGGAATTTGGTCGTAAAGTTCCTGCGCGGCTTTTACACGAGTACCTTTATACTCTTTATATTTTTCATGCCTAAAAGTCGGACCCGCCAGGTCGAAAGCTGCGGCCACATGTGTAGCTTTTATGTCTTTCATGGCCTTTAAAAATATGGTCAAAAAACCAAACACAGCGCCCGTTGGCTTGCCGTCTTTGGTGGTAAGTCCCGGCAAGGCGTGAAAAGCCCTATGTACCAGCGCGTTGCCATCTATAAGTAAATATCTGCTTTTTGTAATTTTTTCAGTCATGTAAATTTATATTTAAGCCTTATAAAACTATTATACAAGAACATGGGGCAAATAAAAAAGGGCACAACTTTACGTTGTGCCCTGACTCTAGAATTAATGAGTCAAGTGCAGGCCCGGCGGAAGGGGCTCAAAATCATACTCGATTCCAGGGCATCCGCACCCTGGCGTACATGCGAGGGCCAAAACGGCCCCCAAAAAGAATAAACCCAACATCTTTTTCACAGAAGACTCCTAGTAAGGAGAATGCCTGAGTTGCAACTACCTCAGGGAAAACTGTTTATTTTAAACAAACAACCAGTTTTCCCTAAAGTAGGTTTTTCACTAATCTTCCTTAAAGTTCCTCAAGATTTTAACTTATTACTAAGAAAAGGTCAATACCCCCATTCATGATTCCTCATAGCTTCCAACATTTTTTCCGCATATGGCTTAACCGGCAGTTCTGTCTTTATAAGCTCAACCAAAACGGTTTCAAACTGCCGTCATTTTAGGTACGGAACAGCTTCCAGAGCTGCTAAAAAAATTCCTTTTTCTTGTGCTTGCATGGCACCTACTAAAACCCTAAAGCATTCAGGATCAAAGTCTTCAAAATTAAACATCACGCCTAAATTTTTTATCGCATGTTTCTTTTCTTCCCCGCTTGCAGTCTCTGCCAACTTTAGTATTTGTTCCTTACTCTCTAAAGGTAAAATATTTTCCAAATACTTTAAGGCGTCGTTTAAAACTGCCGCCCTAACTTCCAAATAATTCACTTTAATCCTGTCATCTTCCACATAAACCAAATATAGGTCCAAAGGCTCATACCGCCAATGTGTTTGAAAAGGCTCACTCTCACTCGAAACAACTTCTTTGCTTAACACCCACCCCTCTTTTTGGGCCACATTCTTTAACTCCTCAATTCCGAAACCTTCTTGTAAAATTAAATTTTTCCTTACGTAAATATTTTTCATACCCAAATTCTAATATTAATTCACCATTAAGTAAAATTACCAACTTCGCCAAGGCTACGTCGGGTTTGTTTCTATAATAATTTTTCACAGTCGAAACAAAAAAGCCGCCAAGTCACGATTAAGTGAACCTTGGCGGCCGTGCAATCCCCGCAGTCAGAGTTTACAAGCCCTGCCTGGGGGGAGACGAGTTAGAATGTGCTCGGCGGTACAGCGATCAACGCCGGCGTGTACACGTCCGACGAGTTGCGGTGGATTGTCGTCGACCGACCCGTTGCCAGGTCAACCTCGACAATGTCGAACGAAAGGATGGGGTACCCATCCCAATTGTTCCCCGCCTCGCGAATGGTGGTCGTATACAACTTACTACCAAAAATTGTCATGGGTGCATTGTACGGCATATTGCGGTCTGTGTAGACCACAACCGGCTGACCAGTACCGCGAGAAAGTCGAAAAATCTTTCCAGGCTGAATAATAGTGGAAGTAGACTGGCAGGGAGCCTGCGGACAAACCATGGGCAGGGATTGCCCATATTCCACATTCACGGCAACAAAAACATCGTTACCGTCTGTGGCGACTTTACCCATACTGTTGTTTACAACCATGATTTGGGCCTGTTCCCAATTTACCGTCCCGTTACCGTTGTTCATTGGCGCCCTTTGGAGCCATTGGCTCGCTGTACAAAATTCGTCCCCTACCATTGTTCTCACAAAAGACGCGCAGCCATACTGGCCAAACTTCCGACCCGACCCCAGCCTTTGAGTAACTATTTCGCCGCCGTTGATCCGATACTGACGGACCTCGCGCACACCACCCCGGACTATCTCAAACTGATCACCCCAAACATTTCCAAAGGCGTCACCATCAGAAATAGCCCAGTCCGAGACTGCAAGGGTGGGGCCCGAAAGCGTCCTGATCACTCCTGTCGTGCCCAAGATATACACCTGGGACTGACCAAAGCCGCGGGAGATGACCCGGAGGTCCAACCCGGAAATACCACGGGTGAGCCGACGGTAAACGCCCCAACCACCAAACCGATCGCGGCATAGGACTGCGACCGTGTGGTTTTGGGGTTCACCATTCCACTCCGCCATCAACACCTGGGGTGAGTCTTGCGCACACCATATGTAGATGTTATTCACAGACTGCCCAAATACCGTGCCGGCCGAAACCAGCAAAAACAGAACAAACGTAATAACGAGGTGCATTTTTGCACCCTCCTCTACCTAAGATTCCCAAACAAAACCTTTGGGTCAAGTTACGCATCATTACATGTCACGTGTTACCTGTAACGTGTCACACTGACACCCAACTCGACCCAAAGATTCTAACTTTTTTAGAATAGACCCCCTTATACATAAAAAGAACAGTTACGCACTTTTATAAACGTAACTGCACATTATACACTATTTAGCCAAAAAAGTCAACTATAGTTACAATAAAACCGCATATTAATGCGGCAATTCTCTACTTGATTACTAATTATTACGGATATACCGATCAGTACAAATTTAAAATCCTTTTAAATTTTACACCTTGTTTTGTAAAGTTAGCTAAAATACCAAGCTTTATATCGAACGCCTTTAGATATTTAACTGTTTGTTCAATATATTGCCTGGAAAAATTATGATCTTTCTTAATCTCTAAAACTATTTTACCTTCGTCAGTTTCAATTATGAAATCCGCATAGCACCTGCCTATTAATTGATCTTTATAAATAAGGGGCACGCTTACTTGTTCCTCAAACTTTATTTCCCGCCGTGAAAATTCTATCGCCAAAGCTTTTTGGTAATTTTTTTCCAAAAGGTCAGGAGAAAGATTATTACTCACCTCAAACAGCGCACCAATAATTTTTCTACTCGACTCGGCATATATTAGATTGTTTTTATTTTGATCCTGCATATTCTGTAATCTGTATATTAGTAAAAATCCGTAATCATGTAGAATTTTTTCCCAGCCACCCTTCCACCTTCGTTAAAACTACGGCGGACATCGTCCTATTTATTCCCCAGAGACTCGAAAGACTTCTTCCACATCCGTCACACCTTCCAAAGCTTTTAAGAGTCCGTCCTGTGCCATAGTGAGCATGCCTTGTTCTTGTCCTATTTTTTTAAACTCAGACATAGACGCTTCTTTTAAAATAAGCTCCTGAACTTTTTCGGTGACTTCCAAAACTTCGTATATACCTATGCGGCCTTTGTAGCCAATATTGTTACAGTTAGCACAGCCGGTTGAGTGAAAAAACTCTAAAGTTTCAGGCGCTTTAAAAGTTTTTGGCAAAGTAGAAAAAATTATTTTAACTCGTTCGGCTAGCTGCGGACTCAAAGCTACTTTAGTTTTACAATTTGGGCATATGCGTCTAACCAACCTTTGCGCCATAACACACGACAAAGCCGGGGCGACTACAAAAGGCTTAACTCCCATGTTTATAAGCCGAGGGATTGCGCCAGAGGAGTCGTTGGTATGCAAAGTAGAAAGCACCATGTGTCCAGTAAGCGCCGCCTGCATGGCCACTTCGGCCGTTTCCTGGTCGCGAATTTCACCAACCATTACTATATCCGGGTCTTGTCTTAAAATAGCGCGCAAACCTTTAGCAAAATTAAAGTCTACGTTGTGGTCAATGGGCGTTTGTACAATACCTTCCAGCTTATATTCCACCGGATCTTCCAGTGTAATTATTTTTACACCGGGCTCGTTAAGTTCATTTATAAAAGCATACAAAGAAGTTGTCTTACCGCTGCCTGTTGGTCCTGTGGTTATAATCATGCCATTTGGCTTTTGCAAAACTCTTTCAACCACAGACAACTGTTCTGACCTAAAACCTAAAGATGAAATTTTTAGCTCAGCATTACTTGAACCCAAAAGCCTCATAACAATCTCCTCACCGTAAGCGGAAGGTAAAATAGAAACACGCACATCTACCGGTTTATTTTCCGAATAAAAAGTTAGACGTCCGTCTTGTGCTTGGTTTTCTATATTGAGTTTTAGCTTAGACTGAACTTTAATGCGGGAAGCAATTTGCTTTTGCAATTGTTTATTTATGTGCAAAACATCTTGCAGAACACCGTCCATTCTAAATCTTAACTTTACAAAATGCTCCTCGGGTTCAAAATGAATATCGGAAGCACCCAAAGTTACCGCAGCTCCAAAAAAAACCTGCAACAACTCGCTAGCGTTAGTTTTTAACTGAATATTTTCGTCTTTTAAAACCGCAAGCTTTTCGTATGCGCTGTGGTTTTCTAAAATTTTAATCGAGTCGTCGCGAGTCTGCTTGGGTCTTAAAACTTTACTATAAAACTTAAGCGTCTTCTCCAAACTTCTTTTAGAAATTACATACAAAGTGACTTTGTCATGACCGGCTAGTTGTTTTACTTTTTCTTGAAGCAAGGGAGCTCTTGGATTAACCGCGCCTATGCGCAAATCTTTTTGGTCTTTATAAAAAGGTACAGCTTCCAAACTTTTCGCTTCCGCCTCTTCAAATATGGCCAGCACGTTTAAATCTACCGGAAAATTATGCAGGTCTATATATGGCAAACCTAAAGAAGCAGCCTGGCCTTGTGCCTGCTGCTCTTCCATACGCCTATTTACTTCGTCCATACTCCGAATCAAATCTGCTTGATTGGGAGACAAAAAGTTGTGTGACATTTTTTCTTTGTTTCAAAGCCTTTTCTTTAAACTAATTATACCATTTTTAAATTGAAAATAAAAAACACCCTAAAGTTTTTTCAAAGGGTGTTTTTTAAAAAGTATCGGCAATTTTTATAAATTTTGTTTCGGTTTCAGATAAGGCAGTATCGGGCAAAATAAACTCGTAAAATTTAAAGCTTAAAGGCGAAAGGTCTCGTTCCAGAACAGGCTGCCCAAACTCTTCTTTAAATTTATTTTCCGAAAACAATTTATGAAGCGCCAAGCTAAGCCTGGAGCCGCCCTCAGGGTTTTCAGAAATTACACCCAAAATTTTCTTGTCTGAAATATTTCCCAAAACATCGGTAACAATTTTTGGCATAAAATCC
>CAZGAF010000012.1:0-10659 GCA_964523855.1 uncultured Candidatus Saccharibacteria bacterium | reverse complement strand
AAAATCCGGAGTAGCCGAAGCTTTTTCAAAATCCTGCCAATTCAATACGGCGTGCATATAAATACCCGCGCCCTCTCCCTTAAGTTTTGCCAGCGCTCTACCCCACAACCTTAAAAAGTTTAAAGGCTTAGTTTTATAAAGCGCTTGAATAACTTCTTGTTGTTTTGCACCCAACTCAACCAACTTAGAGGCGGTCAAAAAACTTCTCGGTGTAGTTTTTACATGCTGGAATGAGTCGGTCTCGGAAATAATCCCCGAAAGTAAACATGTAGCGATCGCGTCGTCTACGACCAAATTCTCACTTTTCTCTACCAAACCAAAAATCATTTCGGAAACAGATGTAGCGGCCAAGTCTACCCAATTAATAGCTCCGTACAATTCGTTCTCTGCTTTGTTATCTATGTTTATTTTAGGCAGCTCATAGAAAACCGAAGAGTTTTGTTCAAGCAAAATACCCAAAGAATTTAGCGTAGAAGCGCCCAAAATTATAACCAAATCATACGGAGACTTTTCTTTTACAAAAGTAATATCTTCCGGAGCAAAAGATTCTTCCGCACCCTTTAAATAAATACTAACTTCGTTTTCTGCGGTATCATAGGAAATTTCTTGCAACTTTTTTTGCGCAGTGTTGAGCCGAATAACTAAACTTTTAGCAGACGAAAGAGAAGATTTTATAGAGTCACTCCCGGGTAAAAAAGTATATTTTTCATCTACCACCCCTGAGCTTACCAAGTCGGTATCTTTTTGAAGCTTTGCCAAAACACCCTTTAAGGCGAGCCCTGCAGAAAATTGGTCTAAATTAAAACCGCTCGGAAGCACAATAAGTACTTTTGAGGACTTTTTAAATTGTTCTAAAATTTGTTCGTAAACAGTAAGTTCCATAAGATTAAATATCTTAACGAATTCTTAGTCCCTAGTCAACCCCGTAATACAACATCTGATTTCAACCAAAATAGAAAACACAAACCCCCAACCGAATATTGTTCGATATCAAAGCCTAATTTTATAAAGTAATCAGATGTTGATATACGGGGTCAACCCTAGGGCTACTAAAGTACCAAGCTTACGAAAGTACTAAATTCATGAAACCTTCGTATTTTAGTACACTTTCGTACTTTCGTAGCCTCGTTTGTAGCCTCATTGAAAAAGTCATACACACAAGGTAAAATAAACTATGCCTAAAGCTATTCATTTAAAAAGCCAAACCGAACTGAACGCTGCCGCAAAATCTTTTGCTACAAAAATAAAGGGCGGCGAAATTTTTGCTCTAATCGGAAACCTGGGAAGCGGAAAAACCACCTTCACCAAAGCTCTAGCTAAAGCCCTAAAAATAAAATCCCACGTTACCAGTCCGACATTTGTTATTATGAAAGTATACGCTTTTAAAAAAAATGATTCTAAATTTCATCTCTACCATTTAGACTTATACCGTACAGAAAAAAACATTGTTCAAAACCTGGGACTTAAAGAGATTTGGAAAGACAAAAATGCGGTCACTGTAGTGGAATGGGCGGACAAAATAAAAAAACATTTACCAACAAAGGTTCAGAAAATATTTTTTCATCATGAAATTTAAAATCTTATTTTTACTATTGCTCAGTTTTTTCTTACTACCTTTTAAAGGCCATGCCCAAACCGTAGGTCAGGGCAGTTTTCAACTTGAGTTTAAAGACCAAACTTTCGAACTTAAAACCCAAGCCTTAAAGGCGGTTGGTAAAACATTCTCTATTGCGGAAAAAAGCAACCTTATACTAAAGCAAAAAAGCCAGCCTGCTTTGGAGCTGAGCTTTATAAAAAATCAAAAAATAAATGAAGAAAGTTATATTAAATTTAACTTTGACCCGAGCCAAGTTTATAAGTTTGTAGAAAATGCCGCTAACGCTGTAGAAAAGCCTGTCACCGAACCAATTTTAGAAATAGATAAAAACTTTGCAACCAAATTCGTTCCGCCTTCCGATGGAATTTCGGTCGACAAGGCTAAAGCAACTTTAGAGGTTTTAAAAAATTTGGAAGCAGGACTAGCAACCAGCAGTTTGCCTTACACCCCATCTACACCAAGTAAAAGTTTAGCCGAACTTAACGACTTAGGCATAAAAGAACTTATTGCCGAAGGCGTCTCCAACTTTAAAGGCAGCCCGAAAAACCGCAGACACAACATAAAAGTTGGAGTTCAAAAATTCAAAGGGCTTATTATAAGACGAGGGGAAGAATTTAGTTTTAACAAATACTTGGGCCCCGTAGAAGAAGAAGCCGGTTTTTTACCTGAATTGGTAATTAAAAAAAGCGGAACAGTTCCAGAACTCGGCGGAGGGCTCTGCCAGGTATCTTCCACAACCTTCAGAGCAGCCATGCAAGCGGGGCTTCCCATAACCCAAAGGAAAAACCATTCCTATGCAGTACAGTATTACGCACCCCAAGGCACTGACGCTACTATTTACCCGGGAGTAATAGATTTAAAATTTAAAAATGACACCCCAGGAGATATTTTAGTCTGGCCATACTTCGAAGATGGAGATGTGCTGAAGTTTGATTTTTATGGCACTAAAGACAACCGCATAGTCACTTTAGAAAAACCGTTTTCATACGACAAAAAATCCGACGGCTCCATGAAATCAGAATGGACCCGCATAGTTACCAAAGACGGCGTAACCAGCACATCGACCTTTAAGTCTATATACTTACCCCCCGCTTTGTTCCATAAAGAAGAACAGTTTGTCACCGCCGCTCCTCCCACAACACCGACCACACCTCAGACCAACTAAAGTTTTTGCTTTAAAACCCGCTTTTTTAAAAAGCGGGTTTTGTTTATTTTTCTTTTGTTTTATGGTTAAATTAAGTAACAACAGCGACAGTTTTATATAAACAGCTATTAACCACCCAAGCCCAAATTTATGTCTATTAAATCCTCAAACGACCAAACTTCGGAACTAGATGCAGAAGTTAAAGAACCTGAAGATGTGGTTTTGGATACCAACTTAAGGCCCCAAAATTTAGAAGAATACATAGGGCAAGAAGAGGTTAAACAAAATTTAAAAATTCTTTTAGAAGCCGCCAAACAAAGGGGAGAAAAAGTCGAGCACATGCTTTTCTACGGTCCGCCCGGTTTAGGAAAAACCACCCTGGCCAATATTGTGGCACGCGAAATGAATTCTCAAATTAAAATAACTTCTGGCCCGGCCATAGAAAGAGCCGGTGACTTAGCGGCCTTGCTCACCAACCTGAACGCAGGCGATGTTTTGTTTATAGACGAAATCCATAGGCTAAATAAAGTTGTGGAAGAGGTTTTATATCCAGCCATGGAAGACTTTGCCTTAGACATTGTTTTAGGCAAAGGTCCGGGCGCAAGGTCTATAAGAATGGATCTGCCAAAATTCACGCTTATAGGAGCTACCACTAGAGTAGGCCTCTTGTCCGCTCCTTTAAGAGACCGCTTTGGAGCCATTTTCCGACTTGAATATTATTCAGAAGAAGATTTAAAAAAAATTATCGGACGAAATGCAAAAATTTTAGGTACCAATATTGAAGAAAACGCCTTAGAGGAACTAGCCGGACGATGCCGCTTTACCCCTCGCATTGCCAACAGACTTTTAAAGCGAGTAAGAGATTTTGCTCAGGTTAACGGCCATGATACAATTACAAAAAAAGCAGCTAATGACGCGCTGGAACTTTTAAAAGTGGACCATTTAGGCTTAGACAAAAACGACATTAGAATTTTAGAAGCCCTGGTAACCAAGTTTAAAGGCCAGCCAGTTGGCTTAGCAACCTTAGCCGCCTCAACCGGCGAAGAAGAAGACACTATAACCGACATTCACGAACCATTTTTGTTAAGACTCGGACTTATAAACAAAACCCCGCGCGGCAGACAAGCCACAGACCTAGCTTATAAACACCTAGGCCTAAACGCTCCCGCACAAAAACAACAAACTATAATTTAGCCATCATGAATTTTTCGGCCATCGGCCCCATAGCCATACAAATAGCTTATTACACTTTAGTCGGACTATCGTCTTTTTTTGCAGCTTTTGGAGCATATATACTTATTCGTTACGGAGAATCAAGAACCTTTTCCGTAGTCTTGGCCTTGGCATTTATTTTCTTTTATTTAACCGCTCTTAGTCAGTCTTATTCAACTTTAATTTCCATTATTTAACGTGCACAAACTTTTTCCCAGCCAACTTGAAGAAGAAAAAATTTACTTAGTCATTCGCGAACATTGGTTCAGATTACTTTTAAAAGTTGTCGTATGGATGTTTGGAGCCCTAGTCCTGGTCGCCTTCCAAACAGCCGGCCCCAACATTTTACCAGGTCTTTTTGAAGGCCAAACCGGACAAATAGTTAAGTTATTTGAACAAATTTATTTTATTATTCTGTTACTGTCTTTGTTTCTAATTGCTATTTTGCATTATTTAAACGTACATATTGTTACCAATATTAGAGTAGTAGACATTGACCAAGTGGGGCTTTTTTCACATGTTGTGTCCGAACTCCATATAGACAAACTAGAAGATATAACCAGCGAAACCAACGGCGTGTTCGGTACTTTGTTTAACTACGGTAACGTATACATTCAAACCGCAGGCGCACGAGAGCGCTTTGAGTTTGACAACGTACCAAACCCGGCTGCAATAGAAAAGCTGGTCCTAGATTTATACGAGCAAAACCAGGATAACTAATTAACCATTATCAATTACATGAAAGTTGTTGCTGTCTCAGGGGGTTTTGACCCCATTCATATAGGCCATGTTGAAATGATGCAGGAAGCGAAAGCACTGGGTGATAAGTTGGTCGTAATAGTAAATAACGACAACTGGCTTAAACTAAAAAAAGGTTTCGCCTTCATGCCTGAAAGCGAACGCATAGCTATAGTTAAAGCCATAAGGTACGTAGACGAAGTAGTTCTAACCAAGCACGAACCTAACTCTGCCGACATGTCCGTCTGCCAGTCTTTGGAAGAAATAAAACCAGATATTTTTGCCAACGGCGGAGACAGAAAACCCGACGGCGACCCAGTACCTGAAGTCGAGCTTTGTAACAGACTCGGTATCGAACTAGTTTATAACATTGGCAAAAGCGGCAAAATCCAAAGCTCGAGCGAGTTGGTAAAAAAAGCCAAAGAAAAAGCCGCTGCGAATTAACACAACGGCTAAAGCACTGAGACAACAAACCTCAATTAAATACCCAGCGGACACCCACCACCAGAACAGGCTTTTTACTGCAGAAAAACCCTGACCAAAAAAGCAACGGAGTGCCTTGTAGTTTATATTCAAGTCTGGGACCTACGCCTCTCAAACTTTGACCCATCCCACCCAGACCAAAGCCTTGGCCCAAAACCCTGGTAAATTCAACCCTCCAAAACCCACCGCTTCCACCCTTTTCCAAAACCACAAGACTTTTGGTTTTCTTACTCCCCAAAGCCACAAAACCTCCCGCCCTGAGCGGGTTTTTGTTTTGCTCCAACCCCACACCCGCAGCAACCTGAAGCCACTGCTGTGGAGAATAAGTTAAACCAGCGTAGCTTTGGCCGTAAGATTTATCCGCTTGAAACCAAACGAAGGTTCCTGTCTGCCTTGTAAGTTTTGCGGTATAAATCCCCGCAATACGAACTTCTGGAGCCCTGGAAGAAACATACAACTTCTCTTCCACCCAGCCTTGGGCAAAAACAAAATTACTCAAAAATATAAAGGTTATCCACGCAAACATATCTCCCCCTATCAGACACCGCAACTTTCAACATAGAAATATATCAAACAATTGCCGTTTTGTCAATTTATACTTAACAAAAATTTTTATATTTTAAATAATTCCTTTTATATAAAACCTTATTTTGTGTTGACAATTTTATAACAACATGCTAAATTACCTGCATGATTGAGGAATTACTTAAAAATTTAGGCTTTGGCGAAAAAGAGATCAAAGTCTACTTAACCTTGCTTCAACATGGAAAAATCACCCCTGCTTCTTTAGCAAAACTAGTAAACCTAAACCGCACCACGGTATATAGCCTGGCCAAAGAACTCGTGCAAAAAGGGGTTGTAATTGAAGACTTGGGAGGACCAAGTCTGTATTTAGTCGCCAAACCCCCTAGCGAACTTGGAAATATTATTACCCAGGAAGAAAAACGTCTGGAAGAAAAAAAAGCCATAATAAAAAACGCAGTCGAAGAACTGCAAAAAATAAGCCGTGGCACAGAATACAGTATTCCTAAAATTGTTTTTAAAGCCGAGGACGAAGTAGAACAATATTTGTACAGCCAAACACCCAAGTGGGACCAAAGCATTTTAAAACACGACGGCATCTGGTGGGGTTTTCAGGACCATACTTTTGTTGAGCATTATGAAAAATGGATAGATTGGTACTGGGAAAAAGGCTCTGACAAAAAAACATCACTTAAACTTTTGAGTAACGAAAAAGCCGAAGCAATAAAAGGCAAAAAGTTTGAGAGAAGACAAATTAGCTTTTGGAGCCAAAGCCATAACTTTAAAACCACTACCTGGATACTTGGAGACTATGTAGTAATGATCTCTACCGGCCAAAGGCCTCACTACTTGGTGGAAATTCACGACTCAGTACTCGCTCACGACCAGCGAGAAATATTTAAAGGCATTTGGAAAACTCAAATAGAAAAAGTTTAGCATTTTAAAACCCCCTATAGAGGGGGTTTTAAAATTTACGAAAATATTTTTTTAAATTGCAGCCAAAGCTTTTTTGCAAGTCTTTATCTTTATAGATATGCACCAGCGTAGGAGAAACAGAAATTAAAATTATTAAACCAATTATAGGCAAAAGATATTTATCTATATGAGGAATTGTTCTTCCCAAATAATAACCTAAGAAAGTTAAACCTACAGCCCACAAAAAGCCGCCGACAATATTGTAAAGTAAAAAAGTAGAGTATTTCATTTTACCCACCCCAGCCAAAACCGGAGCAAAAGTTCTTACAACAGGAATAAACCTTGCCAAAATAATAGTTTTTCCACCGTGTTTTTCAAAAAAATCTTTTGCTTTTAGTAAGTGATCCTTGTGAAAAAAAAGTGAATCTTCTTTAGTAAATATTTTCGGCCCGACCCTATTCCCAAAAGCATATCCAACGCTATCTCCTATTACAGCAGCGGCAAAAAGCAAAACTGACAACAGCCAAACATTTAAATAGCCCTGGGAAGCTAAAAATCCGGCCGTGAAGAGCAAACTGTCGCCTGGCAGGAAAAAACCCACCAAAAGGCCAGATTCAGCGAACACAATGGCAAACAAACCCACATAACCAGCCGTTTTTATTAAGCTTACTAAATCAAACATATCTAGATATTTAAATTATTTAATATTGCGACGGAAGCAAGAGCTGCGGTTTCTGCTCTTAAGACCGCATAACCTAAGGAAACCATTTTTAAATTAGTTTGAGATTTAAAAAGTTCTATTTCTTCTTTAACAAAACCTCCCTCAGGACCCACCACAACCGAACACGACTTTAAAGGTTTACAAGTTTGAACAACTTTTACAAAATTTTCACCGTTTGCGTCACATAAAAAATTTTGGTCCAAACTCTCCATATTCTTAAACAACTCTTCCTGTACCCACACAGCACTCAGCTCTGGAACAACCAAACGATCTGACTGCTTTGCGGCTTCCCACAAAATCTTGTTCCAACGTTCTTTTTTCTTTTCAAAGACTTCTTTGGTTAATTTGGTCGCGACATTCTGAGAGTTAAACAAAACAATTTTAGTTACCTGAAGCTCAGTAGTTTTTTGTAAAATAAAGTCCAAAGCTTTTTCGTTTACATAAGCTTGAAAAAGTGTTGTTTTTAATATTGGCTCCTTTGGCACAACAACCCTCTCCCCAACTTTAACGTTTAGCCCTTTCTTACTTGCCTCTATTATCTTAACATCAAACCTATTACCCAAGCCATCTTGCAAATTCAAACTGTCTCCTTTTTTCATTCTTCTGGCCAACAAAATATGCCTAGCCTCTTCTACTGACAAAGTAAATTCCTGATTGGTTTCTAATTTTTGATCGGTTAAAAAATATGACACAATTTTTTTCTACGTTTCTATATGTATGGCATATACGGTACGCATACCCATAACTTCATTTAAGGCCTCGATTATTTTAGCAGACAAAAGTTTTATTTGATAGGCAACCTCAGAACTTAAAGACGCCACCACTAAAACCCCTTTTTTATAATCCACAGCTTTTGTAAACTGACTTGCCTGCAAAACAAAAGCCTCTGCAATTTCTGACCACACCTTTAAGAGCTTATGCCTATACACCGCTTCTTCTAAATTATAGTTTTTTTGGGTACTTTTTAGTACCGAGTCTATTTTTGTAAAATGTTTATTTTTCATGTTTTCTTTTATTTTTCTTCTTCTGTTTCCAAGGCCGGGGTAAGAGTTACATGTTGCGCAGGCATTTCTAACGGATGAGTTGTGGTAATGAAAGTTTGAAATCTATTTTGTAAAAACTTAAGTAAAAAAGTTCTACGTGTTTCATCTAACTCGGAAAGCACATCGTCTAAAAGCAAAATAGGTTTTTCTTCCCCCTGACTCAAATACTCCAACTCCAATATTTTTAAAGCCAATACCTGACTCCTTAGTTCCCCCCTGGAACAAAATGGAGTTAAATAAAGCCCATCACTCTGCAGCGAAAAATCGTCCTTATGAGGACCAACCAAAGAAACCGTCGCGCCTCTTTCTTTTACAGAATACTTTTCCAACTTTTCTCTAAAAGCACTAGCTATATCTTCTAAAGTATCCCCGGGTAAAGAATTATAAATCACCTCCACTGGCCTATGAAAACCGGAAATGGCAGAATAAACTTCGGAAATCCTATTATTTAAATATTCGCAAAATTTTCTGCGTTCCAAAATTATCCTCGAACCAATTTCCACCAACTGATTATTCCATGAAGAAAGTTCTTCGCCGCTTACAGAAATTCCAGCTTTTAAGTTTTGTAATAATTTATTTTTGTAAAAAATCGCTTTTTTATAGTCACCTAAATCATCTAAATACTGCGGGCTTTTTTGTGACAGCACCATGTTCAAATATTTTCTTCTGCCTTCAGGCTGCTTTGTAAACATATCTACGTCTGTAGGTTCAAATATGACCACCCTGACAAAACCCTGAGCGTCGGCTCGCTTCTTTTTTACACCATTTAAAACAAAATTTGCGTAAATTTTGTCACGCTTTTCTAAAAATATTTTTAAGTTATGGCTTTCGTTTTTTTTTTCAATCACAAACTCAATTTCTGCAGCTTGAGTATCTTTTAAGAAAATGAATTCATTATCGTCTCGAAAAGATTTAAACAGTGAAGCAAAATAAACCGACTCTAGTAAATTTGTTTTGCCCACCGCATTCGGGCCTGACAAAACAACTGTTGTACCGTTTATTGCCAAATCTAAATCTGGATAATTACGGAAGTTTTTTAGTTTAATGTTGGTAATTTTCATATATTCACAGATGTGCGGATTTTACAAATATTACGGATTAAAACAAAAGAGCAAAATATTTTATTGTATCTGTATTATCCGAGTTATATGTATAGCCGTAAATTTAATTTTTAATCGGCATTACTAAATAAATATAACTATCATCATTCTCAGGCACAATAAGCGCCGGTGAATTATCATCTATTATTTTTAGCCTCACTTTTTCGCTTTCTATAGAATTTAAACAGTCTAAAACATAATGAAAATTAAGCAACAAACTTCCGGCTTCACCCTGAATTTCAGCGGGAATTTCTACTTTACTCTTCCCCACCTCCGACGATTCAGATTCAAGCGACACATTACCCACAGACTGGTTTAAAAGAACACTCACACTATTACTACTCTGGCTAAATATACCACCAGTCTTAAGGGCGCTAATTAACTTTTTTCTTTCTACAATCGCCTGCGCTTTAAATTCAGTAGGAATTATTTCTTTATAGTCGGGATACTGTCCGTCTACCAAACGACTAATTACCTGTGTGGAATTAATTACAAACCCTGCCTGACTGGAACTTAAAGTAACTTCCACAGAATCAGTCTGATTACCAATTATGCGACATATTTCCGAAGCGGTCTTTTGGGGCAATATCACATCTTGGGAAAACACTGGCTTTTGCTCTGTTTTTAATTTCTTCTCCGCCAACCTGTACCTATCGGTGGCAGCAAGCCTTATAGTATCACTAACAGAAATTAAAACACCGGAAATTTCAGGTTGAGTTTGATTAACCGAAGCCGCAAATACTACTTCTTCCAAAGACTTTTTCAAATCTTGCGTAGGAATAAATAAACTATGTGTTTTTTCTATTAAGGGTATTAAAGGAAATTCTTCTGCAGGTAGAGTTTTTACATGACTATGGTAATTCTCAGCTTCGATTTTTAACTCGCCATTTTGAGTTTCTAAACTTAAGTTTGTATTTGGTAAGTTATTTACTAAATCGGAAAAAGTTTTCGAATAAACCGTTACCTCACCCTCTTCCTCAATTTTACATCTTATTTGAGTTGTTATTGCTATTTCTAAATTTGTGGAAGAAATTTTTAGAAGACCATTCTCGGTTTTAAGAAGAAAGTTATTCAGTATTGGTAAAGTGTTATTTGGTGATATTATTCTTCCTACTGTTGCTAATCCTCCTTTTAGATTTTCTTGTGTGCAAATGATCTTCATATATATAATATTTTATAAATAA
>CAZGAF010000011.1:15235-25656 GCA_964523855.1 uncultured Candidatus Saccharibacteria bacterium | reverse complement strand
GTTGCCGTTTAAACTACCGCCGCCCAAATCTACCATGTCGGCGTAAGGCAACACCTGAGACAAGTCGTCGGTTATAACAAAGCTGTTGGCCGGAGCATTACCAGTGTTGTTAACGGTTAAGGTGTAAGTAATATAATCTTCACGAGAAGCAGTTACGGAAGTTGCGTCTACAGGGTTACCTGTATAAGCCGTCTTCGTTTCGTTAACCGCTCGTTTTTGATAGTTTAAGTTTACGTTACCACCCTGAACCTGGCCTTGAACAAACACCCAAGCATCGTCCTGAACCTGAGTAACCTGATCGCCGCTTACGCGGGCAATGTTCTGCAAGCTCTGTCCATACACACCGGTATTTACTCTGGCTTGGAAAGTTATAGTTCTGCTGTCGTTAGAGTACAAAGTTCCCAAATTCTGATCTTGGTTAAATTGTCCGGACATCCAAGACAAACCGCTCGGTAGAACATCGCTAAGCCTTACGTTGGAAACAGGTTGGTTACCAATGTTTCTAACAACTATTTGGAATTCCACAGTATCGTTAATATTTGCATTAACGCTGTTTTGGAAATTTTGATAACCGGAAGAACTTACATTTCTAACAGTCTTTTCTATAGACAACTGTCTGTATTCGTTAGACGGTACCGTACCGCCATTTTGCATATAATATGTGTTACAAGAATTGTTAACACAATTGTTGTTGGTTTGAGTAACAGTATTGTTGTTACCGTTTATATTGCTGTTGTTGTTCTGATTCGGACTGTTAGTACCAGTTGAAGTTTGAGTGTTGTTGTTTGTGTTGGTGTTACATGAACTGGAACTGTTATTACAGTTTCCGGTTGGTGTAGGAGCCGGAGGTGTTACAACTTCAGCCACAGTTACCTGACAATTTACAGACTGTCCATCATCAGAAGTAAGCCTTACAGACTTACTGCCGGAAGTTGAATAAGAGGTGCTAAAATTGTTGCCGTTAGAAGAAACATTGCTAGAACCTTGAGCCTGCCAAGCGTACGGAGCTCTTCCGCCTACAGCATTAAAGTATACAACTTGTCCAACCTGAGCATTTTGATGGCTCGGGCTGCAAATTAAAGTCTGAGGAGCTTCGGGCAAAACATTCACATTACAAACCGAAGTTTTACCGGCCGAACTTACAGTCACAGTTTTCTGACCAGAAGCTACATAAGAAGTATTAAAGAATGCATTGTTACCTGTCTGATTTACCGAAGCCGGTGCTGACCAAGTGTATTGGCCATTACCACCAGTAGCACTAAAGTAAACAGACTGGTTCATATTTGCAGTCTGGTTTCCCGGAGTACAAACTACATCTGGGATTTGAACTTCTACAACTTGAACGTTACAAATGGCAGTCTGACCACCAGAAGTCACAGTTAAAGTTTTGTAGCCGGAATTTGAATAAGCAGTATTGAAGTTAGAACCGCTTCCAGTCTGATTTACAGCGGAAGGCGCTGACCAAGTATACTGGCCATTACCACCGTTTGCAGAAAAAGAAGCACTTTCGCCTACGTTAACCGAAGACCTATAACTTTGACAAGTTAAAGTTTGGGTAGGAGGGTTTACTAACACAACCGGACAAGTAGCAGTCTGTCCGCCGGAAGTAACAGTAACAGTTTTACTGCCGCTGTCTGAGTAGGCAGTACTAAAGTTGCTGCCGCTGCCGCTTTGCGGGTTACCGCCGTTGGCTGACCAAGTATATTGACCATTGCCGCCGGTTGCTATAAAGCCAGCGGTTTGGTTGACGTTAACATTGGAATTTAAAGTCTGACAAGCTAAAGCCGGAGCTGGGGCCTGGTTTACAGTAAAGCTTGCAGAAGCGTTAACTGCGCTACAGCTGTTATCGGCTTGAGCGTTGTTAGAAATTCTACAGGACATATCGTAACTACCAGGTTGAGAAGGAGCAGTACAGCTAAACTGTGCTGCGGTACCATTCCAGCCTATAAAACCACAGCCCGCGCTAGCGTTGCCGTCTAAAGTTATATAGCCGGAAACTACGCCATAGTCACAAGAAGCAACGTACTGTTGGTTAGGGCTTAAAGTAGAAGCCTTGCTGCCATTTACATATACTCCGCTATTTGCAGAGTTAAAGTTTCTCTGTACACAAGCAGCCACTGGCGGTCTTTGTACGGTAATACCAGAGTAACCCAAAGCACAGTTAGTCGCGCCATTAGGAGCTGTCCAACCTTGACCGGTTACTGTAGTAGAACCTATAGAAATATAAGTTGCGGTAATGCGGTTACCGCTTACGGTTACCACATTGTCATTACTGGAAACAAATCTACCGCCAAACCAACCAGCCGGAGCAGTCGCTGTAGAACTTTCACCTTGGTTTATAACGCTAGGAGACAAGCTTACAGAAGCTATCGGACAAACCGCGTTAACCGGAGGATTGTTCGGAGTAGCAGGACAGTTAGCGGACGCCTGAGCAGAGGCTTGGGCTTGAGCTTGGCTTTGTGCCTGACTCTGAGCAGAAGCTTGTGCAGCAGCTTGAGAAATGTTGGAAGTAGCGCTAGCAGAAGCAGATGCGGTAGCGGTTGCAGTTGCACCGCTAGGGCAGCTTGCGGTTGCTGTTGCAGAAGCAGTTGCTGTTGCAGTATAAGTAGTCGGTGTAGGAGTTGCGCCACAATCTAAATTAGGACCGGTGTAAGCAGTCTCAGCAACAGGGTGCAAGGCTCCGTTTACATTGTCAACCAACTTAAACAAATACACTTTTCCTGGTTCAATAAAGTCAGCGTCCTGAGGACCGGTAGCACGGTCAGAAGAGAAAAGGTTTGTTTGACCATTGCTGGTAACATAAACCTGAGGCACGCCGGCAAAACCAGAAGTACTCCAAGAAACTATACCCTTAGACAAACAAACGCCGTTTAATTTGTTACCCGCGGTAACGCTAATATTTCCGCTCTTGTTTACAGTTTGTTGCTGACAAGAAGGAGTAGCGGGTACATTTACAGACTTAGTATCGACTAAAGAGTTGTTATTGTAAAAACTAAAATTATAAGTATGGCCAGGCACCAACCAATTTACATGCTCGTTACTACCAGTCGGTGAACCAGAATAAAGCTGGTTAGTTGCGCCTTCGCTAACATACACAGCAATGTTTTCAAAACCGGAAGTATTCCAAGACAAGTAACCATTTCTTTGGTCGGAGTTTGCAACACATTCGCCAATGTTAGCATCAAAACTATTTACACGAGGCTGTTCGGAAACAGTTGGGCCTACAACTTTAAGTTCAAAATAATGGTCCTGAGAAAATTGAAAACAACTTTCCAAAGTACCTATGGAAAAGCTAGGATTACCAGAAACCAATTCCAAACGAGCACCAGCTGGTAAATTTATTTGTACATTGCCGGTTTTAGAAGAAGCATTGGCTGCGCTTAAAGTAGTGGAAATAAAACCAGTGTTGTAGTCAATGTTGGTATTTACATTTACGCCGTACATAGCGTTGCCGGAATTTTCAGCCGCACCGTTATGAACATAAATACGCATACGAATAGTATCGCCAACCTGAGCCGAAAAATTCGGGGCCCAGTAACCCGCGCCTCGTACGTTTCCAGACAAGACTGCAAAATCATTACAGCCTACGCCCGGGTCATTTTCCCAAGTAACCGGAAAAGGGTTAAATACCGGAGTGTTATAGGTGTTACAATTTTCTGCGCGAGTTATACTACCGCGTCTTGGCACAAAAACCAAAGCTGCTGCAGAAACTGCAAACAACACAAAAAGACCTACTAACACGACCTTTTTACTAAACAACTGCTTAATAAAGTTTTGCATAAGTAATCCTTGTTTTTTAAGGCTTTTACCTTAAAAAATTAAGAAATTTATTTATAATATTTAATAACCTATAATTATACGCTTTATTTGCCAAATTGTCAAGCTTTTCTAGGCAAAAAGCTTATATATAAGCCAAAAATTAAACTTTTAGGTTTATTTTCGGCCTTTTAATACTAAATTCTAGCATAAAGTTATGAAAAAAATCTAAATGGTTATATTTAGGAGCAAGTGCTTAGTGCTTAGGACTTAGGACTCAGTGGTTAGGGATTAGCAATTTAGCATTTAAGCTAATCTCGATTTTCTATTCTCCCGCTGCTACCCAGTACTCACTGCTCACTACCCACTGTCCACTCCACCAGCCAATAAAAAAAGGTAAAGGATGGCAATTGCTTGCGTCCTCTACCCTTTTTGCATTAAACGTCGTGTGCCTTTTTTATGGCACCTGTCCGGATCCGGCTGGTGAGCCGGGGCTCTTAACCGGCGTGGGAGTGTTGTACACGTTCACATTCTGGTGAACGCCTCCACCACCCTTGGTCGCAAACGCGACCGCCGCCACAGCAACCCCTGCGCCAGCTAGGAGCCAAAGCCACTTGTGGCCTTTGTCCTTGCCAGGTTCGCCCTGAACTCCACGAGGGCCTTGCGGTCCCATGGGCCCAGCGGGTCCTTGCAAGCCATCACGCCCAGCAGGTCCTACGGGCCCACGAGGGCCACGCTCTCCCTGCTTTCCTTGCTGACCTTGCGGACCAGGCATGGGAACATAATCAACGTAACTGATTGCCAGCGCCGAGTTTCCACACTCAAGCCGATACAATGGTTTTACATCCCCTTCTGCCGGATCGGAGAAGACATAACTAGCGCCCGCTTCTTGACGAACCCATGCCTGATTTTCGGCAATTTCCGGTAAGGGCATCATGACACAAGCTTCCCTCGGGAGACCTGCAACAAAGTGACCCTTAGCCAGCCGAAGCTTGCTTTTGGTGCGAGGCTTGTAGTACACGAACCCCTTTGCGTTCTGGCACTCTTCGAGAGCGCCCCACCACTCCACACCCTTAGCGGGCATGGGTCCTTGGGCCTGCAGCGGCGCCGTGAACAACGACCCCTGCAAAAAAAGCACGGCAACAATGGCAGCAATAAACTGCCCGACGTTCTTAAACATAGCTTCCTCCTCAGGATTGGAACTTGAACCGTGGCCTGTGGCCACTTTCGTGGCCAAAGTAATTGCTTACCAGGCACGAAGAAAGCTGAAAGTATAAAGTATAAAGTCAAATTCAACTCACTTCGTGCCTGACAAAACAAAAACCAAAGGCCTTTTGGTTTTTGTTTTTTTATTTTTGTCTGACTACTTACTACTAACTACCCTCTACAAGCTATTTTTTTCACTCTTCACTCTTCACTCTTCACTCGAAATTTGAAATTTGAAATTTGAAATTTGAAATTTTTCGCCTTGCCCCAAAGATAAAGGATCTCTCTATTTCTCTATTTCTCTATTTCTCTGAATCTCTACCTCTCCACCTGCGTCATCTCTCCAAACACAACAAGCCTTCTTTGTGTAGTATTTACCGGCCAACATGTAGAAAGCGCGACTGTCGGCACTCCGGCATTCTTAAACTGTTCCTGGTCTGTCGCTTGGTATTCCGCTCTGCGTTTTACAACATAGTGATATTTAATGCTTTTTCCGTCTTTTGTATACACAGTTAAAGTAAACGAAGCATTGTCAGCCAAACTGCCTAGTTTAGAAAATACTCGGTTATAAGAACCCTTCGCCCAAGGCACGTTACTGGAGTGGCCGGAAACATACACAGTACCTATTTGCCCGGGCATTGCCGTACCTGGGTAGTGAATAACGCCGTTTTGCAAATCGGTATCAAAGTTTTTCGGGTCGCTACTCCAAACTATAGGCGCGCTAACTTTTAAGGAAGGAATTTCCAAAAGCCCAGGTTTAGAAATATCTATATTAGCTTCATCGGTATTTAAATTCGCACCGGTTACTGGAGCTACATAAGTAGTATTGGTTTGATTATTGCCGCTAACATTAGAACCGGTGTTAAAATTATTTTGTGTAATGTTATTTGAACCAACCGAAGCCCCGGCTACGTTTTGCTTGTTTATATTGGCCACAGTCAAACGGTTCATAATAATTTCCATGTCAAAATACTTTTCAACAATAGACTTTTGATGGTCGTTAAGAGCGCTGCCAGTTTTTGGGTTTATGCCGTTTGCCAAAGCTTGGCTGTCTGCCATGCCCAGACCCAAAGTGTCGTAAGATTTAGGGTTTAAGCCCAACAAAAACTTTTGAAAGTTGGTTAAGCCGTTGCCGGAATTATCGGCATCCATATCGGTAACGCTAGGGTCGGAAACCGCAAAATAATACTGACTAGCCCAAACTTGATACTCAGCCTGGTTTTGACTCTTTAAAGAATCCAAAGCAGTTTCTTTCACATTCTTTACCACGCTCGGTGCTCTTCTTAAATTGCTAAAAATTGAACCAAAGTCAGTGTTACTTAAAAAGAAATAGTACAAAATTAAACCCACGGCAAAAATTGCCACGTAAGGAAAAAAGGTCTTCAAAGCTTTTTTCCATGGAGCTAAACTTTTCTGAGCTTCTTCAATAGTGGCGTGTTCTTCGGAAGCATGGCCATGCTCAGCTTTTAAAGCCTTATGCTCAGAAACGGCATGACTTTCAACTACAGGTAAGCCGTGAGCGGAACCATGACTTTCGTCATGGGAAGAAGTTTTGTTCATACCTAAAATCTCGCTAATTTCAGCGGGAGCCTGTGGATATTTTTTTGTAGATGAAATTTCGCTCATTTATGTGCTATTTAAGTATCAGGTCAAAACATGAACTAGTAATTAAAATTTGTTATTATATAAGTACATCTTTTAAAACTTATCTGATAACACATAGTATCATATTTTTAGTAGTATGTCAAGGTTTTTTAGGAATTAATGGCTTATTTATAAGCATTTTATTTTTTGTTAGCATTTTAGAACCATATTTTCCATGAACGAAAACGAGCAAAAACCCCACAATTTGCCCCTAAGCCTGACAATAAGCCTAATTTTAACCGCCATAATTGGTTTTCAGGTCTTTAAAATCAACACCTCGGCACCAAAAGCACAAGGCCTAGATTTAACCTTAGACAACATTTTAACTCAGGTAAATAACGAACGAGCTCTTAGAAACTTACCCACTCTCAACACAGACACCAGACTTTCCAAAGCCGCTCAGTCTAAAAGCGACGACATGCAAACTCGCCACTACTTTAGCCACACAGACCCGGAAGGTAACTATATTTGGAATAAAATTGTAGGAGAAGGATATTCGCCTTATTTAACTTTAGGCGAAAATTTAGCCATAGACTTTTTTAACACGGAAAGTTTAGTCAGTGCCTGGATGAACAGCCCAACTCACCGCGCCAATATTTTAAACCAAAGTTTTAAAGACCAAGGCATGGGTCTAACTATGGGCCGCGCCAATACAAACGACTACTACTCAGCCATAGCTAATACCTTTGGGGCGTTGTTACAAAAAAAAGCTTTAGCCTCGGAAACAAAACCCGAAACCACCACCACGCCTACGACAACGAAAAAAACCGCAAGCACAAAAACCGAAAGTGTAAAAAAAGTTACCACACTCCCCCCACCTTCCAAATCTTCTCCTCTAAATGTACGAAACGCTTCCATAACCGAACCTCATTTAACTGTCACGGAAACCACAACTCCGGTAAGCGAAGTAGAAAAACTCCTTAGCAACTCCAAACCGGTCATACCAAAAGAGAAAAGCTGGTATGAAAAAAACCGCTGGTTAAACCTTTCTTGGGCTGGTATTTTATTTATATTTTTAGTTTTAGATATAAAACTTTTGCAAAAAAACCGCTGGTTAAACGCGGACAAAAAAATCAACAATTTGGTATTGTTGATTTTAGCCGTTATCTTGACCGCCCTTTTATATTGGATTTAGCTTTTTTGCTCCCAACCAAACCCCCGCCTGCCCCCAACTTACAACTTACAACTTACAACTTACAACTTACAACTTCTCTCCCCTCACAACCTCGCTCTAAAATTAGTCGTACTCACCGACAATAAAGCAATAAACAAAGACACCAAGACTATTTCCCAAAATAGTCTTTTATTTAAGTCGCCTTCCAAAGAGTGATGAAAAACTCCCCAAAACATATTATAAAAAGCTGTTAAAAACAAAGCAGCAGTTAAATTATTATAACCCCAATACATGTAAACAAAGTAAGCCAACAAGCTTTGAAGCGCTGAAATTACAACCACGCCCAACAAATTTTTAACACTGGTAAATTTGTGCTGGCTTAGAGCTTGGATCATAACCAAAAAGGTTAAAGCAAACACACCCAAAACTAACAAAACAGGCTCAAGTGCAAAATAACGAGTAAGCGTAACAGCGGCAAAGTACAACATTACAACGCTGTAAATTTTTATAGCCGAAAGCGCTGCAAAAATATCTAGAGCAACCTTTTCTTCTTTCCTTGTATATATTTCTTTTATATACCAAAAATTTATAACCAAAGCCAAAGAAGACAAAATAGCCACCAACTGTTGAGGCAAAGCTTTACCTAAATTTAAAAACAAAAAAGCGACAGTTGCCCAAAAAATCAAACCCGGCAAAAGCAAATAGTTGGCCCACTTGGCAAACATTTCAAAACGTCTAAAGTGTGCAACTCTGTCCCAAAGCGCTGAAAAGAAAACTTTGAAAAACTTTTTTAGCTTATGACTCACGTCTTCATGCTTTTTTTGAGCTCGGCTAAGAGCGTCTGTCTGTTTAAAATGCAAATCATACAAAAGCGTAACTTTTACCCACAAATACAGCCAAACTGCCGCAGCTAAAAGTAAAAAGGTTTTTACCTGATTTAAATTAACCACATATATTAAAGCCTCAAAACTACCTAAACTTGCGGCAGAAATTAAACTTATGGTTATTAGCTTTTGGTGTTTTAAAGTCATATTTTTATTTTTGATGTTTTTTTCTAGCCAATTCCCCCGCTTTAAATAAGGATTCAAAAGTTCCGGCGTCTATCCACTCGCCTTTTACCATATCTACTTTTAGCTCGCCTTTTTTTAAGTACCAGTTATGAAGGTCAGTAATTTCAAGCTCACCTCTTAAAGAAGGCTTAACAGACTTAGCGGCTTCTATAATATGAGAGTCATACAAATAAAGGCCCGTAATAGCGTAGTCAGACAAAAAGGTTTTAGGCTTTTCTTCTATTTGTAACGCCGTACCCTTTTCGTCAAACTTCACGACTCCAAACCTTTCAGGGTCAGGCACTTGTTTGGCAAAAATATGAGCGCCGCTCTTAAAGTTTTTTATGGTTTCGGAAAAATCATCTTCAAAAATGTTATCACCCAAAATCATACAAACCGAATCTTCTTCAATAAACTTTTCGCCTATTAAAAAAGCTTGTGCCAAACCTTCGGGCTTGTCTTGAATTTCGTAAGCAAACCTAGCTCCAAACTCCTTGCCGCTGCCAAGCAAATTTAAATAGTCGCCCGCATGGTCGGGGGCTACAATTATTAAAATATCTTTTATACCGGCTTTAAGCAAAGTATCCAACGGATACATGATCATTGGCTTGTTATAAACCGGCAAGAGTTGTTTTGAAGTAACTTTTGTCAGCGGACTCAACCTGGTCCCAGAACCTCCCGAAAGAATAATGCCTTTCATATAAAAGAATTGCGAATTAAAAATTTTCCTAACTTAAAATTTAAATAGTTTGATTATACTGCTTGTTGTAGTATTCCTTATACTCACCGCTCTTTACCCGCTTCCACCAGTCTTGGTTTTCTTTATACCATTCTATCATTTCTGACAAAGTTTGTTCTAAACCGTACTTCGGATTCCAACCTAACTCCTTAGTTATTTTACTATGGTCAATTGCATATTTTAAATCATGCCCCGGGCGGTCTTTAACGTATTGTATACTCTCCTCGCCTTTACCCATAATTCTTAAAACCATTTTTAAAACTTCCAAATTGGAATACTCATCGTTATCGGGACCGACAAAATAAGTCTCTCCCACTTTTCCTATTTTAAGCACCGCGTCAATAGCGCTGCAATGGTCCTCCACATTAAGCCACTCTCTAACCTGGTTACCGGCTCCGTAAACCGGGACTTTTTTACCTTCCATTAAATTAGTTATGGCAAGCGGCAAAAACTTTTCCGGAAACATAAAGGGTCCTATGTTGTTGGAACAGTTGGTTATAGTTATTGGCAAATTGTAAGTGGTAAAATATGCTCTAACCAAGTGGTCACTGGAAGCCTTACTGGCTGAGTACGGACTTCTAGGGTTATACGGCGTTGTTTCATTCCACTTATCTTTCGACTCCAAAGGCAGCTGGCCAAAAACTTCATCTGTCGAGACATGGTGAAATCTTTTTACTTCATACTTTAAAGCGAACTTTAAAAGGTTGTGCGTACCTAAGACGTTAGTCTTAACAAACTCGTCAGGGGCCAAAATAGACCTGTCCACATGGCTCTCTGCGGCAAAATGAACCACCATGTCGGCATCTTTCATAACATCGTCCACTAAAGAAGCATCGCAAATATCGCCTTTTACAAAGCGAATCTGGTTTTTAACCGCATCTAAATTTTCCAAATTGCCAGCATAAGTCAGCGC
>CAZGAF010000011.1:0-15225 GCA_964523855.1 uncultured Candidatus Saccharibacteria bacterium | reverse complement strand
TTAGCTTGTCCAAAACTATTATATGGTCTTCCGGGTAATTTTTTAGCCAGTAGTGAACAAAGTTTGAGCCTATAAACCCGGCCCCGCCTGTAACTAAAATTGTATTTTTGCCTGACTGCATATTAGCGTAGCTCCTTCGCTTTAATTTTAACTTTTATGGTCTGAGAATTCCTTATAACTTCCAGTTCAATTTCCTGGCCCGGCTGGTATTTTTCCAAAAGCTCTTCTAAGAAAACCCCATTACCCAAGGCTTGCCCCGCGACCGAGACTATAACATCGCCGGCTTTAAGTGCAGAATTTTGAGAAGACACAACCAAACTGCCTTCGGGTAGTTTTAAAATTTCCACCCGCGGACCCGTGTTCTCTTGAAAAGTAAAATCATAGTCGGGTCGGACAATTTTTTCTCTGTTACTCAAATATGCACTGAGCGCGGACTTAATGACATCGGACGGGATAACTTCTCCGGAAGAAACAATACCCGCAACTTCGCCTTTGGCATTTATTACAATTCGAGTTTTCTCCTGCTCAGAAGAATTTAAAAGTTCAAACGAACGCATGCTTAAACCAGCATTGTAAATTTTTTCGGCTCTATGGTTCTCTGAACGAGTAAGGTAACCCGGCCAAGCTTCCCAAGAAGCAGACAAACTGCTTGAATAAACAAAAACTTTATCCCCACTCATAAGGAGCTTTGAATCCGCCAGAGGCGCAACCGGGACTGAAGAAACAGAAGCTTTGAAAAAGGCTAAGTTGGAAGCGGGGTCTTTCGCTACAAAAGAAATATTTGCATTCTTCCCGCCTTCCAAAAAAATCACATAATCACCGCGGCCTGAAAAAACATCTTTATGTGCCACAAAGTCACCTTCCGAAGTTAAGTTCACCGCCGAGCCCATAAACCTTATGTTGCCGCTTGCTTCTTTTAAATACACGGCAGAAATTTTAGATTTCGCAGCATTTACCGCTTCTGTTAGCTGACCGTTTTCGGTAATCCTTATTTCTTCACGTTGATTTATAACAATGGGCGCTTGTGGGCTCAAAATTTTCAAACGGTTAAGCAACGGCCAGGTAGAAATTTTAGCCGCCACAAAACGGCCAAAAATTAAATTGAGAAAAAAGACCAAAACCGCGCTTAAGACAACTAACTTAAAAGTTTTATTCATAAACTATAATATTCTCCACGGCGTGGAAATTAAAACTAAACCTAAACATATACAAACAAAAATTAAGTGGAACTGAATTTTTTTAAAATCCAGGTTGTTGAACAAATAATTATAATTCACCACCACAGACAAATAGTACAAAGCGGTTAGCCCGACCGCCAAGGCACTGTAGTGTTGAGGCAAAAAACCCGCGGCCCAAAAGAGCTGAGCCATAAGAAAAGAAACCGTCAATGCGGAAACGAGTTTGGCTTTTTCGGAAGCTGTGGTGTATTCAAAAAATACCCGGGCCAACAAAAAGACCGCCCCAAAAACTGCCATTGCAACATAGAAACGGTTTTGCGGAGTATACAAATATGCCCAAGCCGTTAGCCCCATAAATACACCGAAGGAAGTTAACAAAGTTTCGTTGAGTAAAAAGTTTTCGGAAAAAGCTGAAATGGTTCTTTGGAAAAACCCGGCTACGGCTATAGAGCTAAGCAAAAATACAGCGCGCAAAAAAGGAGTAGGAATAATAACAAAAATGGCCGCAGCAGCAGTAAGTAAAAGCGGTACACGAAGGGCTTTATAAAAACTAAACTGGTTAATTTGCTTTAAGAACTCTTGGTTATATAAAAAGACAACAATCAAATATGCAGAAACCAAACTTATAAACTTAACCGGCTTAAAACCGGAACTGACGGAAGTTTGAACTACAGCCAAAAACCCGGCGCCCAAAAAAAAGGAAAGCCAATAATGATGCTTAAGTAACCAATGATTTTGATTTTCTGACATTTAAAAAAAGTAAAAATAAAACAATAAATACAACTATCAAACTCACCACGGCATTTTGTCTAAACCCAAGCAAAATTGGGCTGTCTATTCTTATAAATTCTAAAACAAATCGCATAATATTATACAATAAAATGCCGGTTAAAAACAAGTTATTTTTTAAGGCCCCAAAAAAGTTAGAAGGGCTCGAGTCCGCAGGCTTTTTTTCCAACCAAAGTAAAAAAAATAAGATAGCTAAATTTCCCAACTGTTCATATAAAAAAAGCGGGTGAAAAAAACTCTGAGTCAAATAATTCACCGGCCTAAAACTGACAGGTACAAACATTTTCCAAGGTAAAGCCGTAGGGTAACCATAAAGCTCATAGTTAAATAAGTTACCAAAACGCCCAATAATTTGCCCAAGCAAAAGTGAAGGGGCAAGCCAATTTAGAAGTTCCGTAAAAGTTTTATTTAAGTTAAACTTTCTTTTAGCCAAATACAGCCCAATCGCTCCGCCTAAAACTGCGCCGTATATGGAAAGACCGCCTTGCCACACATAAAAAACCTGCCATACATTGCGTACGTAAAAGTCAAAACTGCTTACAACATGATACAGCCTGGCTCCCACAAACCCTCCAAGTATGGAAAAGAAAATCAAATCTTCTGCAATTTCTTTTTCGATGCCGAACTTTTTTGCGCGAAAAGTCGCCACGCCGTAAGAGGTCAAAACTGCCAGGCTCATAAAAATTCCATAAAACCGTAAGTTCAAAAAACCCACATGGAGAGATTGCGGAAGAATTATCACACCTTTAAAAACCAGGCTAAGTAAATAACCCAATGCTATGAAAAAACCTAAAAAAAATATTTTATATTTACTCAAAGCTTTTTTTAAGTTAAAAAAGCGCTGCTTGGTGTTTAACCCCCTGCCTCTGAACAGGTTCTAAAACTTTTAAAGGTATTTCTTTGACTTTAAAAAAGTCCTTATAAAGCAGCTTGCCGTTTTTTAAAACGTAATCATAAACCTGTTTAGTCACTTTCACATCGTCTAAACAATATTTTTCCAAGACATCCCATCTACCCTGTTTAAAATACAGCAAGGCGTCTAAACCGCTACCGCTTTTGCCTTTGCCCAAAGTTGCCTGCGCCACATCTTCCAACTTTATACGGTGCCCAATAGCTTTTGCGATTTCTTCCAGCAGGTCGAGGTACGGCACATTGTCTATATTGAAATTTAAATACGGCCTTAAAACCTCGAAGTCAAAATCTTTTATGTTGTAGCCAATAATCTGGTCTGCGGTTTGAAGCAAAGACGCGAGTTTGGGTATTTCATGCTCTCTGTAGATTTGGTACTTGTCAGTTGTATAATCATAAATTCCGCAGACAGAAATTTTTAACAAATGATTTTTTCCTCTACCCCCCACATCGTCAAACGACTTTTGCGTCTCCAAATCCAGCACAATTTTCTTTAACATACCAAACCCCCTTCTGGTATAACATTTTTTAATTCAACGTAAAGCAATCCTCCGAAGCCTTGGCGTAGGATGGATCGCGTCTCCAAATCCAGCACAATCTTTTTTAACATATTATGCAAATTTTATTTTAAAGTTATTCAAGCTTATGCATTATAAAACTTTTTTAAAATATATCAAAGCATTTTTAAGCCTTACCTCTAGAACCTGAGCCAAATATGACCCCAAGTTCTGATTTTATACATTTCCCTCTACTTGGTTTAAATAATTGCAAAAAGCTTAAAATTTAGGTATAATTTTTGTAAATAATTCATATTTCGTGCCCGCTGTTTACGGGATACGAAACCAATATATGCAAAGAACACTTAGCACAGAAACTACCCAAAAAGTCGGCCAAGAAGTTACTTTAGCCGGCTGGGTTAACTCACGGCGCGACCATGGCGGCGTGATTTTTATTGACTTAAGAGACCACGCCGGGCTTATTCAGCTAGCTATCCACCCCGACGCACAGGAAGCTTTCAGCGTTGCCGAAAAAGTCCGCGACGAATACGTAATTCAAGTTTACGGCAAAGTGGTAGAAAGAACACCCGAAACCCAAAACCCCAACCTAGCTACGGGCAATGTAGAAATTTTTACTTCTAAATTTTTAATTTTAAATTCCGCCAAGCCTTTACCTTTCCCCGTTGCCCACGGCCACGGCGAACCGCAAACTGTCAATGAAGACAGCAGGCTCAAATACCGTTTCTTAGATTTACGCCGCGAAAAAATGCAAAGAATGATTCGTTTAAAAGACGAGTTCATAACCCGCATTCGCGACTACATGCATGAAAGAAATTTTACAGAGGTTACCACCCCTATTTTAACCAGCTCTTCGCCCGAAGGTGCTCGCGACTACCTGGTCCCTTCCCGCATTCACCCAGGTAAGTTTTTTGCTTTGCCTCAAGCTCCTCAACAGTTTAAACAACTTTTAATGGTGGGCGGCTTACCCAAGTATTTCCAAATTGCTCCCTGCTTTAGAGACGAAGACCCAAGAGCCGACAGACACCCGGGCGAATTTTATCAACTCGACCTGGAAATAGCTTTTGCACAGCAAGGCGAAACTATTTGGAACGAAATGGAACCGCTAGTTATAAAACTTACGGAAGATTTTGCCAAGAAAAAATGCCTCTCGAAGCCTTTTCCTCGCATTCCTTACAGACAAGCTATAGAGCTTTATGGTAGCGACAAACCAGACCTAAGGTTTGGCATGGAAATGGCAGATTTAACCGAAGACTTAAAAAACACAGGCTTTAGTGTGTTTGGTAATGCTATAAAAAATGGCGGCGTTGTGAAAGCAATTTGCTCACAAGGCGGCGCAAGACTAACTCGCAGTCAAATAGACGAATTAACAGAAATGGTAAAAAAAGAAGGCGCTGGCGGTTTGGCGTATATTGTATATGACGCACCAGAAAACGTCGGGGCGGGCACTGGCCGCCCTGATGACGGGAAACCAATGGTTTCCCCTACAGGCCTTCGCTCTCCTATTCTTAAATTCCTCTCACCCGAAGAAATAAGTTCTATTCTCACCAAAACCAAAGCGGCTCCAGGAGACATAATTTTTTTTGGTGCAGACAACCGAGACTTGGTCAACAAAGTTTTGGGCAAACTTCGAAGCACAATGGGTGATATTTTGGGCCTTAAAGACCCTTCTATTGTTGCCTGGGCCTGGATTACCGACTTTCCTATGTACGAGTTAACCAAAGAAGGCGCTATAGACTTTTCCCACAACCCATTCTCCATGCCCAAAGGCGGCCTGGAGGCTTTAAACACCCAGGACCCGCTTACCATAAGCGCAGACCAGTATGACATAGTAGCTAACGGTTATGAGCTATGCTCCGGGGCTATTAGAAACTACCACCCGGAAACTATGTATAAAGCTTTTGAAATTGTGGGAATAAACAAAGAAACTGTAGACGAAAAATTTGGCGGTATGATACGCGCGTTTGAATACGGCGCCCCTCCGCACGGGGGATGCGCTTTTGGTCTTGACCGCTGGTTTATGCTGCTTATGGACGAACCAAACATTCGTGAAGTTATTGCATTCCCTAAAAACGGTTCAGCCGAAGACCTGATGATGAACGCACCCGGAGCAGTTGAGGAAAAACAACTCAAAGAACTCCACATTCGCTTGGACTTACCAAAGAAAAAAGAATAAATAAAATAAACTATTAAATAACTTTAAAAAATATGGAAAAATCCACTATGGAGCTCGCTTTCGAAAAGCCCCTTAAAGGCAATTTTGATTCTTACGAGACTGAAACTTTACTAGACATGTATAAAGACTACCAAAAAGAATTTTCAACACCAGCAGGCAGCGAAAAGTACAAACAAAATGTTAGAGAAGGCAAAGAAAAGGACTCGGCAAAAATCAAAGCTATTCTTGAATCTCGTGGAGTATCCGTTGAATAATCTATAAGCTTCTGTAGAACTGCATTAACATGTATTAGGGTAACCAGGATAAAATTCGTATTATTAGTATCGGATCTGTATGAAACCAAAACCTCTAAAAAACCAACTTACCAAGTTCTTAGACCAAGCAAAAACCAAGTACAAAGTTTTAGAACACAAGCTAGTCTATACCGCTCACGACGTAAGCGCGACGACCAAGAAAAAACTTTCGGAGATTGCAAAAGTGGTTTTGGTGCGGGCAGATAAAGATTTGGTTTTAATAGTCCTACCCGCAGGAAAATACGTAGATTTTCAAGGCATAAAAAAAGCTTTGAAAGCTAAAAAGGTCAGCATGGCAACGGAAAAAGATATAATCAAACATTTAAAAACTAAAGTTGGCTTACTTCATCCTTTCGGTTCACAATACAACCTAAAAACCCTGCTCGATAAAAGCATGACCAAAACAAAGAAAATTATAGCTTCCGCTGGCAGCTACACCCACAGCGTAGAACTTTCAGTAAAAGATTTTGAAAAAATAGTCGAGCCTATTAAAGGAGTATTTAGTAAAGCGAAGAAATGAATTATAAAACATATAGCATATAACACATAGCATATAGCATTCAACATGTAGCATGGGGCAAGTAATATTAAACACATAGCAAGACCTATGAGTACAACAAATTTTCACGACACGTTAAAACAAAAAATGGACACTTACGCTCATGAGATCTACCGAATCACCAAAACCTTTCCACAGAACGAGCAATATGGCCTAGTTTCGCAAATGAGAAGATCTGCTGTATCGGTCATATTAAATTATATTGAAGGATTTGCAAGAATTAAACAAAAAGTTTACCTTAACTTTCTTGAGACTTCATATGGCTCTTTAAAAGAATGTCAATATTTATAGAGTTTACATTAAAGGAAAATTATATAAAGGAAATTGATTTTAAAAAAAATTTTGATTTAGGTAATGAAATTGGCGCAATGCTTTGGACAATTATGAAAAATATTAAGTCTTAATAATTTTTTACAATCCGCTATCTGTACCATGTTATCTGTTAATTGTTATCTGTTACGTGATATTCACTGACTATGTACACCAAAACCAAACAATTCGAAGGGCCGTTAGACTTACTCCTTTCTCTTATTGAGCAAAGGCAGTTAGACATTACTCAAATCGCCATTGCCGAAGTCACGGAGCAGTTTTTACAATACTTGAGAGCTTTAGAAAGCGTTGACCCTACCTTGCTTGCCGACTACCTTTCGATTGCGGCCAAATTGCTGGTCATAAAGTCAAAAGCAATTTTGCCGACTCTGGAAGTCGAAAAAGAAGAGGAAGACTCGGCATTAGATTTGGAAGCCCAACTTATTTTGTATAAAAAGTTTAAAGAAGTTGCCAAATTTTTAAAACGCTTAGACAGCCAAAGAAAACAGTCTTGGACACGCGAAACTACTTTTGAAGAGAAAACCAACTTTTACCCCGACCCGAGCATTACAACTGTAGAACTTCACGGTGCAATTTTGTCTATTTTAATGCAGCTAAAGGAGCTGGACAATTTACCTAAAGCCAAAGTTAAGGAAGCTATTTCCATACAAGAAAAAATTGAACACTTGAGAAACCATCTTTCCAGCCAAGTAGAAACCAAGCTCTCAGACCTTTTAAAAAGCGCAAAAAACAAACAGGAAGTTATTATCACTTTTTTAGCTTTACTTGAACTTGTAAAACAAAAAATCTTTAGTGCCGAACAAGAAACTTTGTTTGCAGATGTGATTATTAAGAAAACTTTAACCGATCCGGATCCACAGACTTAATACAGATCTACTGATAACTACCGATAGAAGACATTTGTAGTTATTTGTAGATTAGGATAAAACTATATATTCGGATTATATTTATGGATAAAAATATTATTGGTCTGTTATTTATTTTATGCGGTGTTTTGTATGGAAGTTTAGCCTTAGACTCCTTTTACGAACATACTTTGGGCTGGCTCATAAAACACGACTTTATTCGGCAGCCCAAAATTTTCCAAAATAAAAACAGTAAAGAATCGTTGGGCCGAAAAGCAACCATTTTAATGTATAGTATAATAATGATAGCTGTAGGAATATTTATTTTAATTAAGAAGCAATAGCCAGGAAGGTATTGAGTATAAGGTATAAGGTATTAAGTATAATTAACTGCTCACTACTCACCGCCCCCTACTTACTACTTACTACTTACTACTTACTACTTTTCACTACCCACTAAGCACTAAGAACTAACCACTAACTCTCCCATGTCTCTAAAATCTCAAATCGAAAGCTTGCTTTTTGTCTCCAACAAACCCCTTACTGTAAAGGAACTGGCAAAACTTTTAGAAAAACCGGAAAGCGAAATACTTCCAGCCCTAGAAGAACTAAAAAATGACAAAAGGGAAACTGGGGTTGTTGTACTTGAAAACAAAAACGAATATCAGCTTTCTACCAATTCAGAAAACTCCACTCTCGTAAAAAACTTCCTAAACACCGAGCTTCGGGAAAAACTTACCGATGCGACTATTGAAGTACTCGCCATAATAGCTTACAGGCAACCAATCTCCAAAGCCGAAATAGAAGCTATACGTGGAGTAAATTCCCAGTACTCAGTCAGGCATTTACTCATGAGAGGACTCATAGAAAAAGTTTCCAACCCAACAGACGCCCGCTCCTCTTTGTACCAAACTACAACCGAATTTTTACAACACTTAGGCCTAACTTCCGTAAACGACTTGCCCGAGTTTGAAAAACTAGTGGGACAAATAAAACTACCAGAAACTCCGGCTGCCATAGAAAGTTTAAAAACACAAAACCAAAAGCCAATACCAGAAACCACCACAGAAACTGTAAGCCCAGAAGCCGAAAACCCAAAACCCATTTTGGAAGAAAAAATTACCCCCGTCGAAGAGCCTGAGCCAAAAGAAGACGAAGTTGAGGAAGAAGAGTTTGACGACGATGATGAAGATGAAGACGACGAGGAAGATAACTAAAAAAAACAACCCCAGCTTTACTGGGGTTGTTTTTTAGTTTACAACTTACTATTTAGTGGGTAGTTGTAAGTGAATAGTGGATAGTGGGCGATGGACAGACGACTTCCCTCCCTACTCCCTACACGCTATAAGCTATACGCTATACACTGTTCGCTACACGCTACTTCGGCAACTCCTCATACGACTCTTTGGGGCTTGATGGTGTTTCCCGGGGCAAATCTACCAGCTTACAACCAGCCGCCAAAAAAGAAAACATAAGTATGGAAAAAACTATTTTTTTCATAGATTTTATTTTTTTACCAGCAAAGCCGCACCCACAGCACCTGCGTTTTCCAATTCGGAAACTAAAACTTTCATGTTAATGTTTTTGTTTAACACCAATTTTTTAGCGTAGTCCACGGCTGCCGGTAAAAATTTTTCGGAATTTTTCACAGCTACAGTCCCGCCTAAAATTATTGTATTTACATCCAAAATATTATAAACATCGGCCAATAAAACGCCTACAATTTTAGCCATGCGCTTATAGTCGGAGGCTTCTTTTGCCTTTTGGTAAAAATACTCAATTGTATGGTCAGTATCCAGCATAATATGCCCAACTTCCCCCGCGCTTCCGCTTTCACCCAACACCACTTCACCCAAAGAAACCAAACCTCCCCCAATGCCGGTTCCTAACGTTATCCCTACGAAATTTTTTACGCCTTTTCCCTGCCCCATAGCCGCTTCCGCCCTGGCAAAACAGTTAGCATCGTTATCGAGTTTTATTTTAATTTTTGGAAAAAGAGTTTTAAAATTAAAATTTTCAATAAATTTTAAATTGGGAGAATGTACGACAGTTAAATTTTTATGGTCAACCACCCCGGCCATACCAATCCCAAGTGCTTCTATTTTTTGGTTTGTCGAAAGAGTTTCTACTAGTTTAAGAAGACTGGCTTTAAAACTGCCTAAAGACTTAGGCGTCGGTATTGTCAAAGACCTCAAAGTTTTTTTACCTTCAAAAACTATGCCCGTAATTTTAGTCCCACCTATGTCTAATCCTATAATACTCATTTATTTAAAGTTAGAATTAGGAATTCAAAACGCAGAATTTGAAACCGTTTTTTAGCTTACTCTTCTACACGCTACTTGCTACCCATTTTTTCCCTGGCTTTTTCCCAAAACTCAGGGTGATTCTGCTTCTCTTTCATATAATACCACCACTCAACTCCCCATAAATATTGGGGCGAAAGCCTTGTACTTTCCGCAACCTTGAGGATTTTTTCAAACTTCTCCATGCTCATAGTTTTAAACTGCTCTTCGACCGATGTGTTTAAAATCCCCTTTGTTGTCCAGGGCTCTGCTTGTAACTCAATTATAGCAACTTGTTTTCCCGGATTCAAAAACCTTATAAATCCCGCCTTAATTCTATAAAACCAAAAAGGAATATAGTTGGTCCAATACCTGTTAAACTTATCGCTAAATACATATCTATATAAAGTGGTACCAAACAAGTCGCCTCTTTTGCCAGCACTTATCCAAAAAGACAGTTCTCCGCTGTCGGTTATTAGAACCGGCCTTCCAGGGTCCAGTTTTTTAACTAGCGCAATTTCACTGTCCAAAAGTTCTACGTCCGGCGTTGGGCATTCTCCAAAAGTCGAAAGAAAAGGCTCGTTTTCCACCTGCCAAATTTTTATAGACGGACTATTCTTATATTTTAAAACCACGGTTTCCACAAAAGACAATAGTTCGTTTTTTAACTGCTCTTTACCTAAAGTTTTTATCCAAGCGGGGTCATGGCATTCGGGCCACCTGGGCAAACGTCTGCCGACTGACAAAACCACGTTCACCTGCTTTTTTTCGGCCTCGGTTATCATGTAGTCTAAGTCTTCAAAATTAAACCGGTCGTTTTCCGGCTCCACTTTGTTCCAGTAAGCAGAAAGTCTGATATTTTTTACTTGTAAATCTTCCAGAGTGGCTTTATACACCTCTTTCCAATTAAGCCCCAAGTCCATAGCCTGAACTTGGCTAAAAGTTACCCCATATTCTATGTTTTCTTTTGGTCCGGAATTTGAGTAAAGCACAAAGAAAAAAACAAAAAATACAAACAGTAAGCTTAGGAATTTATGATTTTTTACTAATTGAAACAACATAAAACTAATTTAAAAATCAAAGATCAAAAATAAAAATTACAATTCAAAATGAAAAATTTTAAATTTTAAACTGTCATTTTCCATTTTGATATATTTTCATATGAATAAAATAATGGTTCCGCCAAAAATCAGCATTATGGCTCCAATTTTTTGCCACAAAATTCGTTTGTCCAACTGTTCATCTAACAAATGCCTGTGCGTATAAGAAAGAGTCAAAGCAAAAACAAATAAAAAAATGTACCTAAACCCCTGTAAGCTGTTTACGACAGAAATTTTTGAAAAAACAAGTAAAAAACTTAAAAACACAAAACTTACCCCGCCTAATATTTGCTTTAAGAAAAAAAGCAAAGATGTCTGTTTCTTTTTTTCTACATTATTTACTCCCACTATATTTCGGCGCGGACCAGGTAAAACCAAAAGTAAAACCAACGGCACAGCAGCACCCAGCCTATTCCACATAAGGTGGTTAAGCACATTGCCACCAGTGGCGGAATATTGCCACACAGCGTAATAAATACTCCAAAGCAAAGCGCTTAGAAGCTTGAGCAAAATATGCCTGCTCGAAAATACCTCTTTTTTGTAAGCTATTAAAAAGGCTCCCGGCAGCAGCAAACAAAGCGCCGAAATCTCTTTTATACTTAACAAGTTAGCGCCGGTAAAAACAGAAACCAACAAATCGGTTAAAGGCACTATGGCAAAAATAAACGGCACCACGCGGCTGACTTCGCCTTCTGACACGGCTTTAAAAAACAAATACATGGCAACCGAAAAAAGCAGACCGGAGAACACATCCAAAAATATTCGGTTAAAACCCAGCGGCTCATAGACCCAAGGCCAAGCAAACAGCAAAACCAAACCCATAACCACCGTAAAAAAAGTGTACGGCAAAGGCTTAATTTTCCTAGCCGAAAGCAGCACTTTGTCCATTACATCGACAACTGAGGAAATGAGATAAAAAAAGATTATTAATAAATAAGTCATCTTGTTATACTAGAAATCTTGTTGTGATTATCCGATCCAGATATACGAACACTATCCAAATCTGCAGATAAATACAGATACTTTATTTTCTTGTTTCTCTTAAAACTCTATGCGGCTTAATATATCTATCTCTAAAATTATAAATAATACCCAACTCTAAATTTAAGGCATGTAAGTATGTCTGGGTCTGATAATAATCCTGTTTGATAATAAAAGGCTTAGCTTTCATTTCTAGTACAATTTTATCAAAAACTAAAAAGTCTAGTTTATTACCCGTATCTCCAACTAATAATTCTCTCTTATAAACAATATTTTTATTTATTAGAGCTTTTTCGTAAGCATCGCAATATTGTTTCTCCCTTCCAAACCGGCTTATTTGATTTTGCACATTAAAAGCAATCCCATTTAAAATGTAACTTTCTTCTTCAAACAATAACTTATTGTTACTATTTAACATATGCTTAATGAATAAGTAGTTATCCGCAGATCAGGATTGCAGTATCCGTAAATTAGGATCGGTGGGCGAACAAAGAAGTATCAGGTTCGTAAATCATCTCATTACTCCCGCATATTTCAGAAAACTTGACCGCGCTGTAGCGGACTTTTCTTTTTAACAACCCTTCCCTGTCTATTTCTATAAGACCAAATTTTGGACCGTAGCCCATGAGCCATTCAAAGTTGTCGGTTAAGCACCAGTACAAATATCCTTTTACGTCGGCTCCCTGCTTAATAGCTTTATGAACATAGTACAAATGCTCCTTTATAAATTTTTCCCGCTTTTTGTCGTGCTTGTCGGCTAAGCCGTTTTCGGTTATATAAATGGGCTTCTGGTATTTTTTCAAACCTAGCAAAACTCTTTCTATTCCTTCCGGGTGTATACCCCAACCGAGGTCTGTTTGCTCGTGTCCGGAATGGCTTTTTTTTCTTTTACCAAACCAACCGACGTGGTGGTGGAAATAATAATTCACCCCAACAAAATCGCAAAACTTGATTGTCTGGTTTAAAATATATTCGTTGGCAAAATAGTGCGCCAAAAAAGTTATAGGCTCACTAAACATGCTAACCGCCTGTATGTCGGACAAGTGAAAAGCCATACTCACAGGTTTTTGAGTCTGCATTCGTAAAACGCCATAAGCTTGGTTATGGGCCGATATTATATTTTGCAAAACTTGAAAAGATTTAAAAAAACTTTTTTCCTGCGGCGGATACAACCCCAGAAAGTAAGAAAAAGAAACGTAAACTTCGGGTTCGTTAAAGGTTAACCAAAAATCCACTTCCGTAGCATACCTCTTTGCCACCTTTTCCACGTAGCGCAAAAAATATTTCAGGTTTTCTTTTTTTTCAAAAGCACCCTTCTGTGTAAACCATGTAGGGTTTGTATAGTGATGCAAAGTCAAAAAAACTTTTAAACCGTTGAAGCGGGCAGATTGTAAAATTTTCTCGTAGTGGTCTAAAACCGCCGAACTAAATTCCCCTTCTACAGGTTCAATTCTCGCCCATTCCAAACCTATACGTATAGAGTTATGGTTTAAACTTTTGGCCAAAGCAAAATCTTCTTCGTAGCGGTTATAAAAATCACAGGCTTTGCCACATAAAAAATCTTCCGGTTTTAAACCGGCTTTTTTTAAATCTTCCTGTCGTCTTATACTTTTTTCCCAGTAATGCCAATCTGAATGAACATTGCCGCCTTCGGTCTGGTAAGCGCTATTGGCCGTACCCCACAAAAAACCTTGGGGAAATTTTAATTTTTGCATTTATTTAAATTACCTAAATTTTTGTTTCTTACTAAGCCCGATTTTTACCTAACCATTATACAATAAATCTTTATATCTGACTAATTTTTATTGACAAAAGCATGCACATAATGTATAATTTGCAAGCGCTTTTTTCACGAGGCGCATATCTCCGCCCAAGGGCGATAAAATAGGAGGAGCACCAGATGCTAACACACAATGTAGTCACGCCAGAGAAACCCGATTGGTTTTTGAGGAAAATTAATCAAGGACCAATCATTCGGGCAAAAGTTCGTACAGACCCGGAAACTAGAAACGTTGACTATGAATTTCGTATGTACTACCTCTACCAAGGTAGACTATACGAAGCCACTTTCATAACCTGGGAACAGAAGTCAGGAGGCCTGCCCGGTACGGCAGAAACCTACTTCAATTTCCGCCAACCTCTCAACGTGACACTGCAATCGGCCGCAACGTTCGTTACGGACTTTTGGCAAGGAACCCACAACCGACTTTGGATGTACGACGCCCAATTCATTGTCCTAGACAACAAGGGCGCAAACAGTTCGTGGAGACTCCTCGAAGGAGAAAGTAGATGCTACTTACTTTCTTGCCTGCTTCAAGGATTCATCAGCCAACTCTGCCTGCTTCTCTACATGTCCGACAATGACATGCACAAGCACTGCTACCAATTTGCAAAACAGACCGCCGAAGCGTGCCTTGCGAACCTGTAAACTTATTGGTGTGTTCAGTAAATATTTTAGAAAAAACGTAATAATTTTTAAATCTGGTAAAATAGAAATCTTAATCTAAAAAAAGAATTCGATGAAGACCCGCGATGCGCCAAATAATCTGCCCGCGGGTCTTCTTCACGTCTAGGGTTGAAATACAAGGGCCGATTATGTTAAAATGCCAAGGTTAAAGTTGCTTTTAGTTAATTTTGATATTTGATATTTAAATTTTGATATTCCTATGGCGCTATCGTCTAATGGTTAGGACAGGTGGTTCTCATCCACCAAATCGGGGTTCGATTCCCCGTAGCGCTACCATGAAAAATACCCGACCCAGTGTCGGGTATTTTTCATGGTCCGAGATACGGTGGAAACCCCGCCGTGCCCCGCATACGAGTCCGCGAGTTGTGCGGGGTAGCGCTACCAACAAAAAACTTTCACCTACATGGTGGAGGTTTTTTGTTTGAGTAATGTTATGGGTGACGAGAAGCCTGATTGGCGTTTCAGTTTTTCAATTATTTACTTAAATAGAAAAACTGATCCGCCTCTGGCGGACGATTCCCGGTACCGGTACCACTCTCTATTCTCTTTTTAACACTAAGTCCGACGAAGCTTTAGCGAAGTTGGATCATCCACCAAATCGGGGTTCGTTCCGACCAACCGCAAGAATACCCCGAAGGGGTAATATTTATAGGGAAGTGCAGCTTTGCTGCCCCGTCTTGTCCGATATAGCCTTGGCGACGTCGGAAGCGCTACCATAAAAAATACCCGGCCCAGTGTCGGGTATTTTTCATGGTCCGAGATATGGTGGAAACCCCGCCGTGCCCCGCATACGAGTCCGCG
>CAZGAF010000010.1:22834-26471 GCA_964523855.1 uncultured Candidatus Saccharibacteria bacterium | reverse complement strand
TTACTTTTGCAACATAGTTTGGCGATAATTATGGACAAATTTGGATTTAAATTTAGGGATTGGGATGTATATATAGATGCTCGAAAGTTCAGAAAAGAAGTTTTAGAGTATGTTAGTAGTTTTCCAAGAGATCAACTGTATGGGTTAGTGGATCAAATAAAGCGGGCATTAAATTCTGTACTTTTAAATTTAGCCGAGGGTTCTAATAAAAATACAGATAAAGATACTAGGGTTTATGTAAATAGGTCCCAAGGTTCTTTAGATGAAGTTGTGGCATGTTTAGACTGTGCGTTGGACGATGGCTATATAAAAGAAAATCAACATGAAGAGTTATTAAAAAGAGCAAGCAGTATTGCGCAAAGACTTAAGAAATTTAGTACTTATTTGTATAATCAGGGATTAAAGATAAAAGATTAAGGGTGCTTATGTGTTATAATTAATATATGCAATTTCCAGTTCCTCAATTCACTGAAGTTGAAGATAGAATAATAGGCCCTTTAACCATAAAGCAGTTTGGCATACTTTTTGGGGCGGGTACTTTTGTATTTTTAACTTACTCCGTTGCGGGAAAAAGCTTAACAGTGCTTATTGTAATGGGGTTGCTGGTGGGTTTGCCTGCGTTAGGTTTGGCTTTTGCTCAGTTTAACGGCCGCCCCGTATATAGTGCTTTTGGGAAGATTTTTCAGTTTATTACTTCGCCTAAGGTTATGGTGTTTCGAAAAGAAATATATACTATAAATTCCCAGAGTAAACTTAAAGACATAGATATCGCTACAAAACAAACTGTGGCTGTGGAAGTGCAAGACCCGGAAATGAGGATAAAAGAAGTAAGAGAACTGCTTGAAAAAAAGGCGAGTGAAGAGAAAGAGCTGGTGGGGAAGATAAGGTAGGCTACGAAAGTACAAAAATTACAAAAGTACTAAAATGGAGCCAGATAAACTAATTTATAAAGATGAATGTTATGAGGTTGTAAGTGTTTTAATAGAGGTGTATAAACAGTTGGGCAGTGGTTATCAGGAAAAGTATTATCAAAAAGCTATAGCTCATGAATTACAGGCGCGAAAAATGTCTTTTAATGAACAGGTGTATAAGCCCTTAATGTATAAAGGCAACAAGATAGGAAGTTATTTTGCAGATTTTATTATCTATATAAATGGTACTGAAATAGTTTTAGAAATAAAGCGGGATAAACATTTTTCCCTAGCTAGAATTAATCAGCTTAAAGATTATTTGAAAGCTTTTAACCTAAAGCTCGGAATACTGGCAAATTTTACAGCTCAAGGTGTTGTTTTTAAAAGAATAGTGAATTTGTATTAGTTTAGTATTTTAGTAAATTTAGTATTTTTGTAGACCATGGCGTTTGAAATGCAAAATAAAAATCAAAAAATAACCAAAAGCACGCAAAGCTTTTTGAAGTTGTCAGAAATAAAAAACGACTGTGTGGTTATGGAAGATGGAGGGCTTAGAGCCATTTTAGCCGTGTCTTCGACGAACTTTGATTTAAAGAGCCAAGAAGAACAAAACTCTATTATATTCAGCTACCAAAGGTTTTTGAATTCTTTGGAGTTTCCGATTCAGATTTTAATGCAAAGCCGTAAAATGGAAGTTGGCGGCTATATAGAAAAACTCAAAAAAATTGCCGAAAAGCAAACTAACGAACTTTTAAGGGTTCAGACTTTAGAGTATGTGGAGTTTATAAGCAGGCTCATAGAAAATGCCAGCATAATGAACAAGAATTTTTATATTGTCGTACCTTTGGGTGAAAGTATTTTTCCGGCAGCAGCGGGCTTTTTTAGTAGAACATTTGGTAACGGTAAGGCAAAGGAAACCGGTGAAAGAATTGCGAATTTTGAAAAGGCAGCCGAAAAGCTGGCTTTGAGGGTTAATGCTGTTTTAGCAAACTTAAACGGTGCGGGTGTACGCGGAGAGAGGCTGAATACAGAACAAATTATGCAGCTTTATTATAATTCCTATAATTTTGAAACCGGACCACTTATTAATTTTAGCCAACTTAAAGATATTAAAATAGTAGAATAATTCGCGGATGCGCGGATATTTCAGATGACGCAGATCTGGTGTGTAACATCTGAGATATCAGCAAAATCTGCGTATCGGCGAAATTTATGTCACTTTTTTCTCCAAAAACTGAAGCTGAGATTGAAGCTAAGAAGGAACGCTTAAAACAGCTGGAAAACGAAAAAGATGCAGGCAAACGTTTAATTGATGTGGAAAAAACCTATAGAGAAGGTTTGACCACGCTAAAAGATTTGCTTGCTCCCGCGTCCTTAAAGTTTGAAGGGTCGCATTTTGAGCTTAACGGCAAATTCGGCCGCAGTTTTTTTGTGCTGGCGTATCCTAGGTTTTTGTCGAGCAACTGGTTGTCGTTTATTATCCAGTCGGAAGGTGCTTTGGACGTTTCTATGTTTGTGTATCCAATTGACTCGGAAACTATTTTAAAAAAGTTAAAAAGTAAGGTGGGTGAAATAGGTTCTCAAATGGCCATTAACCAGGAAAAAGGCCAGGTAAGGGACCCGATGCTGGAAACAGCGTATCAAGATGTGGAAGGTTTGCGTGATCAGCTTATGCAGGGTACGGAAAAGTACTTTAGATTTGCTTTGTACTTTACTATTTATGCCGAAGATTTAAAGGAACTAGATAGATTTTCCTCAACTTTGGAATCTTCTTTGGGTGCCAAGCTTATAGTTACTAAGCGTTCGGTTATGCAAACGCAAGATGGGTATAATTCCACATTGCCTTTAGGGACAGACATGCTGGACATAGGTAATAACTTAAATACTAGCCCGCTGTCTACCACGTTTCCTTTTGTTTCGTCTGACTTAACTTCTAACGACGGTATTTTGTATGGCATAAATCGCCATAACAACAGTCTTATATTGTTTGACCGTTTTCAAATGGAAAACGCCAATAGCGTAATTTTCGCGAAATCCGGTGCTGGTAAATCTTATGCGGTCAAGCTGGAAATTTTGCGCTCGCTCATGATTGGTACGGAAGTTATTGTAATTGACCCGGAAAATGAATATCAGCATTTAGCTCAGGCAGTCGGCGGGACGTATTTAAATGTGTCTTTAAATTCCGATTCACGCATAAATCCTTTCGACTTACCAACGGGGCTTGAGGGCGAAGACACTAAAGATGTGCTTCGTTCAGCGGTTATAAACTTGCTTGGTTTGTTTAACTTGTGTTTGGGTAAGCTTAACCCGACTGAAGAAGCAATAATGGATAAAGCCATATGGCAAACCTATGCGAAGAAAGACATAACTGAAAACCTTACCGACTTTAGAACTGTAGAAATGCCGACTATGAACGACCTCATAGAGATATTGTCAGGTATGGTGGGTGCGGAAAGTTTGGCGCAAAGGTTAACCAAATACACCGAAGGCACTTTTGCGGGTTTGTTTAACCAGCCGACTAATGTTGTTTTAAACAATCAGCTTGTTATTTTTTCCATTCGTGACCTGGAAGACGAGCTAAGGCCTATAGCCATGTACATTATTTTAAACTATATTTGGAACATGGTTAGGGCGGAACTTAAAAAGCGTATTTTAGCCGTGGACGAAGCTTGGATTTTAATGCAGCATGAAGACAGCGCCAGGTTTTTGTTCGGTATAGCTAAGCG
>CAZGAF010000010.1:9160-22824 GCA_964523855.1 uncultured Candidatus Saccharibacteria bacterium | reverse complement strand
AGAAAGTACTACTTGGGTCTTACAACTATAACGCAAGACGTGGCAGACTTTTTGGCCTCGCCCTACGGAAAACCTATAGTTACTAACTCTTCTATTCAGCTTTTGTTAAAGCAGTCGCCGGCGGCTATTAATATTATTGCGGAAACTTTCTTTTTGACTGAGGGTGAAAAGTATTTACTTTTGGAAAGCGAAGTGGGAGAGGGTATTTTCTTTGCCGGACTTAAGCACGCGGCTATAAAAATATACGCTTCGTATGTGGAAGATCAGATTATAACCACCGACCCGAAGCAGCTTTTGGAAATACAAGAAAGCCAGGAAAAACTTAATTAAGTTTCAAATATCAAATTCAAAATATCAAATCTTGGTAATAAGAGTTTGGTTGGTATTTGGGTTTTGGTATTTGGAATTTTAAATTATGGCTGATGAAAATGATGTTCAGATAGCGGAGGAGGTAGAAGATTTGGAAGTAGAAAAAAAAGGACCCCAAGAATTTCTTTTGGGGGATTTTTCGGTTTTGCCAAATGGTGTAAGATTTAAAATAAAAAATTTGCTAGTTAATGGCCAAGCGGTTAAAGGTGGTGGTCAAAATGTAGTTAGGCCGAAAGATGTTTTAACTTTGGTTTCTGAAAGCGGTGATTTGGGTAAAATTTTTACCAAGGCCGGGTTCTTTACGAGAGGGCAAGTTTTCCCAGAAAATCTTATAACTACAACGCCGTCAAACTTGGATATTGAGTTTGAGGTTCCAGAAGCTTTAAGTGGCGCCATTGAGGAAGGTCAGACATTTCAAATATTTTTAAGCGGTTCTTATGGAAACGGTGTAGTTTTTAGACAGTTAGTTTTTTTAGGTGGTGAGGAAGAAGAAGCGGAAGATAAAGAAAAAAAACAGTTAGCAGAAAAAAAACAAAGACAGGCTGAGGATTTTAACAAGCAAGAAGCTTCGGACTTTGCAGGGCTTATGGCCAATGCTTTACATGGCGCTCCTGCCGATGCAATTTCTATAATGTCGGGAGGGGTTTTAAATCCTCTTTTAAATACACAGCTTAAAAATGCCATAGCCAGCGGAGATAATAAAGCTTTAAAAAGTTTGGTGGAGCAAGCTGTAAAGACAGGCGATAGAAAAACAATAGAAGCTGTAATTCAAGGCGGCGTGAGCGCAGAACAAAAAGAAATATTGAGTTCAGCTTTGGTAAAAATTGAAGGAACCGAGAGGGTAAAAGGCCAGCAAAATGTTCGCGCTTCGGTCCAAGTAAGCACAAAAAGTACGCAAAAAACCAAAACTTCAGTTGAAGCTCGGGTAGAAGCGGAAGACTTGGAGGCGCAAGCTCCGCTTTTGGAAGAAACCGAAGAAACAAATATTAGAGTTGAAAATAGAGCAGATATAAATACTCAGGCACAGGCGAGTGTTCAGGGGGAGGTAAAGGGTTCAAACAATATTTCAAGTTCAACGGTCGCTTCGGGCCCAAACACAGTTCAGGCTTCGGTTAAAAATACAGCAAACTTCGAAACTTCTGGTCAAAGTGCAAAAGTAGAAACAGATTCTAGGGTAGAAAATCGTTTAGAAAAGAGTCAAAGTGCAGAAGTGAAGCAAAATGCCTCTCAAAATGCAAATTTAAGGACGTCTCAAAGTATATCGCCGGGGTCAGATGCAAGGACTCAGCAGGAAAATTCTTCCACAAGTTCAGAAGCAGAAGTTGAAAATAATACTGAAAATGAAATTTCAGGTAAGCAAAGCGTAAAAGCTGATGCTGAGAGCGTAGCTGGGCCAAAAGGTCCTAAAAATACAGGAGCGCCAACTAAAGCTGAACAAAATTTGAATTTGAAAGCTGGTTTAGAAGCGGAAGCAAAAGCTCCAGCAGGAAATGGTGGAAAAAAAGAAGATGGGAAACCGGAAAAAAATGAAGAACAAGGAAACGTAAATGCTGAAATCGGAGGTAAGCAAAAGGTCCAGGGTCAGACAGAAGACGAGAAGCCCAAAGGCGAAGATAATAAACAGGAGCCAAAAAAAGAGCCTGAAGCTAAACCGGTCTCAGCAGAAGCAGAGGAAGAAACATCGGGGCAAAAACCAAATCAAGAAGCAAAAGAGCAGCCAAGTAGAAAAAACGAAGCGGGACAGGAGATATTGTCTAGGTTAAAGAACCGAGAAAAGCGCAATTTAATGCAAGGCGATCTTGATCGTGCCCGGGCAATGGGAGAGAACAATTCTGCAAAAGAGCTAGGACAAGATAAAGAAAAAGATTCGGAAGATCCTAAACAAAAAAAAGGTCAAAATAAAAAGTCTGGGAAAACTAGACCTAGTATAAACAAAAATACAGTGTTGGGAGCGGCGCCTGGACTCGGGGCCCTACTAAGCCCAGCTTTACAAGACAGAGTGGCGAATAAAGAGCCCGGAGAGGGTTTGGGTTCCAAAGATAATTCTGCTGGAACACAACAGGAATCTCCAGACGCAAACTTAGGTAAACCGGTAGGAGAGCCGAATCTTAAAGATAAGCAGCCAAACGAAAACTTACAACGAAAGGAACCTAAAGAAGCTGCTCCAGGTATAAGCGGCGAAGAAGATTTAAGTCAGCCGGTAGAAAATTTACAGCCCCAGGTAGAAGAGCCTAAAAAGGCAGAATCTTCGGTAGAGGTACAGGCAGCAATGCAGAAAATAAACCAGCTAGTGGATAAAACACTTTTGGCCGGCTGTTATTGGGTTTGGGGTATGGCAATACCTTCTTTTGGTTTGTCTATACTTTTGGGTGCTATAGTCGGAGATTTTATTTCACTTTTTAAAGACTGGTTAATAAACCGTGCAGTACAGAGTATAAATTTACCGGACAAAATAAAAGACCAGATAGGCAAACTTTCGTCAGATATAAAAATTGGCATTCAGGTTAAGGCACATATTTTGCTGATGAATTTAATAACTTTAGCGATTTTGATTTTGTTTTTTGTATTCTTCCTATATGTAGGCTGTAATACACCGGTTGGAATAGTTGACCATAAAATGTCCTATATAGGGAGCTCTTACCCAGAGGTATGTGAAGCTGTAGATAGTATGAACATAGGCTCTATAACTAAAACACAAGGAACCAGCGGGCAGGTACAGGGGGCGAGTCAAAGTGTAGAGGCTGGCGTTAATGCGAGATAAGGTAGGATGTCCTTTATCCTTTATCCTTTATCCTTCGAACTAAGAACTAACCATGTTGCTGAAATACAAAATTCCTTGTATAATAAATTAAATTACATTCACCGAAAATAAAAATAAACAAGCAATAGAGTATGAATAAAAAAGCAATAGCAATTTTGGGTGGAATTTTTATTTTAATCGTGGGGACTTTGGGGGTTTTGATCTATTCGCGTTCTGCTGGAAACAATCAGACTGCGGTTGTGCCGGAGCCAAATCCACAAGAAAACACCAATCAAAACCAAAATGTTGAGCCAAACCCAACCACGACACCAGTAACTACCCAAGATAAAGTCCATAAGGTGACGGACGACCAGGTTGTTAGCCCTGTTTTGACTTTTGAGGGTAATGGGGTTGTTTATTTTACTAAGCAAGGTCTTTTATATAGGGCAAGTTTCGTGAACGGTTCGAGCCCCTTACAGATTGGCGATAAAAAACAGTTGGCAATAGAGCAAAAAAGCAATTTAAACAAAGTAATTTGGCCACCAAACACTCAGGACTTTATGCTTGAGTATTTAAACGGAACCAAAAAGACTTACGAGTTTTATAACAACGACTTAGGTCAGTTTACAATTTTGCCTTCACAGGTGTACTCCTTAAGCTATTTGCCAAGTGGCAATAAGATTTTTTATGTTTGGTCGAATGAAAACGGAAATGATACTGTAAATATTTCTGACCCTAACACACAAAACTATAAGACTGTGAGTGAAATATGGGACAAAAATGCCGTGGTTTACGTTTCTCCAGATGGTATGAATGTAGCTTACTATAAAGATCCAACAACTGTTTCGGGTGCGGTTAACCCTTTGGTTTTAACTGACGTGGAAGGGAAAGTTTGGAAAAAAATATCGGGCGGATTTGTTAAAGGTGTCTTATGGTCGCCGGACGGGAAAAAACTTTTGTTTTCTAAACAAGACCCAGCCACTCAAAAATTTCAACTTTGGATGTACGATTTGTACACGGAAGATGTAAGGAATTTGGGTTTAGACACCACGCCAGAAAAGGCCGTTTGGGCTCCGGACAATCAGACCGTTTATGCCGCTGTGCCAAATACGCAAACGGCGCAAAACAGCGGGTTGACTATGGATACTTTTTATAAATTGAACATTCAAACTTTACAAGCTACGCAGTACGAGTCCGGAAGTATGCAAATAGATGGTGAAGATTTGTTTTTAAATAGCACTCAAAACAACCCGAACGCAGATAAATTATTCTTTAGAAACGCTCAAGACGGCGCACTGTATTACCTTGATTTAAACTAGTAACCCTGATAGGCTACAAAAGTACGATAAAATACTAAAATACGAAATTTCTTTAAAACTTTCGTACTTTTGTATTTTTTGTAATTTTGTAGCGTTATTTTTTTATGGCTAAAACTCCCACAATGTATAAATGTTCCGCCTGCGGTTTTAGAACGCCGACTTTTCAGGGCAAGTGCACAAACTGCGGAGAATGGAACACTTTAGAAAAAGTTCAAATTTCAAATGCCAAATATCAAAATGTTACCGCAACTGCAGTTAAAGCTGTGGACTTGGCAGAAATTGGAGAAAGTAAGCGGGTTAGAATTACCACAGGTATGGAGGAATTTGATAGCGTTTTGGGTGGCGGCTTGGTGCCGGGCAGTTTGGTGCTTTTGGGTGGAGATCCGGGCATAGGAAAATCTACTTTGGCGCTGCAGTTATGTTTACAAATAAAAGAACAAGCAGTTTTATATGTGTCTGGTGAAGAGTCGGCGAGCCAAATAAAGCTTCGGGCCGGACGTATAAGTAAAAACCATGCTTTACAGGTTTTGGCAGAAACAGATTTAGATACAGTTTTGGCCACAGTTTTAGAGCAGAGGCCGGATTTGGTTATTGTCGACTCTATTCAAACTTTGTATAGCGAAGAGGCGAGCGGGGTTGCGGGTGGTGTTGCTCAGGTAACCAATGCCGTGCAAAAAATTATACAGCTGGCTAAGCGCGAGTCCGTATCTTTTCTCATAATAGGCCATGTGACTAAAGAGGGTTATTTGGCCGGGCCAAAAACTTTAGAGCACATGGTAGACACCGTTTTGTATTTGGAAGGGGAAAGGTTTGCAGCTTTTAGAATTTTACGCTGCGTTAAAAATAGGTTTGGTACTACCAACGAAGTAGGTGTGTTTGAAATGCAAGGACATGGCTTGGTAGAAGTAAAAAATCCGTCACAGCTATTTTTGGGCGAAGATAGTATAAAAGCTTCGGGCAACATAATAACTTCGGTAATGGAAGGCAGTCGGGCGCTTCTTTTAGAAATACAAGCTTTGACTTCGGTTTCTAATTTTGGTTACCCAAAAAGGACAACTAGCGGTTATGACAACAACCGCTTGCAGCTTATAACTGCTATTTTGTCCAAGCGAGCGGGTATGAATTTAAGTAACCAGGATATTTATATTAACGTTGTTGGTGGCTTGAAAATAGAAGAACCTGCGGCAGACTTGGCTGTGGCTATGGCAATAATATCGAGCATAAAAGAACAAGCCTTAGACGGCATGATTATAGTAGGTGAACTAGGTTTGTCCGGCGAAGTTAGGTTTGTTTCCAATTTGGAAAAGCGAATAAAAGAAGCGGAGAAGCTCGGGTTTAAACAAATAATTTGTCCTAAAACTAAAGCTGCTTCCAGTAAAATAAAAATATTGCCTGTTAGGACTTTAGGCGATGCTGTAAAGTTAGTCTCTTAGGGTTTGTTCGTAAAGTGTAGTTACCCTATTTATGAGGCTTCGGCAGATTTGTGAATTAGTTTTCAGTTGATTAAAGTAAAGTTTTTTCTAAAATTTTTCCATGTTAAAAGGCGGCTGACAGAGAGTTCGTGTATCTCCGTTTTGCCGCCTTTTCCCTTAACTCGCGCTTTAGGTCCCGAACAACCTTTTAGCGAGCCAAAGAACTTTGCGAAGTCTGCTCAAAACAACTTACACGTTTCGGAGCCCTTTGTAAGCACAGAGAGCTCTTATTCCCACTTCGGTAGTGGAAAAGCTGTTTTAAACAGACTGATGGTGATTGGTTAGCGCCGGCGTGGGCGCGGTGTAGCCAGACGGCTTTGCAGTCGTATTCGCGGCTTTGCCGCAGTGTACGCCACCGTGACCAGCCCAGTTTTGGCGCTGGTTTTTACCCTTACGACCCGCAGGGTCGTTTGGGTACGGTAGGGGTAGGTCACGCTGCTTCTCCCGCGACTTTGAGATCATCTCCTTCCTTAAACATCTCGCTTTTTTGTTTGGCAGCGTGTTTTTCTTTGAGGTTTTGGCAGCGTAAACAGTACGTTGCCCACGGGATCGCTCTCAAGCGCTTGGGGGCGATGTCTTCCTCACAATTCATGCATTCACCGTAAGTTTGGTCTGCGATACGCCGAATCGCCAACCTGACTTCTTTGAGCGTGTTGGTATCGTGTTCGTGCACGGAGCTCGCCAAGTCCCTTTGTGAGGAGTTCATGACTTCGTCGAGAGCATCGGGTTCAGCTACGATCTTAAGATCTTCCAGACCGCTTAGTTTTCCGAGAAGCTCTTGCTCTTTTGCTTGCAAGAGTTCCAAATAACTTGGACTTACTGACATTTTCACACCTCGGACAGAAGTAGAGACAAACAAGAGTGATTACACGGCAAAAACAATCACCGTTTTTCCTCCTGAATCTTATGACAAACTATACAATATTATAAAGAAAAAAGCAAATTTAAAAGCATGTAAACAAAGATCACCATTGCGCGGCGCAATGGTGATCTTTGTAGTGTTTACACTACAAGGGGAATCTTTGCTAAAGCAAGGATTCCCCTTGTACTTATTCAAAATGAATTTGTTCTTTTTCTATTTTAGCTTTTAAGGCAGGGTAGTTTTTAAGATTAAGGTCTTCGTCTAAAAGTTTCTTTGCCTCGGTTCTGGCTTTAGGGATAAGTTCTATAAAGCCGGGGTCAAAGTATTTATAGTCTTTACCGGACTGCTGTGTGCCAAAAAGTGCACCGAAGCCTCTAAGTTTTAAGTCCATTTCGGCTAGTTCAAACCCGTCTGTGGTTTGGCAAAAAGACTCAAGACGTTTTAGGCTTTCGTTTTTTGGCGGCGTGGTTAAACTTTCTAAATTTTGGGTAAGTTCGGCGCTAGGAAATAAAAAGCAGTAGGACTGGTGTTCGCTTCTGCCCACACGGCCGCGGAACTGGTGGAGTTGGGAAAGACCGAATCTTTCCGCCCCCTCTATAAGCATAACCGAGGCATTGGGTACGTCCACGCCAACTTCAACGACAGAAGTAGAAACTAAAATTTGAATTTGGTTTTGTAAAAAACCATTCATGACATCTTCTTTTTCTTTGCTTTTTTGTTTGCCGTGCAGAAGGCCGACTTTAAATTTAGAAAAAACTTTTTGTAAGTTTTCCGCTTCTAGTTTGGCCGACTTAATACTTAAAGTCTCGCTTTCTTCTATAAGCGGGGTTATGACAAAAGCTTGTCGGCCCTGGTTTATTTGTTGGGCGAGGAACTGGTAAGCTTTTTGGCGACCGCGTTCGCTAACGAGCTTTGTAATAATTGCTTTTCTGCCTTTTGGTTTTTGTTTAATTTGAGAAATTTCCAACTCTCCCACCATTGCGAGTTTTAAGGTTCGCGGTATGGGAGTTGCGGTTAAAGAAAGCAAGTGAGGGATTTTTTTTGTTTTATGGATTAAAGCCGAACGTTGGTGTACGCCGAATCTATGCTGCTCGTCTATAATTACTAAACTTAAATTTTTAAACTTTATGCCTTTTTCGAGTAATGCGTGAGTGCCAATGTAAATACCCGGCATGCCGTCTTTTATAAGTACGTTGAGCCTTAGTTTTTCTATAGGCCCTTTTTGTGTTTCGGAGAAAGTTGAAGTTAAAAGATTTAAATTGACGGTTTGATTTTGAAATTTAAAATTGCCTAAAAATTTCTTAGCGCTTTCCATATGCTGCCTGGCTAAGATTTCTGTGGGGGCTAAAAATGCAACTTGGTAGCCATTTTGGCATGCGGCTAAGCCTGCAATAAGCGCTACCAAAGTTTTTCCGCTGCCAACGTCGCCTTCGAGCAGCCGGTTCATTGGGCTTTTACTTGCTATGTCGTTTAAAATTTCGTATACAGAGTTTATTTGTTCAGGGGTGAGGGTAAAGGGGAGCGATGAAATAAAGTCTTCTACCAAGCCTTTTTCGGGCTTTATAGCATAAGCACCAATTTTTAAGTTTTCCAGCTTGGTTCTTTGGGCACCGATTTGGCTTAAGAAAAGCTCTTCAAAGTTAATGCGTTTTTTTGCCTCTGCTGCTTCCTCAACACGCTCTGGAAAATGACTTTTTGTAACCGTTTCTTTTAAGCTTAAAAGCTCCTGACTTTTTAAAATAGAAGTCGGTAAAATTTCTTCTAAAATTTCTGTAAAATTTATAACCTGTTTAATGGCGTTTCTTATGGTTCTGGGGTAGAGGTTTTGGGTTAAGTGGTACACAGGCACAAGTCTTGCGGTATGGACAGGGAAGTCGCTTACTTTTTCATAAATGGGGTTTGTAAGCTGTAAGCGGTTGTTAAAATAGCTGGCTTCTCCGCTTAAAAATATTTCATCGCCTTTTTTTAAAGTTTTTGCCAAATAGCCTTGGTTAAACCAAACAACTTTTAAGCTGCCCGTTTCGTCGGAAACTAAGGCTTCGGCTATAGACACGCGGCTCTTAAAAGAAAACCTGGCGGCAATGGAACTAATTCTAACTTTTAAACTTACAGCTTCTTGGGCTTTGAGTTCTGAAATAGTGGTGGTCTTGGAAAAGTCTAAATAGCGATAGGGAAAATAAAGCAACAAGTCGCGAACATTTAAAATGCCTAATTTTTTAAAAGCCGCTACTTGCGGCTTTGTAAGTTTTATGTGCTTTTCTATGGTATCTAAAAGAGCAGGCATATTTTGGTTTAGGACTGCAAAATGAAATTATCTCCTTGCTAAAACTTAAAAAAGTGTATGACCCTTTGCGCAAAAGTTTCGTGGATTTTTTCCGGATGTTCAGGCAAGTGGTTTAGCAGCAATTGTCTAACTTCTTCGGGGTCTTGATTTTCCAGTTCTATAACAAGTAAATTGTTTAAAAGGGTGGAAGTTTCTATATTTAAAGTTTTGTGTTTTTCGTTGCTGACCACCCAAAAACTTTTTAGGTGTTTAAATAAGAAAATTAAATTGCCGAACTTTATGTGTTTGTTGTTTATTTCCACTTCCACTAAGCCTGGCTTTTGGCGTGAGAAGAAAATAATCATCCCGGTTATAATGGCCATGGTCACCGCCGCAAAGTAGTCGCCGGTTATGACGAAAAACCCGACTACCAAAATTGCTATTGCTATTAGGGTGGTATACCAGCCTAAATTTTTTTCGTAGTGTTTAAACTCCGGAGCTTCCCAGGTTAAAGTTTTGTTTTGATTTGGCATTCTATTTTATATAAAAATGGCTATTATTTTTTGCTACATATAAACAGCTGCGAGTTACAGACTTCTCTAAATGCAAGCGGTAGGTGGCTAGGCCACAAGTAGTCACCTTTGTGACGAAGTGTGGCGGAGAGGGAGGGATTCGAACCCTCGGTCCTTTTAACGGGACTCCGGTTTTCAAGACCGGTGCACTAAACCACTATGCGACCTCTCCAGAATGTTGGAATTTAAACTTATAAAAGCCCGTTTTTGCTTGGTGTTATTGTAACATTTTTGTTAAAAAAAACAAAACGACCGTTCTCTAGAATACGGTCGTTTTTAAAGGCTAATAATTTGCTTTTTGCCTTTTTATTTTTTAGGGAATGCTCCCTTTTGTCTGTTCAGGAAACTTTTTATTGTTGTCCTGATTCGGCCAAAGAACTTTTTCTTTGGCCTCACATGACACAATTTTATGGGTTGTACTGAGGGTTTGGATTTTCGATAATAAAGCTGCCTAGTCTGGGTTTTTCGGGTGTGAGTGTTTCTTCTTCCGCTTGCGTGGCTTTGGTGCTGGTAGAAAGCGAAGCCGGAATATTTTCCGGTGTTGCGGTACCAGTAGGTGTAGAGGTAGATGTGCCTTTTATAACGCCTGGGTTTTCGGTGTCTATGAGAGTTATGCTAGTAGCTAAGATTTTTTCTTTAGAGTCTTTTTTGCCAACAACTTTAACTTTTATGTCGTTTTTTAGTGAGTTGTTTTCGAGCTTATTTCCGCTTGAGTCTTGGATTTGAGTTTCGCTGGAAATTTGGAAAGTTGTTTTTTCTACAACAATTTGTGATTTATCGAGTTTGGTTATGTTGCCAAGTACTATAACCGCATTTGGGTCTACGCTCAGGTCCGCTAAGGCAACTGGGTCTTGGGTTGTGCCCGCTACGGCAAGGTAATTTTTTATTTGAGTTGCTTGGCTGGCTGCGAGTTTGGACGCGTCTTTAGCGCCGCTAACCGCAAGTTTTACATCGGCATCTTCCGAAGAATTTTTTTGAATAAGTTCGGTCTGTTTTTTGGCTAAGTCTTCTAATTGGTTTGCTAAGGGTAGGTTCTTAGATTCTAATGGCTTATTTATGGCTACTTGTTTTAAACTTTCCGCGGCAATTTGGGTTTGATTCTTGAGTTCTTCGAAGGCTGCGATTTCTTGTTCCTTATTGCGGGATGGGTTTTTTAAAATACTTTCTGCCTCACTGAGCCTGCTGGTGGCGTATTTGAGCTGTAGTTCTGCTTTTGCAGAGTCGCTCATAACAAATATTAGCCTGACATTTTCTGCGGTTCTTTTTACTGAAAACAGAGTTTGGCCCGGGGTGCTTTTAAAGGCTTGCACCGCTCCGGCAGAAAAAAGTGCTAAGAGTAAAATAAAAGCTGTGCTGCCGGCGGCAAAACGGGAAATGTGCAGAAAAGGCAGCCAAATTTTTTGTGCAGACTGTGCGAGTATGTATTTGCGTCTTAAGGCGGGGGAGGGAGGTGTATTTTTTGGAATTTTTTCAAGTAATTCAGATAAGGCAACTAAACTTTGTGAGTTTTTTTCTGCGTCTTCGGTTATACCCAAAACCACCTCTTTATGTGAGAGGCCTTTTTTTAGCATTTTTATTGAGTTGTCTAGGTTTTCCGGTGTCATGAGTTATGAGGATTCATTTTTTGGAGCTTAGTTATAGCGCGGTGCTGGATTACTCGGATTGCGCCTTCTGTTTTTTCGAGCAATGTGGCAATAGTGTTGTTGTCTAAATTTTCAAAAAACTTCATTTTTATAACAGCTTGTTCGTCTGAAGAAAGTTGCTTTAAAAGTTTGAGAACTGTTTTTTGTTCTTGTTCTAAACTTAAAACGTCTACAATGTTGGATTCGTATTCTAAAACATTTTCAACATCTTCTAAGGCTACGGTTAGCTTTTGTTTTCTGTAATGGTCTATAACCAAATTTCTTGCAATTTGGTACATCCAGCCTTCAAACGCGCCTTCCTGGCCTAAAGAGTTTATTTTTGAATATATTTTTAAAAATACTTCTTCGGCTAGGTCTTCGGCGGTTTCTTTATGGCCAACACGGTAGAAAATGAACCTATATATTTTTATAAAGTACAGGTCGTAAAGTTTGCCAAAAGCTCCATCCTCACCTCTTTTAACCATTTGCAGGAGGAGAATCAGGCTTTCAGAAGTCCTTTCAGACCCTTCGTATTTTAAGACGTTAGAAGCTTCCATTTGTTACAAGAATTAAGGGAAATATAACCAGTTCTTAGTTTTTTATGAATATTACACAATAATATAGCAATTATAGCAAAAAATCGCCCTTTTGGGGCGAAAGAATATTTTGTTGATTACGGGTTACCTGCGGTTTTGTCGCGTATCATACAAGGCTCCGGGTGGTACGCATTTTCTGAATGTAAGTGGTTGGTGGTCCATGGGCCACACGTAGTCACCTTTGTGACGAAGTGTGGCGGAGAGAGTGGGATTCGAACCCACGGTCCCGTTTTTGACGGGACAACTCCTTAGCACGGAGCCGCTTTCGACCACTCAGCCATCTCTCCACGTATTATTTTTTTAAAGGCATTGCCGCCTTTATATGATTTTACCAACTTTTCTTCTTGCAAGACAAGCTAACTTACTGGGCTCATCAACTTTTGCGTGTACATATCAAATAGATTTGATTGTATTGGTATTTATTTTTAACCTTAATATTTTATCAGATAGGTTAGTCTTTAGCAACGGCTAGGCACCAGACTGTTTTGGCGCCGTTCTGTTTGAGAATTTTAGCGGCTTCCAAAATAGTAAAGCCGGTTGTTACGACGTCGTCAACCAAAACAAAGCTTTTGTCCTTTATAGAAAATTCTGTCTCTTTGATGGCGGGGTTTAGGGCAAAGACTTTTTCTACGTTGGCTTTCCTGGCCTCTCTTTTTAGGTCTTTTTGGGTTTTGGTGATTTTAGACCTAACAAGTAAGTTTTGAAAGGGGATAGAAAGTTGGTTTTGGATTTCTTGGCACAAAATTTCAGACTGGTTAAAGCCGCGCCAGTTACGCCTTGTCCAATGTAGAGGTATAGGTATTTGGGTAAAGGAGTTTTTTAGGAAAGGAAAATCTGTTTCTATGTATTTGGCTAAAACTTTTCCTAAAACAGAATAAATATCTTGTACTAAGTAGTATTTACCAGTAATAATTAGCCGCGATACTTTTTTGTCGGTGTAGTCTAACAAACTTATAAAGCCGTCGGGCGAAAGGTGGGTTTGGCAGGAGAGGTGAGTGAACCCTGCCGGACTGGGTTTTTTACAGAGTATGCAAACTTGGGTAGACTTGGCTAAAATGTTTTCGCACTGGCTGCATAAAAACGTCTGGTCTTCGTTTTTACAAACCAAACAATAGACTGGAAAAAGAGTGTCTAAAATGAAGGTTTTTATGTCGCGAAAAAGAGGTTTTAAAATGCCTAACAGCATATAGCTTTTTGTTTTAAGCGAGGCAATAGAATTATAGCAAAATAAAAAGTCGAACCTTAAAGTTCGACGTTAGCGATTTACCGGAACGAGCTCGTTGAAGTGGATGCGTAAGACGACGCCTTTTTGAAGGCCAAGGCTTTCTTGACGGCGTCAAAGCTTGGGCGCGGCTTGGCCTTGCAGCGGGCCTTGCGGCCCAACGATGCCTGTTGCCCTGGGTGGGCAAATCTGGTTTTTCCTTTGTTCCGCCTGGGGCGGAACGAAACGAACGTTTGCAAAGTCGGCTGGTTCATGCAAGATCCCCCCTTAGAGATCTTAGAAAAAAGGGTAACATAAGGGGTTTTTAAAGTCAAAACACCTTTCGCTTAGTGCAAAAGGTGTTTTGTATTTTTTATGCCGGTACAGCAACTTTGTGGAGCGAGGTCTTTTCAACTTTCAAAACTAATTTGTCGTTTTTTATATCTCCGGTGACAACGCTGCCTGGTTTGGCTGTGCCGGAAATAATTTTTTCGGCCAACGGGTCTTCCAAGAGTTCCTGAATATTTTTTCTTACAAACCTGGCGCCTTGGGCAGGGTCAAAACTTTTGTCGGCTATGAATTTAACCAACGCCTGGCTGGTTTTAAGTTGAACTTGTTGGTCCAAAAGACGGTTTTGAAGCTCCATAA
>CAZGAF010000010.1:4112-9150 GCA_964523855.1 uncultured Candidatus Saccharibacteria bacterium | reverse complement strand
TTAGGAATTCGGGTCTGAACTCATGACGCATCATTTCCATAACGCCGTCTTTAATTTTACCGTATTCTTCCTGTAGCTTTTTCTGCTCGTCGGTTTTGCTCTCGTCTTTTTCTGCAAAACCTATTTTGGCGGCCTGCATGCTAAGTTCTTGCATGCCCAAATTTGAGGTCATAATAATAACCGTGTTTTTAAAGTTGACCTTTTTGCCCTGTGCGTCGGTTAGTTGGCCGTCTTCCAAAATTTGCAGCAAAATGTTAAAGACTTCAGGGTTGGCCTTTTCAAGTTCGTCGAATAAAACTACAGAGTATGGTTTTCTTCTCACGGCTTCGGTAAGCTGTCCGCCTTCGCCGTAACCTACGTAGCCGGCCGGAGCGCCTACCAGTCTAGAAACGTTGTGTCTTTCCATAAACTCCGACATATCTACTCTAACTAAAGCTTCTTCGTCGCCAAAAACTTCTTTAGCCAAAACTTTGGCGGTTTCGGTTTTGCCTACGCCGGTTGGGCCTAAAAATACAAAGGAACCTAACGGGCGGTTGGGGTTAGAAATACCAGCTCTGGAGCGGCGAATGGCTCGGGAAATTTCTTCTACAGCTTCGTCCTGTCCAACAACTTTGCTCTTTAGGGTTTTTTCCAAGTTGGCTAACCTGCCGACTTCGGTTTTGGTCAGCTTAGAGAGCGGAATTTTGGTCATCATGGACACGGTGTGGGCTATGTCTTCGGCGGAAATTTCGTGAGTTGGTTTTTTCTCTTTGGAAAGTTCGGAGCTTAAGTCGTCTTTTTGCTTGAGCAGCTTTTCTTTTTGAGTGTTTAAATGTATAGCGGTGGGGAAGTCTTGGTTGTATACTGCTTTAGTTTTTTCCTGCTCCAAGCTTTCCAAGTCGCTTTCTATTTTTTTAATAGTCCTTAAAAGTTTACTGCCGGAATTTATGCTGCGCAAAAAAGCAGCTGTTTCGTCTATAAGGTCTACGGCTTTGTCGGGTAAAAAGCGGTCGCTTAAGTAGCGGGAGGACAAATCTACCGCACTTTTTAAAGCTTCGTCGGTTATAGTAACGGAGTGGTGTTTTTCGTAGTTGGGTCTTAAGCCTTTTAAAATTTCGTACGCTTCTTCACGGCTCGGTTCTTCTACTAAAATAGGCTGGAAGCGTCTTTCCAATGCCGCGTCAGTTTCGATGTGTTTTTTGTATTCGGCTAAAGTTGTGGCGCCTATGGCCCTTAGTTCCCCACGGGCCAGAGCGGGTTTTAAAATGTTGGCCGCATCTAAACTGCCGGTGGTTGCGCCAGCGCCTACCATGGTATGGATTTCGTCTATAAACAGAATGGTGTTCGGGTCTTGTTTAACTTCGTCTATTATTTGTTTGAGTCGATTTTCAAACTCGCCCCTAAACATAGAACCAGCAACTATAAGAGCCAAGTCCAAGGAAAGAATTTTTTTGTCCAAAAGGGAGTCGGGAACTTCGCGTTTGGAAATAGCTAAAGCCAAACCTTCAACTATAGCGGTTTTACCTACTCCAGCTTCGCCAATAAGCAGAGGGTTGTTTTTGGTGCGGCGGTTTAAAATAGAAATAAGCCTTTCGATTTCTTTTTTGCGGCCAACTACCGGGTCCACAAGGCCGTCGGAAGCTTTTTTGGTTATGTCGGTTGTAAAGTATTCAAGTAAAGATTTTTCTTTGCGACCGGGTTGAGAGGGGAGAGGTCCTGAGGCGGGACCCATGCCGCTTGCCGCGCCTTCCGGGATTTCTGGGAATTTGGAAATATTTTCAAAAACGTTTAGAAGGTTTTGTTCGAGTTCGAAAGCGTCTACGCTAAGTTTGGAAAGAATAACTTTAGCTTTGCTTTGAGGTACGGTTAAAAGGCCGTACAAAAAATGTTCGGTGCCAATAAACTGGTAACCGTACTGGCTGGCTATAATAGCAGCTCTTTCGATGACGCTTTTTAAGTTTTCGGACAAAACCGGTTTCCAGGCAGTAATTTTGTTGTTGCTGTTTACTAAAATAAGTTCTTGTTTAACTATTTCTGCGCTAAGTTTGGTTTTGTTTAAAATTTCGGCAGCGAAACTGGATTTCTCCGACACCACGCCAAAAAGTAAATGTTCGGTGCCAATATGGTCGTGCTTAAGCTCTTCGCTGGAAAGTTGGGCGGCTATGAGCGCGTTTTTCGCTCTGGAGGACAGCCTTTCCAAAATTGAAGAAAAATTTGTCATAGTTTTTATAGAAAAAGAAAAAATTTAAAATAAATTATATAATAAGTATATCACGTATAGTATGATTATATTCTTAATTATCACTCAAGTCAATAGAGTGATAAGAAAAATTTAAGCTAATGGACAGAGACTTAAAAGCTGAGGAACAAACAAAAGAAGATGTAAAGATGTCTTTGGAAAAAGCCTATAATTATGCAATATATTTGTTGGGACTTAAGCTTAGAACTGAAGGAGAAATAAGGGAGAAATTAAGAATTAAGAATTATGAATTAAGAATTACTGAAGAGGTAATAAAGCAGCTTACGGAGAACCGTTATTTAGACGACCAGCGATATGCGGAAGTATATGTTGAGAACCTAAAAAAGTATAAGAACTTTGGGTTTTTCGGAATAAAAAAAAAGCTTATGGAAAAACGCCTGCCGAAAGAAATAATTGAAGCGGTTTTAAATGAAGCTTTGAGTGAGGAGGAAGAGTTAAAAATCGCAAAGAAGTTGTTAAATAAAATAGGGGAAGTCGAAAAACAAAAAGCCGCTATGCGCTTAAAGTCCAAAGGGTTTAGGACGGGAGTTATAATGAAGTGCCTTTAGGTATAATGGGTTTTCCTGGTCTAATTCCCATTTTGCAGGATTGTTAAAAATGTATTCGCGGATTTTTTCTAACGACTCGTTTTTTCTGATTACGTGATCATAAAATGATTTTTGCCATTCGAATTCTTTTAAACCAAAAGCGTGGATATTTTTCGAAGTTACATTTTTATATGAACCTATGATTTTATGAAGGTCGGTGTAGGGGCGGGCATTGCCCGCCTTTTGAAATGGGCGACCAATGGTCGCCCCTACGGGTAAGATGATAATAATTCCGTGTATGTGATTCGGCATGATTTGAAAAGCGTCCGTATTTACGTTTTCGTAATGCTTAGGAATTTCGTCCCAAAATTTTTTTAATAACTCTCCGTATTTATTCAACAACATTTTTTTATTTTTTATATCACCAAAAAAACAATCACGATCTTTTGTACAGATCGTGATGAAATAGTATCCCGGTGAAGAATAGTTGTAGCAGGCTAGCCGATTGTGTTTTCGGTTTTCCATATTTACAAATTCATTTCCCGTAACCGTTTTATTCTTTCTTCAATAGGGGGGTGAGTGTTAAAGAGGCCCGAGAACCAGCCTTGTCCACTTTTGTTTGCGGCTTTCATGGTGGTGTCTTCGTGAAATGGGTTTACTATATACATGTGAGCTGTGGCTTTGTTGGCAGCTTCCAAGGGTTCTTGGTTACGGCTAATTTTTTCTAAGGCTCTGGCTAAACCTTCCGGGTAGCGGGTGAGGAGTGCTCCGCTTGCGTCGGCTAAATATTCTCTTTGGCGGGAAACCGCAAGCTTTATAAGGCTAGCTATAATAGGTGAGAGAATTGCTAAGAGTATTCCGGCAATTAAAAAAATAATTTTTAGTTGTCCGCCTTCACGGTCGTCCGATTTTCTGTTGCCAAAAAAAGTCGCCCTAAGCATCCAGTCGGCTAAAAGAGTAACCGTTCCTACTAGTACCACGACCAAGGTCATTACCCGTATATCGTAATTGCCAATGTGTGAAAGTTCGTGCGCTACAACCCCTTCCAGTTCAACTTTTTCCAGCTTTTGTAAAATGCCTGTGGTAAAACATACAACAGCATGTTCTGGGTCGCGTCCGGTGGCAAAAGCGTTTAAAGCGGTGTCTTCTATAATATAGACTTTGGGCATGGGCAGACCGGCTGCAATGGTAAGATTTTCTACCAGCCTAAAAACTTCTGGGTTTGATTGCCTGTCTATTTCTTTGGCTTGTGAGAGGGCAAGTGTAATGGAGTCAGAAAAATAGTATGAGATAAAAGATGAAAATACAGAAAATCCTACTGCAAAATACAAAATTTCTGCTCGCCCGTAGGCTTGAGAGAACACAAAACCCAATAAGCTAATTATGACTAAAAAGCTGAATATAAGTATCCAGCTTTGTCGTTTGTTTTTATTTATGAGATCGTAGGTTAGCATTTGTTAAATGCAGAATTATGAATTCCTTTTAAAACTTTACCGAGACTGCTTGTCCTTCCGGGCCTTTTTCGTCTATATCGAAGAATTCGCGTTTTACAAAACCAAACATGCTGGCAAAAATGTTGCCAGGGAATTGTTGGATTTTAGTGTTAAAGTCGCGCACAGTGCCGTTGTAAAAACGCCTGGAAGCCTGAAGTTTGTCTTCGGTGTCGGTTAAGTCGCGCTGCATTTGCATGAAGTTTTGGTTGCTCTTTAAGTCCGGGTAAGCTTCGCTGACTGCAAACAAACTTTTTAAGGCGCCCGAAAGCATGTTCTCGTCTTTGAGTTTTTCTTGCATACTGCCGGCCTGCATGGCCATGTTGCGTGCTTTTGTTACATTTTCTAGTACGCTGGATTCTTGCTTTGCGTAACCTTTAACTGTTTCTACTAAGTTTGGTATAAGGTCGTAGCGGCGCTTAAGCTGAACTTCAATGTCGCTCCATGCTTCGTCGACCCGGTTTTTACCGGTTACCAGGCTGTTGTAGGTGCCTATAGCAAATACAACTAGGACTACTAAAACTATTATAAATATTGTCATATTGAGTAATTAGTTGGTTAGTTAATTTGGCTTAAGTGTATCATATTTTTACTAATTGCTGAAGCATTCTCACACGGGAGTCAATTTTACTCGGGTTTAAATTTTCTAAACCTTTAGTGCCAAAATTTTCTACGCAACACGAAGCCATTGCGGTACCGTAAAGGCAGGCTTTTTTAAGGGTCAAGCGGTCTGTTTTTTTCTGGGTTGCCAAATAACCAAAAAAGCCGCCGGCAAAACTATC
>CAZGAF010000010.1:0-4102 GCA_964523855.1 uncultured Candidatus Saccharibacteria bacterium | reverse complement strand
GCCAGCGCCGGTTGGGTCTATAACATCTTCTAAAGGCAACCCAGGCAAATGAAAAACGCTTTTTTGTGCAAACATGAGTAAGCCGTATTCGCCGCGTTTAACTATAAGCACGTTGTTCTTTTTTTCACCCATCATTTTTAAAATCTTTTTTGCTGCTTTGTATATGTTATGCTCTTTACTTAGTTGTCTGGCTTCGGAGTCGTTGATTATGAATATATTAACCAAGCTTATAACTTTCTTTAAATCTTTAAGCGCGGTGTCTATCCAGAGGTTCATGGTGTCTAGGCCAACCAGCTTAGGTTTTTTAACTTGGCTTAACACGGAGAGTTGAAGAGCAGGGTGTATGTTGCCCAAAAAAATATATTCTGAATTTTTTAGATTTGGATTAAGAACTGGATTAAAGTTTGCAAACACACCAAGCTTAGTTTTTATGGTGTCGCGCGTATTTAGGTCGAAGTGGTATTCGCCTTGCCAATGAAAAGTTTGGCCTGAAGCCTTTTCTATATAAGAGGTATTTGCGTTGCCTTTTTCTAAAATTTTAAAATTGTTTTGCGAAAAGTCTTCGCCGACAACACCAACTATATGCGGCTTGGAAAATTTGCCCGCAGAAAGTGAAAAATAGCTTGCGCTGCCGCCCAAGGCTTTGTTTACATGGCCAAAAGGGGTTTTGACTGTGTCGAAGGCTATGGAGCCTACCACTAAAATGTTTGTGGATTTTGAATTTGACAATTGTTTTTTCATGGATTAATCTTAGCATATGAATAAACAGATATACAGAAGCGATGCCGGTATGATGATGCCTCTTTCTTAAGTGAAAGTGGCTTGATTGAATTTGAAACTTTTCGAAACCAACCAACCCCCTTTCACCACGAAAGGGGTATTTTTTTGAGGGGGATACATGGCACATTTACGACAGGAGCAGAGGCAAGCTTTAGAGAGTGCGTTTCGTGGAATACCCCCTTTAGATAGAGGGGTGGAGTTTAGAAGCTTCTTTGAGCTTGAAGGTAGGCGGTTGGCTTTTTGGGGTGTTAGTGAGGGTTATGGAACTTGTTCTCAGATTCATAATGTGAATGTTGCGGTTTTGGGTGATCCTGATTTAGGATCCGCACCGATACCCCACGGATTGAATATACATTATATTTTTTGGCTCCGGGAAGCTGATCCGGATGAGCTCAGTAGTTATGAGCGACAGATGGGGATAAAGGTTATGATTGTTGAGCTTCTTCAGGTTAAGGAAGTTAATGCTCAGAAAGTAATCTTGTCTCGGAGTGCGCTCAAAGGGCGCTATGTCGTACGTCAAATGTAAGTCAGCTCTTTAAAGGCGCTGGCTTTTTTATTTGAAAGCATTAAAAAATCTGCTAGAATTAAGTTTATGAATATACATCCTGCGTTAGTACATTTCCCAATTGCATTTTTTAGCCTTTATGCATTTTTGGAAATTTTGAGGTTTAAGGCTTTGCAGAATTTACCTTTTTGGTTTTATGTTAAGGCGGTGGTTTTGTTTGCGGGTATTTTGTCTGCCCCTGTAGTTTTGCTTTCCGGTAAAATTTCCGAAGACCTGCTTGCCTCAGACCCGTATATAGGAAGTATTGTAGAAAAGCATGAGTTTTTTGCTTTTCTTTCTTGTGGAATTTTTGGAATTTTGTTTTTGGTTTATGTGGTTGCTTGGTATGCAAAATATAAAAAGGAAAAGGGAGTAGTTTTGGAAAGTAGGCTAGTGAGTTTTGTAGAAAAGTTTTTAGACAAAGGCGCTTGGCTTTTAGCTATTTTTGGTTTTGTCAGTATTTTAACCACAGCTTCTTTGGGTGGGTTGATGGTGTATGGACCCAATAACGATCCAGTGTTAAAAGCGGTTTATGAGTTATTGGTAGTAACAAATAACAAATAACAAATAACAAATAACAAATAACAATCGTTCCGAATTTTTTTTAAAATTTAAACTGCAAGAAAACGCGAAAGGGAATTTAAGACCGGGTTTGGTAGAGGGTATTTAAAAAGAAGATCGGATAATTTTTTAAAGAGCTAGTTATGCGAGATTAGTATAATGGTAGTACGAGACCTTCCCAAGGTTTAAGCACGGGTCCGATTCCCGTATCTCGCTCCAGCTTTCGCTAAATCTTCAGCTGGCTTACGCCAGAATACAAATTAAGGTTTATCGAGAACTGTAAACTATGCAAGATGCGAAAGCTGTCCGACGAAGCTTTATGCGAAGTCGGACTAAATGCAACTTCCGTTGCCCACGTTGCAGAGGACCGTCCTCTGTTTTAAGGTTTAATAATATTATAAAATGAAAATTTTTAATGCTCAGAGTGGGGAGTTGGTTAAAAAAGAAGACTATTCCAAAGTGGTCGTTTTTGACAAAGAAGCTTTTCGGGACAAAGCACACTTAGTGCAAGTTGCGACAATTTACCCTCAAACCAAACAAAGGCTGCATTTTCATGAAGTTCAAACTACTGCTCTATATATTTTGGAAGGCGAAGGCGTACTTTTTATAAATAACCAAGAGTACACTCTAAAAAAGGGTGATGCTGTTATGTGCGAGCCAATGGAAAAGCATTACTTTTGGAACAAAACTGACAAAGATTTTACCTTTTTGGTTTTAAAAATAAACTTACCGGAAAAGGACGATACGCATTGGGAAAACTAAAAAGCCACTAAAAACATTTCTTAAAAATTTTAAGAGTAAAAGTTTGAGTCTTCGACAAAAGACTGAAAAATTTGGTTATTTTGAGGATTTTTGGTAAAATTAAGGCAAGTAATGCCTTAATTTTTTTATGGACGAGAATTTTAAACCAGAATATTTTTGGGCAAATCCGCCATGGGTAGTAATGCCGGAGGTGGACCCGGACTCGGCTTCGTGGAAACAGGGACAATGGGAAGCGTATATGGGTATGTGGTGGAATTTTTGGGAAAATTTAAATGCAGAAGAAAAAGAAAAATATTTAAAACTTCCGGGTATTCCAAAACCCTGGAGCGATTATATTTCTAATATGGAAAAATTAGCGGAAATAGACAACTAAACTATGTCAGAACAAAATTACAAACTTTCGCTCGAGCCTTACAAGGGTACGCGAGATTTTTATCCCGAAGACCAGTTTGTGCAAAACTATATTTTTTCCGTGTGGAAAAAAGTTTGTCAAAGTTTTGGTTACTTGGAATACAATGCTTCTATTTTGGAAGAGACCGAACTTTACAAGTCCAAAAGCGGAGAGGAAATAGTTAACGAACAAACTTACTCCTTTGTTGACCGTGGGGGCAGAAACGTTACCATAAGACCGGAAATGACGCCAACCGTTGCTCGTCTGGTTGCCCAAAAAAGAAAAGAACTTTCTTTTCCTTTGCGCTGGTTTAGCATACCAAACCTTTTTAGATACGAACGTCCGCAAAGAGGGCGCCTTAGAGAACACTGGCAGCTGAACGCCGACATGTTTGGCGTGGACAACACAGATGCCGATGTTGAGGTTATAGCTTTGGCTTCGGCCATTATGAAAGGTTTTGGAGCTAAGACCGAAGACTTTGAAATTCGGATTAGTAACCGAAAACTCACTACTTTTTTGCTTAAAGACTTTTTTAAACTGTCTGAACAAGAAACTTATCTGGTGTTTAAGCTGGTAGATAAAATGAAAAAAATGCCAGCCAAAGACTTCGGTGAGGCGCTGGAAAAAATAGTTGGAAATAAGTTTGAAGATTTGCTAAAAATTCTATCTTCCAAGAATTTACAAGGTTTAAGCCAAGAATTACTTGAGTGTGAAGGCGGAAAGCAAATAAACCAGGTTTTTTTAAAACTTGAGTCTTTAGGTGTAAAAAATATTATTTTTGATTTTAGCATTGTCCGCGGGTTTGACTACTATACCGGCACAGTGTTTGAAGTATATGACACGAACCCGGAAAATAGCCGCGCATTGTTTGGCGGGGGAAGGTACGACGATCTTGTGGGGATTTTTGGTGTGGAAAAAGTTTCCGGCATTGGCTTTGGTATGGGCGATGTGACTATAAAAGACTTTTTGGAAACTCACGGACTTATGCCAAAGTACGAACCGGCAGTTAAGTTGTACATATGTCACTTAGACGGCTTTGTAAACCAGGCAAACGAACTTGCTTA
>CAZGAF010000009.1:26441-29216 GCA_964523855.1 uncultured Candidatus Saccharibacteria bacterium | reverse complement strand
TTTCACAGCGATTACCGTAACCACGCCCAAAGCGACAAAGACCCAAATGAAGAATTTAATTTTAGACTCGGATACACCGAGGATGTGATTAATGCCATACAGGCCGTCCAAAACAGTAACATAGACAGTTTGAGTAAAAACAAATTCGGGATGCTCGGGCATAGCATGGGAGGAGGCATAGCTCAGAATATTCTTGTCACAAAACCAGACCTCGTAAAAGCTGCGGTATTGTACGCTCCGGTCAGTGGGCAGGCTTATGAAAGTTTTGAGCGATGGACTATGACCCAACCTAAAACAGCAGAGTTCATAATTAAACAATACGGGCTGCCAAGCGAAAACCCAAGCTTTTGGAAAAATATTTCTGCCGAAAATTTTTATGAACGAATACAAGTTCCCATGTTATATTTTCACGGGACCAACGATACAGACGTTCCTTTGGATTGGACCAAACGGACCGTAAAATTACTTGAAAGCATGCAAAAAGATGTAAAGTTAAAGGAGTTTGAAGGCCAGCCTCACGAATTCACCTCAGCTGCATGGGAAGAATTTATGAATGACAGTTTACTATTTTTTAAAACACATCTCTCAGAAAATTTTTAAGATATTTTTAAGCGATATGGTATATAGTCATAACAATTAACCGCCTATAAAAAGGCATAAGGAGAATCTATATGACTATTTACATGGCAGAAGTTGAATCCGGCCAGGGACAAGGCTTTGGCTCCACTCGTGTTGACCCAGGCGCCGCCGGCAGCGGCTTTGGAGAATATGGAAGATAAAGCTTAAAACACCCGTACCATAATGGACGGGTGTTTTAAATTCAGCTAAAATATTAAAAATACTTAAAAAAATTTGTATGGATTTTCGCGAAAAACTAAGCGGCTTTTATAAAGACGTTATAAGAAAAGAAACCGAAACAGAGAAACTTTTAAAAGTTTTAGAAGCCGAGCTTGCAAATTTAACCGAGCTTGTTTCCAACCTGTCCGAAACTTCAAGGAATATTAGACTTAACGCTATAGATGAAACCTGGGCCAATCAAGACCATAATCCTGCGGGGCACTTAGCCAATATGGCCGGACCTGGGGCAGACAGAAAAATTAACCCAAGAGCTTACATTTTCCGGGCAATAAAAAAAATATATGCTGAATTAAACAAGTTCTCCCAAAACCCTGCAAACGAAAGCCACCAAGTAGAATTAGAAAACCTTCTTGAAAAAAACAGTAAAATGTTTTTTCTTTCTGAGTATTTAGAACAATTAAACCAAGCAATTACGCACTTAAAACAAAACAGTGAACCTAAACAAGGCAAATAAACTTTATAACTACACCCTGCCTAAAGAACTCATAGCCAACAAACCCGCTGAACCCCGCGACACCGCTCGGCTTTTGGTATACGAAAAATCTACCGGAAAAACCAAATTTTCAACCTTTAAAAACCTAAGCGAATTTTTACCAAAAAATACAGTCTTGGTCTTTAACCAAACTCGCGTTATACCTGCCAGATTTAATTTATACAAACCAACCGGCGGTAAAGTTTCTGCTTTATACGTAGGCTGGGAAAAATCTTTTTTAAAAATTTTAGCCAATAAACCTTTAGAGAAAACAACAGAGCTAACTTTTGAAAACACCAAGCATAAATTCTCGGTCATAAACAAAAAAAACGGCATTTACTTTTTAAAATCCTCGGTTTCTAAAGTTAAAATGCAAAGCATTTTACAAAAATATGGTCTTACACCGCTACCGCCTTACATGAAAGACTCACCTTTAACCGAAAAAGAGCGCAGAAAAGCCTACCAAACAATTTTTGCCAAAAAAGGGGAGTCTGTAGCCGCTCCAACCGCTTCGTTACATTTTACAGAGAGCTTGATTAGAGACCTAAAAAAGAAGGGTATCCAGATTAAATACGTACGACTTGATGTAAATTTAGGTACTTTTGCCAAACTTACAGAAGAACAGTTAAAAAAACAAAAATTACACTCGGAGAATTACTTTATAAACAAAGAAACTGCAAAGTTTTTGAAAACTGCCAAAAAACAGCATAGGCCTATAGTAGCGGTAGGCACCACTGTTGTTAGGACTTTAGAATCTTATGCAAAAAGCAAAAAGTTAACTGGCAGCACAGACTTATTTATTTCTCCGGGATTTGAATTTAAGCTAATTGACTCACTCATTACCAATTTTCATGTTCCCCAAAGCAGTCTGCTTATGCTTGTTTCTGCGTTAACAGGCCGAGAAGAACTCCTTAAACTTTACAACACGGCCATAGAAACGAAGTTTCGCTTTTTTTCTTTTGGCGATGGTATGCTCATTGTATAAGGAGGGAGTCCCGTGAAGTTACTTTCGGCGTACGTAAATAGCATAGAGAGTGCACTCACAGACTTTGTCGCCATGCTCGGAGCGTTCCTAATTTTCTTCGCTCCTTCGTGGATGGTTGTAAAAAAAAAGAGTCCTTCTGCAAAATAACATTCGTTCCAAGAGAAAAACCAAAAGCTCACTTACAGAGCTTTTTCTTTTATTTAAGCGAAGTTTTTAAATTACAGATATTTTTTTAATGAAAATTTCTTAGAAAGTCTTGACATGTGTACAAAAACCCTTGATTTTAATAGGGTTTTTGTTAAAATTAACTTAACATAAGTTAAAAAAGTAATTTAATTCCAACAACTGGTTGTTGGAAAAAGGAAATAAAACAATGACAAAGTCAGAAATCTTACAGGGCTTGGCCGACAAATTGGGCAAAACCCGTAAAGAAGTTAGCGAATTCATGGACGCCTTGGTA
>CAZGAF010000009.1:24813-26431 GCA_964523855.1 uncultured Candidatus Saccharibacteria bacterium | reverse complement strand
ACATCCTGCAGGCCGCGCTTGCGATCGCCCTGTTCAAAAAGCGCCGCGATGCCAGAATGGGCCGCAACCCGGCAACTGGTGAACAAATTCAGATCCCGGCTAAGACCGTTATCAAGTTCCGTGTTTTGAAAGCTGCTAAAGATGCAATTCTCTAATTCTAGAAATAAAAAATACCTCTCGCTTAAGTGAGAGGTATTTTTTATTTTAGTGTAAATGAAGTATGGCGTTTATCTTATTGAGTATTTCTTCAGTGGTAAAGTAAGCCTTAACCATATAGTCGTCTGCCTTTAAACTTTTAGCCTTCAAGATATCCTGGTTACTCCACAAATTACTCAAAACAATAACCGGCGTTTCTGCTTTCTTTTTGTCGGCATCACCCCTTATAGCTTCTAAAACCTGGAAGCCGTCCATTTCCGGCATCATCAAATCTAAGAGCATAATGTCAGGCTTTTCAGCCCTGAACATTTCCAAAGCCTTAGCTCCGTCTGACGCGTGTCTAACACTAAACCCAGTAGTTGTAAGCTTATGTACCACAATTTCAGCCATAGCCGGGTCATCTTCGGCTACTAAAATTTTTGTTTGTTTCAAATCTGACATATATAACATTTATATTATAGCATAAAAATAAGGCACCCTTTAAAAGAGTGCCTCAACGGGTGCGGTTTAGCGGACCCATGCTCATGCTATGACGTCTAAATACAATAACGGCATTTACCAATGCCGGGGTCTCGACAATGAACAAGCTTTCCGGAGGCGAACTTTCCGGCGTTGCGTCGTAAATACGAGACACCCAGCCCCTCTTGCTCATAGCAGACACAAACTTTGTCGCCGCCATCAAAGGGTTCTTTACCACGAACGAGCGGGAGTTACCGGACAATACATCTCCAACCTCGCCCCTGTTTGGCTTAAACAGCCACACTGTACGGTTGTCGGTCATTACCGTCTGCACGGTGTTGCCCGACTTAAAAGTATAGCTATCCTTAAGAGCCCCAACTTCCTCCAGGGACTCAGCGACGTCTCGGCCCGCATTCACACTTTGAGCTTCAAACGTACAGTGCCCGCTGTCCGGAAAAGGAAAGGGTAAACCTTTCGGATACCCGTAGACGAAAAACAGCGTAAAAAGCGTCGTAACAAGTGTCCACACCACCCACAAACCAAAAACAAACCTCTTCATCTAAAGCCTCCCTGCGGTTTTCGAACTACTCATTTTATTTTAAAACAGCCTAAATGTCAATAACTGGCTAAAATATGGTATAATTATTTATATTTAAATATAAGATCTTGAAACAAAAACCAATCGTTTTAGACGGTGAAAATTTAACAGTCAAAAAAATTACCGAGCTTGCCAAAAACCGCAAGCTTAAAGTCACATTAAATAAAAAAAGTCTAGAATTTGTAAAAAAAACCAGAACTTTTGTTGAACAAACTGCTGCAGAAAATACTAAAATCACCTACGGCATCAACACAGGATTTGGACCTATGGCAAATTATATTTTGCCCAAAAATGAGCTTAAACAACTACAGTATAATTTAGTTCACAGTCATGCAGTAGGCATGGGTAAAAAATTACCCGACGAATTTGCTTTAGCGGCAATGATAGTTAGACTTAATACGCTCT
>CAZGAF010000009.1:16035-24803 GCA_964523855.1 uncultured Candidatus Saccharibacteria bacterium | reverse complement strand
CTCTTAAAAGGTTTTTCTGGGGTCTCTTTTGAGCTTTTACAGCATTTAGAAAGGCTAGTTAATTTACGAATAATACCTGTAATTCCCGAACATGGGGCAGTGGGTACAAGTGGGGACTTGGTCCAATTAGCTCATATTGCACTAACAGTTATGGGTAAAGGGAAAGTTTCTCTAAAAAATGAAGTTATAAACACTTCTAGAGCTTTTAAAATATTTAAACTCAAGCCTCATACTTTAGGGCCCAAAGAAGGGTTATCACTTATAAACGGGACAAGCATGATGTCCGGTATAGCTGCGTTAGCCTGCAACGAAGCTTCAAAACTAGTGAAACTTTCAACAGTTTTGGGTTGCTTATCTTTGGAAATTGTAGGCGGATACGACGACAGTTTTTCGGAGAAACTTCACAGTCTAAGACCGCACCAGGGGCAAATAAAGATAGCAGGGGAGATGAGAAAAATTTTAAAATCCTCAAAATTAATAAAAAGCAGAAAAATTTTATTTTCAAAAGTAAACACAGGTACCAAAGTTAACCATATTCCAGAAAAAGTCCAAGAAGTTTATTCTTTAAGATGCATAGCCCAAATACTCGGCCCGGTTTACGATACCCTTGAAAAAGCAACCCGGGAAACGGAAGTAGAAATTAACTCCGTGACCGACAACCCAATTGTTGACCTAGAAAACAAAGAATTTTTACACGGCGGTAATTTTCATGGTGAATATATTGCCCAAGCCATGGACCACTTAAAAACAAGTTTAGTAAAACTTACCATGCTTTCTGAAAGAAGAACCAACTTTTTTTTAAACCCAAATATCGACAAAAAACTACCCCCGTTCCTAAATCTTCACACCCCCGGACTTACACTAGCTCTTCAAGCTTTACAATTTGTAGCAACCTCAACCACGGCAAATAACCAAACCCTAAGTTACCCCATGAGCGCACACTCTATTTCTACTAACGGCGACAACCAAGACATAGTCAGTATGGGTACCGATTCAGCTCTCTTTGCATTTCAGGTTATAGAAAATGCTTACATTGTCCTTTCCATAGAGGCAATTGCGTTAGCTCAGGCCGTTGATATTTTAAAAATTTCTACCAAACTTTCCGAAACAACCAAAAAAATCTATAGGGCCGTGAGACAAAATTTAGACACAATTATAGATGACAAAGAAATTACCGAGAATCTAAACAAAACTTTAAAATCTTTAAAAAGTTTGGAACTATGAAAAGCTTTTTTCAAACAAAAATAATTGAAGCTGAAAAACTTTTATCTAAAAAGCCCGAAAACTTTTGGCAAAAAAAAGGCGAGCAGATGGCTCTCGACCTGTTTTATAAAGCCGCACGAGAAGTGCCGGCTTACAAGGACTTTTTGAAAAAAAATAAAGTTAACGCTGACAAAGTAAAAACTATCAAAGATTTTTCTCATTTACCCACGACCGATAAACAAAATTATATTCAAAAATATACTTTAGCTAGCCGGTCTTTTGGAGGAAACTTAAACACTGCGAAAATTATTGCCTCCAGCTCCGGCACCAAAGGCACGCCAAACTACTGGCCCCGAACGCACATTCAAGAAGAAGAGGCCCGATTTACTCATGAGCTTTTGTTTAGAAATTTATATCAAATACACAAAGTTAGCACTCTTGTAGTTATTGGCTTTCCTATGGGCGTGTACGTTTCAGGCCTAGCGACCACGCTTCCAATTTGGTCACTTTCTCATAACTACAACTTAAGCATAGTTTCTGCCGGAAACAACAAATTAGAATTTTTAAAAGCTGTAAAAAATTTAGCCAATAACTTTGAGCAAATGATTTTTATTGGCCACCCATTCTTTTTAAAAGACGTATTAGAAACCGGCACAGCGGAGGGTATGAATTGGAAAAAGTATAAAATAAATTTAATGTTTTGCAGCGAGGGTTTTAGCGAAGTCTGGAGAGATCATGTACTCGCTGAGGCTGGGGGACAAAAGCAAGTAGCCTTTAATACTTACGGCTCTTCCGAAATGTTATTAATGGCTTACGAAACCCCAGATTCAATAAATATAAAAAAACAACTCGAGGACTCAGCTTTAGAAAGTGAACTTCTAGGAACTTCTGAGCTTTTCAATTTTTTCCAATACAATCCCACTTTGCGCTATATAGAAGAAAAAAATTCAGAGCTTTTATTCACCTCTCTAAGCGGACAACCTCTAATTAGATTTAATTTGCATGACAAAGGAAAGATAGTGTCTCACAGAGAGGTAAAGAAAGCATTACCTAGCCAAAAAAATCCACACTGGAACTTGCCATACTTAGCTTTATTTGGACGCAGTGACTACGCGGTAGTTTTTTATGCTGCAAATATCTATCCTCAACACATTCATAAAGCACTAAATCAAAAATTTTTTCTAAAGCACCTAACTGGGAAATTCTGTTTGTCTAAAGGGTATTTAAAAAACTTGGATGAATACCTAGAAATACACATTGAGCTAAAATACAAATCTCAAAATCACAACTTATTGGCTCGTAAATTGAAAGATGAAGTTGTGAAGCATTTAAAAACTGTAAATGCTGAATATAAATTTCTAACTGAAAACTTACAAAAAGATTTAATTCCACGAGTTAAACTTTGGCCTTATGGTCACGAAAGGTATTTTAAGCCTGGCCTAAAACCACGCTATATACAGTAATATGTTAAAAAGTACTGAAATGAAACCTTTAATTTTTAAAACTAACAGTTCAAGTGAAATTGAGATGCTTGAAATGTTTTTTAAATCTCATAAATCCACAAAAGTTTTGGATGATTTTACGGAGCAGTTAAAGGAACTTTTTTTTACAAAGAACCCCAGCCTTTCCATAAACGCCCAAGAAGGGGAGCATGCATTTAAAAACCATTTAAAAAAACTTACTGTCAAATCACCCTTAAAATACCAAGGCTCCTGGGTCTACTATCCCTGGCTTAATTCAATATGCCACGTTTTAAATGAAGAAGATTTTTTTATTGTTAGAACCTCAAGAAATCAAAATTTAATTTATCCGTCCGAGCAAAAAAAGTTTTATAATCTAAAAGTCGGAATAGGCGGCTTAAGCATAGGAAGCAGTGTTGCCATTGCTTTGGTTTTACAAGGTGGAGCCAAAAATTTGAAATTGGCTGATTTTGATAATCTAGCCCTCTCCAACACTAACCGGATCCACGCTGGCGTTCATAACTTAGGAGAATCTAAAATTGAAATCCTAATTAAACAAATATATGAAATAAATCCTTATCAGAAAATTGAAATTTTTTCCCAAGGCCTTAACAAAAAAAATATTTCAAAGTTTATAAATAACCTTGACGTTGTAATCGACGAGCTTGATAACTTTTTAGCTAAAATTTATTTGAGAGTCGAAGCCAGAAAACAAAAAAAACCCATACTAATGGGCGCCGATGTAGGCAACAGCGCAATCATTGATGTTGAAAGGTACGATAAAAAGCCTCAACTCCAATACTTTAACGGACGCTTGGGTAAAATAAACCCAGAAGCCTTTGCAAAACTGACAAAAAAAGAAACCGGAAAATACATTGCAAAACTTCTAGGAAAAGAAAATCATGAAAAAAGAATGCTTGAGTCTTTATCTGAAATAGGCAAAAACATAGTTTCGTGGCCTCAGTTGGGCGGCACAGCCATACTCAACGCATCAGCAATAGCTTATCTAGTCAGAAAAATCTCAGTTAACGAGCAAATAAATAAAAATAGGTATATAATAAACTTAAACGAACTACTGTCTTAAAATAAAATGCGGGATAAAATACAAAAAATAATCGACGCAGGAATTCATGCTCCGTCGGGCGACAACTGTCAACCATGGAGTTTTCAAGTTTCAGAAAACAAAATTTCTGTATTTTTAATAGAAGAGGCAGATACTTCTTTATATAGCTGGGGCCACAGGGCTTCGCTCTTGGCAATGGGCGCATGTTTGGAAAATATGTTTATTGCCTCGTCGGCGTTGGACTTGAATTGTGATATTAAATACTTTAGTTATAAAAATACAAAAGAGCCTGTTGCCGTCTTAACTTTAACTCCGGGGATCCAAAACTTAAAACCTAAGCTTTTTGAAGCCGTATTCGAAAGATGTACTAATCGCAAAAAATATAACTTAAATAAAAAACCTCAAGAATACATACATAATTTAACCAAGACACTTACACCCCAAACAAACTACAAATCTGAGGTTAAATTTATTACACAAGAAAAGGACAAAAAAATTCTCGGCAAAGCTGCTGCAGCAAACGAAAAAGTTCTTTTTGAAAACCAGCATATGCATAACTTCTTTTATTCACACATTAACTGGTCCGCGTCAGAAGAACTAAAAAATAAAAAAGGTTTCTATATAAAAACTCTGGAGATACCAACCCCAGCATTACCCGGTTTTAAATTAGCCAAACATTGGAAAGTAATGAAATTTTTGGCTAGTTTAGGCTTTGCCAATTTTATTGCCAAACAAAACAGCTCGATATACGAAACCTCTTACTTACACGGATTAATTACAACGCCTGGCAATACCGAATCTGACTATATGAATGCAGGACGCATGCTTGAACGAATTTGGCTTGAAGCGACTTCCCTTAAACTTTCTTTTCAAGTTTTAACAGGAATTTGTTTTTTACATCAGCGAATTAAAAACTTGAACCCATCGGGCCTCTCACCCAAACATGAAAAAATTATTGAGGAATCTTACGCAAATATTAAAACAATATTTTCCGTAAAGAACGAAGAACCGATTTTAATGTTTAGAGTAGGGGACGGTGGCGAACCAAGCGCTCGCACGCTTAGAGAACCCGCTAAAATTATTTATAAATAATGCAAATTCTTCAGCACCTAAATTTAAATAATCTGGATTTGCTTGCGGTTGGTGTTTCTATTGCCGCAATCGGTATTTTAGGTTTTGTTGTATATTACAACAACAAAAACAGCATTACTAACCAAACTTTTTTAAGTTTTGCTTTTTTAACTGCCGTTTACGGTATTTTTAATTACATTAACTACAAAGTTAGATCGCCGGAATTAATTTTGTGGTTTCTAAGATTAACCATTTTTTCCGCAGTCTGGCACGCATTTTCACTGTTCCAATTCTTTTTTGTTTTTCCTAAAGACAAAATAAAGTTCCCAAGATGGTACTTTAAGATTTTAATTCCAGCAACAGCTCTTACTTCTTTTCTAACTCTTACACCGTTGGTTTTTAGCAGAATTGAACAAATAGCAGCGGAGGGAAAAGTTAGCAATCCTGAACGAGGACCAGCTATAGCGTTATTTGGCGCAATGGTTGTATTTCTTGTCATTGGGAGTTTAATTATTTTACTAAAAAAACGAGCTCAGGCGCATAATCTTGAAAGGAAACAGTACGACACAATTACCGTCGGAACTTGTTTAACTTTTTTACTTATATTGTGTTTCAATTTCTTCTTGCCCGTTGTTTTTAATAATCTTAAATTTATACCTTTAGCACCCGTATTTTTCCTGCCCTTTATTGCTTTTACAACAGTCGCAATTGTTCGCTTTCACTTACTTAATGCAAAAATTATCACCACAGAAATCCTCACCTTTTTGTTGGCAGTTAGCAGTTTATTCGAAGTTTTAATTTCTGAAGATATCCAAACCGCGGCTTTTCGTTTCGGAATCTTTCTTTTAATTTTAAACATAAGTTTCTTGTTAAATAAAAGCGTGCGGAACGAGGTTGAACAGAAAGAACAGTTGCAACTCTTAAGCGATAAGTTAGCAGACGCAAATGAAAAACTTAAAGCATTAGACCAAGCAAGAAGTGAATTTATTACTATAGCCAGTCACCAACTGAGAACGCCGCCTGCGACCATTAAATGGTATTTAAGCGCTGTACTAGCTGGCGATTTTGGCAAAATTACAGAGGAACAAAAAAACGTCATAGACAAAGCAAACAGAACGAACAACTCGCAAATCTCCCTCATAGACGACATGCTCAACGTTTCGCGAATTGAGAGAGGGAAGATGGAGTTTATGTTTGAAGAGACAGATCTTTTGCCGTTAGCCCAAATAACTTACGAGCAACTCATACCTCCTTCCATAGAAAAAGGTTTGCAATTAAAATTTATAGCTCCTTCGAAACCTTTGCCAAAAATAATGGCGGACAAAGAAAAAATTCGCCAAGTTATGAACAACCTTATAGACAACGCACTTAAGTACACCAAGCAAGGCAGCATAACGGCAAAACTCTACACACAAGGAGAAGAAATTTTATTTTCAGTCACCGACACAGGCAAGGGGATTGGACCAAACGAAAAGACTTCTATTTTTGAAAAGTTCAGCCGAGGCAAAGAGTCGGTAAGACAAAGCGCTGGTTTAGGTCTTGGCTTATATGTTGCAAAAGTAGTTATAGAGCAGCACAAGGGCAAAATTTGGGCTGAAAGCGAAGGAGACGGGAAAGGTTCAACTTTCGTCTTCAGCTTACCAATTCATACCGACTTGCACGCAACCACACTTTTAGACTTAACTAAGAATTAATATTTCTCTAATGATTTCGTGATTATATTTGAAATATGGTATAATATAATCTACACAAATCATGCCTAGGCTATTAGATAAAACTATTCTTATTGGAAAAACAAAAGAAAATTTAAAAGAGGCCAACCGGCTAGTAGTAAGCCAAACCGCCGGTTTTATAAGCTCAGCCTTTGTTCTCGTAGCAGCCTTAGCTTGGAACGACACAATTAAAGAGCTCATTTCTCAATATTTTAGCGCTGGTAGCGGTCTACCGTCCCGGTTTGCATATACAATTATCGTAACTCTTATTGCGGTTATTGTAACTTCCCGTTTAACGAAACTTTCGGAAAAATTCAAAGACGAACAAAAAAACCAAATCAAAAAATAAAACTATAAACCTAAAATGAAAACCTATCAAAAAAAATTACAGCTTGAAACCAAAAAACAATTCGAAATGCTGGACATAACGAATTATGTAAGAACGGCTGTAGTCGAGTCCGGAATAAAAGAGGGGATGGTAACCGTTTTCTCGCCGCACACAACTGCATCCATTCGTCTAAACCACTTTGAACCACTCCTGATTCAGGACTTAATGAAAACCTTATACAGACTTGTCCCCTTAGACGTAAGCTATAGCCACGACTTGTTTGAGGTAAGGCAAAACGTGGCACCAAACGAGCGCAGCAATGGTCACGCTCACGTAAAAGCTTTTTTACTTGGCTCCTCAGAAAATTTAATTGTTCAAAGAGGCGAGCTTTTAGTGGGTCAAAAACAAAGCGTATTTTTTATAGAGCTTGACGGCGGAAGAAGCAGGGAAGCCTGGGTCAAAATTATTGGAGAATAAAATAAAATAATTAAGCGGTATTAAAACCGCAAAAACAAAAAAATGACATACCAAACAACGGTCCTAAACTCTTTAACGGACCTTTACGAGCGCATAGTTTGGGTTCTACCCAACGTGTTAGCTGTAATAATTGTTTTAATTTTAGGCTGGCTCATAGGCAGTATTTTAAGCAGCTTAGTCCACAAAATTTTAAGCTCTTTAAAAGTGGATAATTTGGCAAACCAGCTAGGTTTAGGACAGCTGTCAGAAAAAACCGGCAAAAAGCTTAGTTTGGCAAGCTTTGGAGCTTGGATTATAAAGTGGTTTTTCTTTATTGGCAGTTTTATAGCAGCGGCAGAAATTTTAGGACTCAACCAAGTAAGTAGCTTTTTATACGAAGGCGTTCTAACTTACGCTGGTCAGGTCGTAGTGGCCATGGCCATTTTGTTACTTGGTGTATTGGCCGCTAACTTTTTTTCCGGAATTGTCAGCTCGTCTGTCAAAGCCAGCGGCTTACACAACTCTGAAGCATTGGGTGCCATAACCAGGTGGGCGATAGTCGCCTTTACAGTTATAGCGTCTTTATCTCAATTACAAATCGCGGCAGATTTCTTACATGACTTGTTTAGAGCTATTGTAGCTATGTTAGCAATTGCCGGCGGCATAGCCTTTGGGCTCGGCGGAAGAGATCACGCAAAGAAAGTTTTGGACGAAGTGGAATCGAATCTAACCCGCAAGAATTAAGCCCTAAAATAAAATCTGCTATAATCAACTAAATAAGATACCTACCTTTGTAATGTCAAAAAAGTTGATTATTTTAATACTAACAACTGGGCTGCTATTTGGCAGCCTATTTGTTGTAGTAGACAAATATCAGGCCCGTAAAGAAAGGCAAGAAAAATACAAAACCGCTCAAAACCAAAAGGCAGAGGAAATAACTCTAACTTTCTTAGAAGGTTGGACTAACCAAGAAATAGCCGAATACCTAGAAAAACAAAACTTATTAACCGCGAAAGAATTTTTAGCTGAGTCAAAAAACATAAACTGGGATAGGTACAAAAACACTCTGCCTACACAAGTAAAAAATAACCTTCAAGGCTTTTTGTATCCCGATACTTATAGAGTTTTTAAGTCTCTAAGCAACAGGGATTTAACTTCTAGCCAAGAAGCCGCTTCGGACATTACTGAAAAAATGTTGGATAATTTTATAAAGAAATTACCAACAAACGCAGAAAACTTAGCCAAAGCACAAGGCTTAAGTTTATATGAAGCAGTGGTTTTAGCTTCCATTGTAGAAAAAGAGTCGAACAATTTTCCCGAAGAAAAAAATATTATTGCCGGAATTTTTTATAACCGTTTAAACATAGGCATGCCGCTTCAGAGCGACGCCACTGTTAACTACGCAACTGGGAAAAGCGAAGCGTCTCCTTCCTTAGACGACCTGGAAGTCAATTCTCCTTACAACACTTATAAAA
>CAZGAF010000009.1:15659-16025 GCA_964523855.1 uncultured Candidatus Saccharibacteria bacterium | reverse complement strand
CCAGCCCCCATAGCTAACCCCGGCACCAAATCTTTACTCGCAGTATTACAACCCAAAAAAACAGATTACTTTTTTTACTTGCACAATCAAAAAACCGGCGAACCGGTTTATGCAACAACTTTCGAAGAACATGTAAAAAACAAACAAAAACATTTAAAATAAAGACCAAAAAGCTCTAGCTTCTTGGTCTTTATTTATATAAGCTTGCTACCCACAAAATCCGAATAACCGTTTAAGAAATCTTGCATTGGGGTTTCCTTTTTACCTTCTAACTGTACGCCTTTTAGCCAAATTGCAGTATTTTTTCCGCAAATAACCAACCCCTGAGGTTCAACCGTTCCAGGCTCAAGGTTCCTATTTGAGTCC
>CAZGAF010000009.1:0-15649 GCA_964523855.1 uncultured Candidatus Saccharibacteria bacterium | reverse complement strand
ATTGCCATGATAAACTTGGAGGTCTGTAATCTTTAAAATTTTTCCGTTCCACTTAGTCCAAATACCCGGCCAAGGGTAAAATGCGCGAAACTGGTTATAAATTTCTGAGGCAGACTTGTTCCAATCTATTTTTCCATCTGCTTTAGAAATTATTCGGGTATAAGTCGCAGAAGTCTCGTCTTGGGGTAGGGGAGTTATCTTGCCGCTAGTGTAATCTTCCAATATTTGGTTAATGGAAGCAGCGGACTTAAACGCAAGCTTTTGAGAAAGCGTTAAATAATTTTCATCTGCATCTACTTTTACAATCTCTGTCGACACCAAAGGACCGTTATCAACTTTCTCATCTAGCACAAAGACCGAAATCCCAGTATACTCATCGCCGTTTAGCAAAGCGGTTTGCATGGGCGAAGACCCTCGATATTTAGGCAGGGGAGAAAAATGGACATTGACAGTTTTAAATTGCGGTAAATTTATTATCTCAGTCGGCAGAATTTTTCCGTAGGAAACCACAACAAAAATATCAGCACCCAGAGCTGAGAGTTCATTTAAAAACTCAAGATTACCTTTAACTTTATCTGGCTTAAAAAGTTTTAATTTCATTTCATTGGCCAAAACTGAAACCGGAGACTCTTTTATTTCTTGCTTTCTGCCCACTTTAGCATCTGGACTAGTCACCACCGCTAATATTTGGTTTTTCTTACTCAACGCTTCTAAAACCGGCAGAGCAACGTTAGAAGTGCCAAAAAAAATTATTTTCATAGATACGAAATTAAATTACGAAAACTCCGAAATAGAACACGCTCGGGTCGGTTAAATGATTTTTCTTAAAATCTCCGCTTCTATCCTGCAATCTTCCAAGCCATCATGCCTTTTGGAAGATTTAATCTTATATTTTTTCATCAAATCCTCAATTGAAAAACCAGTAAACTTTTTCGAATTTTTAAGTAAATTTTTAGAAGCCAGCAGCCCGTAAAAAAATGCCCAAAGGTTAAAATAGTGGTAATCAAACTCCCACTTTAAACCAGCGCTCTTATAAGCCGCTCGCAGAAAATCTACATCTAAAGGACCGCCATAATAAGCAAAAATTACGTCTTTATGGTTAAACTTACTGTTAAATTGTTTTAACACCTCTTTTAAACTCGGCGCATTATCCAGCCACTCTTTTCTTATTCCATTTATTTTCATAGACTCAAGATCTCTATTTTTCCATTTCTGACTTTTTGCGTAGGCATTAAAAAATGCTTTTTCTTGTAGAGTTTTTTTGTCGAGTAAAATGGCTGAGACCTGGATTATCTCGTGCTTTGAAACATCTAAACCAGTCATTTCTAAATCAACCAACAAAAGATCTTTTTTAAAGCTCCCTTTAAAAGCGGACCCGCCTTTAACAGGCGCAATTTGATTAAATTTTACATTACCCATAGTTTTCTTCAAATATTTATACTTCCTTAATAATTTTTCTAAAAACCTCTGCCTCAAGGCGAGCTTTTTCTAAAGAATCTACCGGATGAACCTGGTGGAGTTTAAAGTATTCAATAAAAGTATGGAATGAGGGCATTTTCTTTAAACCATAGTTTAAGGTATATATGTAACCTAAAGTCCAGAGGTCTAAAGCGTGGGTATTATAGTCAAAAGGAACCAAAACTTTTTTGAACATGGACTTCAAAAAAAACAGGTTACTAGCGCCGTGAGTGGCGAGCAGTATTTGGGCAGGATTAAACTTTCCATGAAAAAGCTTAACCGCATCGGCAACTTTTGGACTTTTTTTTAAGACCTCATACTCAATATGCAGAAGTTTGGAATGCGCATAAAGCAAGCTATCTAAATAGCTTATTCTGACAAAAGTATTAAAAAAGTCCTTCTCTAACAGATTATCCTTATCGACCAAGACCGCCGATAGTTGAATTACACTGTCTTTGTCTAAGTCGGGACCTGTTGTATTGATTTCAAAAAATAAAATATCTTTTATAAAACGCATGGGGTGAGTCAAAAATCTAAATTCCTACTTTCAAATTTTTACCAACCTGAATTTGATGTTTAAAACTACAAAATTACTTCTTTACCAGTTCTTTTCCTTGAGTGTATTTTTTTATTAGGTCTATTATAAGAATTCCGTTCACATGATCTATTTCGTGCTGAGCTACTCGAGCAATCCAGCCTTCATCCGATATTTCGACAGTTTGCCCCAAATGATTCTCAGCCTGAATGGTAACTTTTTTTGGGCGTTTAACATAACCAAAAACTCCGGGTATAGAAAGACACCCTTCTTCAACTTCAATTTTTTTAAAACCTTTAGAAATTATACGCGGGTTATAAAGCGCAAATAAAGGTATCCCGGATTTTTCCAAATTTATAATAACCAATTTAACCGACCTACCCACCTGAGGCGCAGCCAAACCTATGCCATCAGCTTTTCTGACGGTATCTATCATGTCTTGAGTGAGCTTCTTTATAGCCGAAGAGAGGGGGAACGTAACTGATTCGGTAGGGGCCCGAAGAACTGGATTTGGATGTGTAACTATGGGGAGAATCATAAGAACAATATCAAAATTTAAATTACAAATATCAAAATTAGATCTAATCTTTTTTTACGGTTGATTGGTTATGTTTCTTTATTAAATACGCAAAGAGCTTGCCGGGGGTTTGAACATTTTTATTTTCCAAAATCTCCCCGCATAACTTACGTAAAAAAGCATGGTCGTAGAGAGTGGCTATTTTCAAATAGACACCAAAATGTTTTTTGTCATTAAGCTTAACCGACAACTCATCGGCCAACAAATGAGCAGGGGAGTGGAGATACTTACTCGGTTTTGATTTTACCTTGTTTTTTACTGACTTTAGAGCATTTTTAAGCGTATCCATAGGGTAATTATATAGTATAGTTTGAAACGGGACAAATAAATTTTCAAAAACTACCCACAATCTTTACAACCACAAAAGCCTTTTAAAATGTGTATTTAAAAGCTATAATTTACATATGAAAAACAATATTGCCGGACTTAAAGTTGACTTCCTTACGAAAACCGAACTTTTTAAGTCGCTTGACCAAGCCAAAGCTTCAAACCAAACTATCTGGCTCACCACTCTATATTCTGAATTTCTGTATAGGTCTTTAAAGGACAGTGCTACTCAAAAGCTTTTGAATTCTGCAGATATTAGCTTGCCCGATGGGGTCGGCATATTTTGGGCAAAAGATTTTTTAAACACACCTTTAAAAACCCAAACTATTTTTTTGAGAGTTTTACTAAGCGTTTGGCAGGCTATAAAAACTTTATTAACCTTTAAGTCGGAAACTATTCCCGGCAGCTTACTTGTCTGGGATTTGAGCCGTTGGGCTCTGGAGAATAATTTATGTATTTTTCTACTAGGAGGCTTTGACCAAGTACCTGAAATTACCGCAAAGCGTATAAATGAGAAGTTTGAAAATAAACTACATATTTATTTTTCAAACAAAAACCCAAACGACGCTTCCGTTATTGAGGAAATAAAAAAAGTTAAGCCCGATATTTTGTTAGTCGCTTACGGGCCTGTTAAGCAAGAGCAGTGGATTTATGAAAACAAAAAGCACATGCCGTTCTTAAAATTAATCGTGGGTTTAGGAGGCACCTTTGACTACATCGCTGGAAATAAAATTTTTGCCCCAAAACTTTTAAGGAACCTGAGGCTAGAATGGCTATGGCGTTTAGTAACACAGCCGTATAGGATAAAAAGAATTTTGCAGGCAACATTTGGTTTAATTTATGAACTCATAAAATATAAAGTTAGTTTACAAAAGGTTGAATAAATACTTTAAAAAAGCTATAATTTACTGAGGTAAAAGCTTTTTGCATTAACTTTTAAACTTATGGTTCGTACACGTTTCGCCCCTTCACCCACAGGTTTTGTTCATATTGGCAGTTTAAGAACTGCTCTTTTTTCGTATCTTTTTGCTCGCCACGAAAATGGCAAACATATTCTAAGAATAGAAGACACCGACCAAAACCGCTACGTAGACGGTGCGGTTGAAAATTTACTGAAAGTCATGAACAACTTAGGAGTGGAATTCGATGAAGGTTATTTTATAGAAAACGACGGTAGCTTAAAGGAAAGAGGGGACAAAGGTCCTTATTTGCAATCCAGAAGACTAGATAAATATAAAGCAGTCGCGCAAAAACTTATTTCAGAAAAAAAAGCTTACTACTGTTTTTGCAGCACCGAAAGACTAGAAGAGGTAAGAAAAGAGCAAACTGCTCTTAAAAAGCCTGCTATGTACGACAAGCACTGTCGCAAATTAACCGATGAACAAGTAAACGAGAAGTTAGCGGAATTTAAGAGTGCCAATAAGAATCCGGTCGTAAGATTTGCAATACCAGAAACCGGCTCCACTTTAGTACAAGATTTAATCCACGGAGAGATAACCTACGAACACAAAGTTCTGGACGATCAGGTTATTTTAAAATCTGACGGGTTTCCAACTTACCATTTGGCAGTAGTCGTAGACGACCACGAAATGGAAATTACCCATGTTATACGAGGAGACGAATGGCTACCTTCCACACCAAAGCACGTGCTTATTTACCAAGCCTTGGGCTGGAAACCGACTCTTTACGCACATTTACCCCTTATCTTTAACCCGGACAAATCCAAACTTTCCAAAAGGCAAGGCGATGTTGCCGTTGAAGATTTTTTAAGCAAAGGCTACTTAAAAGAAGCGCTTATAAACTTTGTGGCTTTTTTAGGCTGGAATCCCAAAAGTGAAAAAGAAATTTTTTCACTTGAAGAATTAATTGCAGAATTTGACTTAAAGAAAATCAACAAATCTGGTGCGGTTTTTGACACCAACAAGCTTGATTGGTTTAACAGTCACTACATAAGGCAAATGAGTTCAGGCGAATTGACCAACAAACTTTTGCCTTACTGGTTAAAATTTTGGGAAGAAAAAAATATCTCTGTCGACAAAACTTCTCTATCTCATGAATATTTTGAAAAAAGAACCGAGCTCGAAAAGGAGAGACTAAAAAAACTTTCTGAAATAGGGGAAAGAACTCTCTATTTTTTCGCCAAACCTGAATACAATGGGGAAATGCTAGTTTGGAAAAAATCCGACCAAGTTAAGACAAAAGAAGTTTTACAAAAATTAAGCCTACTTTTTCAGAAATTTGAAAATTCTTCTTTTACTAAAGAGAACCTGGAGGCGGAAATAAAAAAACTTATTTTGCAGGAAAATCTTGACAACGGTACAGTGCTCTGGCCTTTAAGAACAGCTTTGACCGGTTTAGAAAAAAGCCCGGGTCCATACGAAGTCGCTTCGGTTTTAGCTTTCGGCTTGGGAAAGGAAGAAATTTTAGAAAGACTCAAAACAGCAATAGAAAAATTATAATTAAAAATCCTCCCAGCCTGTGGGGGGGATTTTTATATAAATAAATTTTGTGAAGTGCTAACAAATATGCTATAATATCTTCAATGTTTAAGTTTTCTGAAACCAAAATCAAAAGCTTTTTTTTCCTTGTAGGCATAACTTTTTTGCTTACAAGCACTTTTGTATTTGCCCAAGAAAAAACTACTCAAGTACAAAGCCAAGCTGAGGTTGACCAGTTAAATTCACAAAAAACCGAAAGACAAAAAAAACTTGAGGCCATAAACGCTCAAATTAAAAGCTTTACGCAACAAATCGCCGTAGCCAGAAGCAAATCTAACACCCTAAAAAACGAAATCGGTATTTTTGAAAAGGAAATCGCATCCACAGAACTTCAAATTGAGGCCAAACAAACTCAAATTGACGACACTCAAACTCAAATTGAAATCTTACAAAAGCTTATAGACCAGAAAACCAAGGAAATCGCAGAGAACAGACAAATTCTCTCAAGTCTTATAAAGCAACTTAACCAGTTCGACAACGAATATTTTCTGAAAACCACTATTGGCGCGGGTAACTTTTCAGAATTTTTAGACCAAGTCCAATTTACTCAAAGCTACAACGACAAAGTATATCAAATCGTTCAAAAAATAAAGCAACTTAAACAGCGTCTTGAAGCTCAGGAAAAAGATTTAAAATTACAGCTAGAAAAGCTACAAGATTTAAAAAATGACCTAGAAGAAACAATGGCTGCTTTAGACGAGCAAAGAAACCAAAAACAAAAGCTTTTAAACCAAACCAGAGGCGTAGAAAGCAACTACCAAAAACTTTTGACAGCTAGCAAAAGCGAAGAGGACAAACTGCAGAAGGAAATCGACGACTTAGACTCGCAAATAAGGACCAAGCTTGGCAACAAGACTATTGCCGCAAAAAAGGGCGTTTTAGCTTGGCCTATGGACGGCATTTTAACTCAAAAATACGGCAATACTGGTTTTACGGCTCTTGGTTATAATTTTCATAACGGCATAGACGTAGCAGCACCTGCAGGTACGCCCATATACGCCGCAGCAGACGGAGAAGTTTTATATACAGACAAGTCTGACGCTTCTTACGGCAATTGGGTAGCAATAAAACATAACATAAGCACCAAAACAGGCAGCGCCGGAATTATTACCCTTTACGCCCATATGAGAACCATAAAAGTCACTCCGGGCCAGAAAGTTAAACAAGGTGACTTGGTTGGTTATGAAGGAAACTCCGGCAACACAACCAAAAAATTATATGGTCCTGACAGGGGATACCATATCCACTTTGGGGTATATGACGCCGAAGGTTTTGGCGTAAACAATGGAGCCTATACCAACATTTACGGACCGTACCGCATTCCTTATGGCTATACTTACAACCCCTTAAATTTCCTTGAATAATTTTTACATTCAAGCAAGCATTTGAAAAAAATCTTCAAACAAAAACAGATATTTATTTTTATATATTTAGTTAGCTATTTTTTATTTGGCCAACTAAACCTCGCCTTTGCCCAAACCTCCGGCTACGACTATACCAAAGCTGGCGTAGGTGACCAGATAAAACAGTTTTTATGTGCGCCCACAGAACAAAATGGCACAAGCAATTCAGCCAACTCAAGCGGTAGTGTTGAATACGCCGGTCAAAATAACCAAGCAAGCGGAGATTTATACAACTGTATAAATCGTATGTACAAGTTTGCAATAGTTATAGCTGCAGTTGTTGGAGTTTTCTTTATAGTCATTGCAGGTTATTTATACATGGGCGCTGGTGGCAACCAAGAGTCTGTAGACAAAGCTAAAGACATACTTGCTACCACTATAACTTCTATAGTCATACTGTTTGCTGGTTACATTCTTTTAAAAGCCATAAACCCGGACCTTATTCAGTTTAGAAGCATACAACCGCCGAGTGTGAGGCTGGAGCCGGCCGAAGCCCCCGGTGGCGAACCTTCTGCACAAAATATACCGCTTTCCGGCCAGCAAACCACACCACTTGCAAACAGAGCTAACGGCACAATTGACCAACTTAATAGCGCAGGATGCGACATAACCTCTGAAAGTAGGCCAAGAAATGAACTACCTAACCTAAGCTCAGCCATATGGAATAAATTACTTCAAATTTGCCAAGTCGCTTCCAAAAACGGCTTTAGACCCAAAGTCACTTCTACAGTAAGAAGAGAGTCTACAGGCTCATACCACCAAAAGGCTTGTGCAGTTGATTTCGCTGACGGCCAAGGGAACGGTTTCTTTAATATAAAAACCAAACAAGGCAGAGCTTCCGGCATTGCTCTTTACAATGCCGCAAAACAAGCCGGTATAGAAGAATCACGAATTAATCCAGGCTCTGACCGGGAACAAACTTATCATATTCATATTGACTTAGGAACCCAATGCCCCAATTAATAAATAAAAAAATCTTTGTATTTTTTTTAAACTTTTTTTTAATTTTTAGTTCGAATTACAACCTCGCCTTTGCCCAAACCTCCGGCTACGACTATACCAAAGCTGGCGTAGGTGACCAGATAAAACAGTTTTTATGTGCGCCCACAGAACAAAATGGCACAAGCAATTCAGCCAACTCAAGCGGTAGTGTTGAATACGCCGGTCAAAATAACCAAGCAAGCGGAGATTTATACAACTGTATAAATCGTATGTACAAGTTTGCAATAGTTATAGCTGCAGTTGTTGGAGTTTTCTTTATAGTCATTGCAGGTTATTTATACATGGGCGCTGGTGGCAACCAAGAGTCTGTAGACAAAGCTAAAGACATACTTGCTACCACTATAACTTCTATAGTCATACTGTTTGCTGGTTACATTCTTTTAAAAGCCATAAACCCGGACCTTATTCAGTTTAGAAGCATACAACCGCCGAGTGTGAGGCTTCAGACCGCCAATTCACCCAGCGGGGCCTTAAGTGGAAGCGGTACGGGTGGTAATTCTTATAAAATTGCTGGCTACAACATCGGTGCTTACGCAACAGCTTCAAACCACGAAACTGTAGTAAACCAAATTTATAGTTCACTTCAAAATGTAGATTTCTCCTCGGCAGGCGCCATAGACTTATATTTAAAAAGAGTCAGGTCTTCGACCCCTATAACTGGCAGTATGGTGACTTCCGCCGCAAGCAAATACAACGTCGACTCAAAACTTATGGTGGCCTTAATGCAAACCGACAGCTCTTTAGGTACGGCGGGTAAAGGCATGTACACCTGTAACCCAGGCAATGTCGGCAACACAGATTCCGGTGCCACTCAAAATTTTTGCCCGTCTTGGCAAAGGGGCGTAGAAGCAGTAGCTGAATGGCTTTCTAAACATCGATCTTAAAATTTAAACATATGAGTAAAAAATATATTGTCTATATTGTAGGTCTGCTAGTCTGTTTAAGCATTGGCATACTCCTCTTTTTTCCAAGTTCTGAAAAGGGGAGTGGTAGTATAGAAAAGCTTCAAGCCTACAAAGTTGAAGTTAGAGAAAAAAATCAAGCCTTAACTTCTTCGGTACTTATAGACGGCAAACTCATTCAACTTAAGAATGAAGCCGAACTAAGTTCATACCTAACAATAACTTTTAACCAAACTCATGACATACTGTGGGCTTTGTGTAAAACCGGATTTAACATAAAGTCCGCCTCAAGTCCCAGTAACAATCAGGTTTATATAGACGACGGCGTGGGAGCTAACACAGAGCTCTACAAGGACAAAGAAAACATAATTATAGTCGAGTGCATAAACGCTAGTTTAAAGTAAATAATATATACATAATGTCGCATAAGATACATTGTGCGACATGCTGTGTATTTTAAAAACCGCCATTCTCCGGCGGTTTTTTATATTACCAGCAAATTCATAATTAACTAAATATTACTTACCTTCCTCAACATGCTTATGCTTTCTTTTAAAGCTTGCAACGTAATATCCAATTCTTTTTTTGTTGTAAATTTACCTAAAGTGATTCTTATTGTGCCTTTAGACCACTCCTCCGCAGTAACACCAATACTTTTAATTACATGCGACCGCTCAGTACTACCCGTAGAACACGCGCTACCAGTCGATATACATATGCCTTTTGCATCTAAGTATAACATAAGCGCCTCTCCCTCCACTCCTTTTACAGAAAGATTTATATTATTTGGAAGACGTGAGATAAGTTTATGACTCTTAGCTTGCGCCTCGTGGGCAAAAATATCTGGACCGTTAAGTTTTACGTCTTTGAGCTTTAAAACATTTTTTACAAAATATTTTTGCAAATCTCGAATTCTCGAAATTTCCTTTGTGGAATTTTTCAAAGTAAGTTCAAACGCTTTGGCGGCTCCAACTAGCCCCGAGACATTTTCTGTACCAGACCTTAAGCCCATCTCTTGACCACCACCATATATAAGCGGCTCTAGCTTAGTTTTAAATTCCTGTCTTACAAACAACAGACCATTGCCTTTAGGACCATAAAACTTACTAGCCGAAATAGACAACAGATCTACACCCAACCTGTTGACGTTTAAATCCAAAAAGCCTGGAGCCTGGCAAGCATCGGTGTGAAAAATAACACGATTAGTATTTAAGCCCTTCCTCTTAATATTGAACGAATGAATAGCTTTTGAAAGTCCGAGAATATTTTGAACAGTGCCAATCTCGTTATTGGCATACATTATGGAAACCAAAACTGTTTGTGGACTTAATGCTTTTTCTAGACTTTCTACTTTCACAAAACCTTCGCTATCTACATCCAAATAAGTTACTTTTGCCCCCATTACCTCTAACTCCCTAAAACACTCCAACACTGCATGATGCTCAATTTTTGTCGTGATAAAATGAGGCTTACCATTTGCTGTATTTCTCAAAGCTTTTTTTCCAACACCAAGTATTGCCAAATTCACACTTTCGGTTCCCCCGCTGGTAAAGACTATTTCTTCGGGTCTGCAATTTATAAGTTTCGAAAAAGTTTTTCTAGCTTCTTCCATGCCTTTTTTAGACCGCACCCCCATAGTATGCAAGCTCGAAGGATTACCAAAAACTTCCGTCTGATACGGCTTAGTAGCTTTTACACTCTCCTTCAAAACAGGAGTAGTCGCGGCATAATCCAAATATATAACTTTTTTTGGCTTCATAGTATTAAATAAAATTACCCTACATTATACATAATACTAGGGTAATTGAGAAGGTGCTTAATTAAGAATTAGTATTACCTGCCCGACTTGATAAAGCCAGCGTTCTTCGCCTCATCTTCGGTCTTAAAGCACATTTCAGGTTTAACTATTTTATACGATGCTCCACCCGGCATATGATATATCTTTTTACCACCGGTTGAGATATTACCTTTTATAAAGCAATCGGCTGTTTGGACGGTAGAAGCAGGAGTGCCAGTTGAAACACCTTTTACTCCCTCACCCTCTTCTTCTGCTTTGGTATTTTGTGTAGTAGTTTGATTTTTGGTATAATTACTAGGTACATAGCGTTTAGGGTTTTGGTTCTTTTGATACCTCCCCGTTCCGTATCCCGCCATAAAAATCAAAACAAAACTCAAAGCCAAAAAAATTTTTGTCTTGTGAGTTTCCAAAACATTTTTAAAGTCTTCGTAAGTCATAAATCTATGATAACATTTTTATTTTTTAATTCAAAAAATCAATCTAAATGCAATACGCTTTTGTTTTAGGAAGGGTTCACACTCTTTCTTTTGCAGAAATAATGTCCGTAATAAGCCAAGCAGATCCAGCGCTCGGCTTCCAAGATAACCCGGTTAGTATTGTAGAAGCTTCTTTTGAAGTGCTTATTATAGAAACCAACAAGCCACTAAATACCGACAAGCTTCAGCGCAGACTTGGTGGAACCATAAAAATCTTACAGGTTTGCGATCTGGTTAAAAAACGAGAATTCGACTCGGTTAATTTTGCCTTGCAGCATTACTTTAAACCAAGTACTTTAAAAAAGGTTTTCTTAAAAGACTACAAAGGCAAAATTCAATTTGGCGTAAGCGTGTACTTACTTAGTGAAGAGTTAACCCAAAGACCTCAGTTTAATCAAAGGCAGCCAAATCCAAAAAACGAAAAAACATACAATATTTTCATTGAGCCCAAGAAAATAGGCATGATGATAAAAAAGACTCTCACAGAAACTGGAGCTAGCGTACGATTGGTTTTGCCAGAAATGAACTCCCTATCTCTAGCCTCCGTGGCAGTAACCGGTAATTTACTATTACAAAAAGGCGCCGAGGTTTGTTTACTTGTTGGTAAAGATAAAGTTTACACCGCTAAAACTGTTAGCGTACAAGACTTTGAAGACTATGGCCGACGCGACTACCAAAGGCCCATAAGAGACGAAAAGCAAGGCATGATCCCGCCCAAAGTGGCTCAAATAATGATCAACTTGTCAGAAACAAAACCAGGCGGGACTATTTTAGACCCTTTTTGTGGCATTGGAACTATTGTACAAGAAGGCTTGCTGCTAGGTTACAGAATGATAGGCAGCGACTTAAATAAATTTGCGGTACGAGGCAGCGAACAGAATCTAGAATGGTTCCGTAACCGCTATAAAATCGCCCCCGGTAAATACGGACTCGAGGTTTCTGACGCAACTAAAGTTTCAGAACCCGTAGCTAAGTCGGGCCACACCATAAGCTCTGTAGTCACCGAATGCACCTTAGGACCTATTTATTTTGAATACCCTTCTCCTTCCAGTATCCAAAAAAACTTTAAAGATTTAACCGACTTATACACCAAGTCTTTAACAGAGTTTTCAAAGTTCTTACAAAAAGGCGCAAAAATTGTTATGTGCATACCCGCTTATCGCAAAAATAAAGGGGTATATGAAATGCTCCCCTCTCTTGACTTTGCCAAAGGTTTGGGTTATAATTCGGTAAGTCTAATCTCTAGTCAAGCTGCCAAGAAACACAAGTTTTTAAGGCTAACAGAGCGCGGTAGCGCTATTTACGACCGTAAAGACCAAGTTGTTGCTAGAGAAATAGTAATTTTTGAGAAGCAGTAGCTCTTCAAAAATAAGCATCAAATTACAAGTATCAAAACCAAAAAATCTGTAATTTATTAATTTTCTTATATGGCTCATAAAAAAGCAGGCGGCAGTACAGCGCTAGGCCGCGACTCAGTCTCAAAACGCTTAGGCGTTAAAATTTTCGGCAACCAAGCCGTTAAAACTGGCCAAGTAATAATTCGCCAACACGGCAGTAAATACCAGGCAGGTAAAAATGTACGCATGGGCGGTGACTCAACTTTATACGCTCTAACGAGCGGCAAAGTTAAGTTCCAAAACAAGATGGTAAAAAAATTCCACGGCAACTTAAGAAAAACTAAGGTAGTAAGCGTGGAAGCTTCTAAATAAATATTTAAAAAACCTCATCAGCCACGGCTGATGAGGTTTTTTATTTTATAACAATTATTTTTTTACAACCGCTTTCATAAAGCCTTCAAACAAAGGATGCGGGGCTAAAGGCCTGGACTGGAATTCGGGGTGGAATTGACTTCCCACAAAACTTCTTTAAAGGCATTATTAAACTCATAGCGATGCCTGTGTCTTTCGGAAATCAAGGCCTGCCCGCTCTTTTTTATAAGACCAGCGGCCAAATAACATTGCTCCGCCCTAGTCCCTCTGGTCAAAATACAATCCCAAGCACCGAGGCGCATTGTTGCTCCGTATTCACGGTTTAAAAGCTTCTTTTCCTGATCCGGCATAATATGAATAACAGGATGAGCGTTATCTTCGTCGACTTCTGTAGTATTCGCACCTTTTAAGCCCGCTACATTTCTTGCAAATTCTATAGTCGCCATTTGCATACCATAACACAACCCCAAATAAGGCACTTTTTGTTCCCTAGCATAGGCTATGGTTTGTATCATGCCTTCAGTACCTCTTTTACCAAACCCGCCTGGCACAACAACGCCGTCATAGCCTTCCAAAACCTTCCTAGCGCCCAGTTTTTCGACTTCTACAGAATCTATCCAAGTCAGTACCGCCTTCACACCAGACGACCAAGCAGCGTGCTTTATAGACTCTATAACAGAAACATAAGAGTCGGAAAGCTGAAATTTACCAACTCCGAAATACTTTCCGACCACAGCAATCTTTACTTCCTTTTTTACAGTCTTTATAGTTTGAACCAATTTTTTCCATTCTTTCAGATCTTGTTTTTTTGGTTTTAAACCAAATTTTTCCAAAACAAGCTCACCCGCTCTTTGTTGTTCCAATATAACTGGTACTTCATAAATACTCGAAACATCGGGGTTAGAAAGCACACATTCTTTATCTACATTACAAAACAAAGCCACTCTCTCTTTTCGCCTGTCATCTATAGGCACACTAGAACGACCAACTATTATGTCCGGTTCAATACCCATACTGTTTAAAACCCTGACAGACTGCTGAACGGGTTTGGATTTCATTTCACCCAAATAAGAAGGGATGGGTAAATAAGCCACATGAATATGCAAAACGGAATTTTCGTCTCTCAGCTTCATAATACGAGTGGCTTCAAAAAATATAGCATTCTGGTATTCACCCACTGTACCGCCCAGTTCAACCAAGCAAAAATCGTAACCTTGACCCGCTAAACTCCACCTACGAATAATTTCGTCGGTTACATGAGGTATGGCTTCTACATCTTCACCCTCATACTCAAAAGCTCTTTCCTTCCGAAGCACCTCGGCATAAATTTGCCCAGTGGTCACATAATTATGTCGCTTTATAGGTTCACCAATAAACCGCTCATAGTGTCCCAAATCCTGGTCGGTTTCTATGCCATCTACCGTAACAAAAACCTCACCGTGCTCCTGAGGCCTTATGGTTCCTGCGTCCTGGTTTAAATACATATCTACCTTTACCGCACTAACCTTATAGCCTTTTGACTTCAATATGGCTCCAATGGAGGCCGAGGTAATACCTTTGCCAATACCGGAAATAACCCCGCCGGAAATAAAAATAAATTTTGTTTTAAGAGAGTCTTTCGCTTTTTTATTTTTTACTGCCTTACTTCTTTTCAATGCCATATGTTTATCTGTAATCACTAACCCGTAAAAATTACGGTATTGCGGATTGTTAAAATTATTTTAAAAATTTAAATGTTGATAAAATGTCTTTTGCCTCCAAATATTCCAACTCTGTTTCTGCAACTATTTCTATGCGGTTACAGTTATCACTGCTAGAAAATATATTTACTTGGTTCAAACACGGCTTCCAAAACTCTGGGGCCGATATAAACTTATAAAACTCTAAAGTTCTATGAGGATTCTGTTCATTCCAATCATACCAAGAGATTCTAACCGCCTCCTTCTCGCCCATAACCCCGCTGCCAACTTTAGGCCTTTCTACCGGCTGATTGTAAGCGAATCCACCAAGTGGCAAAACCCCAAATTTAGTCTCCCCTTTACTGCAATAAAATGCACTTTCAGTTTGCGAGGCAGCATCCTTAAAACTCTCATACCGCCAATTATTCGGGCAGCTAAAACTGAAATTAAATTCTTTAATCTCGTACAAAGTCCAAGTAGAAATATCCACCCCAGCTTCTTGAGCAAAAGCTTCGGAAGACAAACTTTTATTAAACAAGGAAGGGGCTTTGTGAGTTGGTAAGGAAGCCTCTTGAGCTAAATACAGCTGATCTCTATGGTAGGTGTCAATTTGCCTTAAAACAATCAAGGCTGCTCCACTTGCAAACAGAGTCGCTATTAAAATAAGCAGTAAACTATTCAGGCTGGACTTTGGATATTCTATTTGATTGTATGGAACAAATGAGTCCATTCTTCTGCGCCTTCCTTTTAAAATTAAAGACTTTCTACTTTTATTTTTACTAGAGCCTTCACACTGCCGCCCAAATTTACAATCACCTTATGCTCGCCCAAAGACTTTATAGCTGAAGTTATTTGAACCTGGTTTTTTTCTATAGCAACATTCAACTTTTCAGAAATACTTTTAGCGACATCCTTTTCATGCACTCCGCCAAATACTTGCCCCTGCTCCCCTACTTTTACTTTTAAAACAAAAAGTCTTTTTTCTAAATCCTTTTTTAAATTATTTAAGCGCTCAGTTTCCCTATCTGTTTTAGCACGCGCCTCTTTTTTTTCTTTTTCTACCTTAGCAATTATTTGAGGGGTAGCAATTTGGGCAAAGCCTTTAGCAATTAAAAAGTTTTTTGCGTAACCTTCGCTTACTTCCTTTATTTCACCTTTTTTCCCGTTACCCGGACTATCTTTTGTAAAAATTATTTTCATATAAACCCGATAATCACAAACTCATAGCACACGCCAATAAAAACAGACCACCCACTCTATATTTGTCCGCTTTCAGATCTGTTTA
>CAZGAF010000008.1:22801-29524 GCA_964523855.1 uncultured Candidatus Saccharibacteria bacterium | reverse complement strand
CTCGGTCGGAAATCTTTCCCCCTTGGTGTCCGGCACTTGCGGTAACATAACGGTTAGAAACAACCACTTTACCCAACTTTAACCACTCCCTTAGTTTAAAACTTGCGTCAAACCTGTCTATAGCGTAAAAAATACTTGCAGCCTTAGGGTTTACCTGTCCGTATTTCCCGTTTAAATATTCCTCCACCATACCTGCGCTTTTTTGACCGTACTGAGGAAAGTCTAAAACTTCCACGTCAAAACCTTCTTGCTTTAAGGTTTCTATAAGCATTTTTGTTTGCGTGCCTTTTCCACTTCCGTCAGTTCCGTCTATAACAACAAACCTACCTCTCTGCACCACTTCTTCTTTTTTCTTTTTTCCAAAACCAAGCATAAATTTGAAATAAGAATTACGAATTATGAAGTAAGATAGAAAACCCTTTGTCTTAATACTTACTACTTAATTCTGTAAAATTGCTTTAATTTTACCATACAAATCTTCCAAACTACCTGCGTTTTCAATATTGTAATCCGCTTTTTCTCCAAGACCTTTTATAAATTCTTCCGTATGGGTTTTTTCCAAAGCCATAAAATTTTCATAGTCCATTACTCCGTCGTCTGTCTTCTCTTTTCTCAAACCGTACCTTTCAAAACGTAAAATGGCCGGTGCGTGTATATACACAAACTTTGCACCCAATGCTTTTAAAGCTGTGTACTCTTCCGGCAGACGAATTCCATTTACCACCACCAAAGAAGCTTTAGAAGCCTGAACCCTATTTACCACCGCCGGCACAAACACCCCTTCGCCAAATACGCTTCTTATACCATTTCCAATAGCAATTTCATTTGCCCGAGAAACCGGAATTTTTAGAATGTTCAAAATTTCATCAAATATATGACTAAACCTAACATGCTCAGCATTGTAAGTTTTCACTAAATAATTCGCCACTACATCTTTGCCGGCAAACTTTTCTCCCACTAGCCCTAGTATGTTTTTGGTATTTGACATTTGTAATTCGAAATTCTATTTGTAGCCTCCGGTAGTCCCATAGCCTCCCCGACTCACTTCCCGTATTTTTTCTACCTCGTTCCAACTAGCCTGTTCAACTCTTAAAAATAAACCTTGCGCCAATCGTTCCCCTTTTTCAACCTTAACCTCTTGGTCTGTAAAATTGTATATCGAGATTTTAATTTCGTCTTCCGGCCCGCTGTAATCCCTGTCTATTGTTCCAACACCGTTACTCAACATTAACCCTTTTTTGGTTGCTAAACTACTGCGCGCTGTAATTAACAAAAAGTGCCCTTCAGGCGCTTCTATTATAAGACCAGTGGGTACTTTAGCTAAGGAGCGAGGCGGAACAACCACATCTTGACTTGCGGAAAAGTCAAAAGCCGCAGACTCCTTGGTATGGTATTTTGGCAATTCTATACTTTTGTCTAGGCGAGTAATTTTAACTTTCATATATACACAGACGCACAGATTTCACGGATACTAAGATACTGCATTTTTGGTCTGTAAAATCCTTTTATCCGCGTATCCGCGAATTTACTTAAATTTCATCCACTGATTATTTTTTTGGAAATTTTTATAATACTGACTAGCCTGAGGTTTCATGGCGCCGTAGTATTTAGAATTCAACTTGGTTTTACCATAAGCGTTTTCAGCTGGAGAAGAAAGCGGAGTAAATGACATTTGCGCAATTGGCATTTTATAGTAAAGCTTAACCGGCAAGTTCGATATATTGGAAAGCTCTAAAGTCATTTTAAGTTTGTTGCCCGGGTCTAAATAACCAGCCGTTGCGTGAATTATTATTCCTATACGCCCTAGAGAAGACTTACCTTCCAAACGCCCAACCATGTCATCCGCCACTCCGACCACCTCGTAAGTCATGCCCAAAGCAAATTGTCCTGGGTGCAAAATAAACTGTTTTTTTTCGTCTATTTTAACTTCCTTCATCATGTCATCTAAGGGCATTTTCGGGTCTATGCACGTATGAGAATCTGTGGAAAACACCAAAAAATCCGCGCCTAAGTGCAAATCTACGCTTGCCGGCTGCAAGGAATTAGGAAACATGGGGTCTATGGTAATTTTACCGCTTTTTAGGGCCTTTTTTATGTCTGTGTCTGAAAGTATCATAAATAAATATTTATTTGTAATTTATGCTTAATATTACTATATATTTTTGCTTTTTACAAAAATACCCATATTTTTTAGTAACCCGTTTTTTTGACTTAAATTCCGAACCAAAATTACTAAAAATTCTCAAGGAATTTTAAGAGACTGCTTACATGAACCACATACAAGTTAGGTCCGATTTTAAAATCTTGCACCCAAGCTTTTTTATTGGCAAACACAACTACCGACACTATTGTTCTAACCTTCCTTTGGTTACGAAACTTTTCGCTTAAATATTTTTCATTTCTTATAACTTCTTTTAAAGGATCTGTTTCCCAAAAAGGCTTTCCGTTTTTTAAAAGCCCAGCCCCATTAAAACTTATTCTGCCTTTATGATTCTTTACTTCTAGGTTAAAAAATACCTCTCCCTTTAGCACACCAAAATCTAAATCTCCGTACTTTAACTTACCGCCACAAAAAACTTTATAATGGGCGGGCAATTTAGACAACTCTTCATAAACCCTAGACTCCCCGCTTATGCCCGATTTGTATTTTATCCATTTAATTTCGTTTTGACTGTATAAATACAAAAAAATACTTCCCGCCGTAACAGCAATGGCCGAGGTTAGTATAAACACCCAAAGCTTAATGTCTAAACTTAAGTTAGAATTTATAACTATATACAAAACAATTGCTCCAAACAAAAAAACTCCAAAAGCCTTAAGCAAGTTGGAAACAAAAAAACGTTTATACTTTTCCTCCTGTTCTAGAAGATAATTATTTTGGCTATAAAAAAATTCCGGCATAACTTTTTGTATATACATTCATTCTAATACTTTAAATTCATTTTGACCAATATTTTACAGTTTAAATAGCCTTTACACAAACCTAAAAATATGAGACAATTTTGTGTCCGAATTTGAGGAGGAAAATGAGTACCGACCTTCGAGAGCTGTACTTGATAATGCTAAAAAGAGCGCTGTGTTCTGCTGGCCTGGAAGTAACCAACCTGGCTCAGCGAAGCACTGTGGAGCTAATTATGTTTGTCGAAGACAAGCCCCAACAGGAAGCCTTAATGAGCCTCTTGGCGGCATGGAATGAGTCAGAGCACAGCACCAAGTTCTCGTGGAGGGGCGCTTCGTGCAGAAATCCCTCTGTATTAAAACTAGAAACCACGAAACCACCGGGCGACACCATGGCAGTTTTCATAGGCTTCTTTATGACCATGTCAAAACTTGACCACCCCAACACATTACGCCGATAACAAAACAACCCACTGTTTTCGGCTTTTTTATTTTACCAAAATAAAAAGACTTAAAAGTTTTTAAGTCTTAAGCTTCTGCAGATTTAGCCACAAAGTCCTGGTAACTGCTCACCAGGAAGGACAAAAAATCGACAACATCGTCCAACTTAACCGGACTGTCGGGTTTCCAGGGACGGAGGTTGTACACGGACATATCCCCATCTTCGTGGACGTAACCCCAACATTTATGCCTTTCCGTGCGATTCCGCGCATTCCATTCTGTAATGTAATGCAAAAGACCTAAAGGATCTCCCGCAAAGTTTTCCAAGGAGAAATGACAGAGATACTTTCTTTCACTCGCCTCTTCAAACTGGACAATTTGGAAGCACGGCTTCCCGTCTTGCTGGGTTCCAAAAATGCTTTGCAACTTCTCAACTACAGCGTCGAGACGCTGCTTCTGCGGGTCCATAGACAACCCTCCTTGTTTTTATTCGAACAGAAAATTGTACTACAAAACCCCTCCCCCGTCAACGATAATTTTTACAAAATAAAAAGACCTTAAGGTTAATTAAAGTCTAAAAAATTCTTGGCGATGCAAGCGCTAGTAAGGAAACTCTCTTATCATGTATTCGACGAAACTTAAAAAGGCATCGTCAGTCTGAGGGCTAAGCGAAATAAGCTCGTACTCCGTATAACCACAACCTACCATTGGTTTCAATACCCAGTGCTGGTCGTCGAAATACTCAGCATTCCAGTTTGCCATTCGTTTACTTAATGGCTCAATAAAACCATTTTGGTAGTCCGCCCTCAACTTGAAAAAAGGGCGTCCAGATTCAGGAACAAAAATTGCGCTTTTTGCGCCATTGGTATAGCCAAACATGTTGGCAAAATACCGTCCTCTTGCCAAAGCCGCGTCGCTCAACTTGTCACCAACCATTTCATACCCTCCTTATTTGTGCTTGAAGAAAAATACTACTATAAAAAAATTTTCTAGTCAAAAAAACACTCCCTTTCGGGAAGTGTTTTTAGCACCTACTCTTCTCTTGTAAAACGTTTTTCTATTTTCGCAGGCTCATGGTTATAGTTCCTATCCCAACCTTCGCGTCTAGCCAAACTTTCTTCCTTTTCCGCTATATCGTCCGTCACCACGCCTTTTAACGTTTCGTCAGTGTACGGCTTACCTTCATTGGTTTTTAAATACTTTTCAAATTCAGCTCTTTGTTCTGGAGTAAGTTGTGACATATTTTTTAAAATAAATACTTAATATATAAAAATATAACAAAAATATTTTAGTCTGTATACAAACACAAAGGTCACCTTGCAATTGCAAAGGTGACCTTTATTAACTACCCACTATCCACTAAACACTTTCCACTACTCACTCCTCACTAGTATTCTACATTTTTACTCTTATACCAGGACCCATGGTGGCATTTATGGAAATGCCGGACAAGTACTGACCCTTAACAGCGCTAGGCTTAGCAGCCAAAACTGCGTTATAGAAAGCTTTCAAGTTTTCCAAGAGCTTTGCGCTATCGAAATTGCTTTTACCGATAATCTGGTGAATATTGGCAGAATCGTCGTTTTTAAAGTTTACTTTACCGCCGGCAATTTCCTTAACCATTTGGCCTATATTCTCGCCTACGGTTCCGGTTTTTGGGTTAGGCATAACACCCTTTGGACCCAAAATTTTAGCTACCATAGCAAGCTTAGGCATCATAGCCGGTTCAGCAATAGCAACTTCAAAGTCAACCTTACCGGTTTCCTTTATTTTCTTTATAAGATCTTCGCCGCCAACTAATTCAGCACCCGCTTCTCTCGCTTCTTTTTCTTTTCCTTCAGTTACAAAAGCCGCAACCTTTTTGGACTTACCAGTGCCGTTCGGCAAACTTACAGTTCCGCGAACAGCTTGGTCAGTCTTCTTTGGGTCTATTTTAGTGCGAACATGAACTTCTACGCTACCAACAAACTTGGTGTTAGCAGTTTTCTTTACGAGTTCAATTGCTTCTTCTGGGGTATAAACCTTATTCTTGTCTACCAACTCTAAGTTAGCTTTTATTCTTTTGGCAATCTTTGCCATAAAATTGTTTCTTTCTTGTCTCGCCGTAATCTATGTTAGGCAGACCGTGGTCATAGCCCAATCAAAATATAAGATTTAGGATATAAGAAGTAAGATACAAATGCATTTGCCTTAAATCTTATATCATAAATTTTACATCTTACATTTCGTTTGGTCCCACGTTAATAATTATATATTGTCACTTGTTACATGTTACGCGCTGCACGTTCTACGCTTCTCTCTTTGCCATTCTCCAATGTCCGTACCATACCGGTCCGGCAATAAGTATCATAGCCAATGCCTGAGAAGCATCGCGCTGTTTTTGAGCTGCTCTATTTTCTTCAGTTGCAACTCTTTGCTTTTCTTCTTCTTCATTACTGCATGGCATGGTAGTGCCGTCAGAATTATACCTGGACACACAAGGTCCGGCATAATAAAAATCTTTGTCCGCTTTAGTAAACACCCAAGCCTTTAGAGCCAAATTAACTAAAATAATAGCTCCAATCACCCAAATGACCAAAGAAATAACCGAGACCAAATAGAGATAAGCTTTTTTTAGAGACATTTTTTTATATTTTACACAGATCACAGATCCCACTAATACACCAATTAGCAATCTGTGAATCAGTGAAATCTATGATCTGTGTATTAAAATTATTTACTCAATAACTTCCACGCCCATGCTGCGGGCGGTGCCGGCAATAATTCTTTCAGCTGCTTCCAAAGATGCTGCGTTTAAGTCAGGCATCTTTTTCTCAGCTATTTCCCTTACTTGCTTTTTGGTAATTTTGCCAACTTTGTTAGAAAGCGGGTTACTGCTACCTTTAGGCAAGCCTATTGCTTTCATAATTAAGTTAGAAGCCGGAGGAGTTTTTAAAATAAAGGTAAAACTCCTGTCTTCAAATATAGTCAGCACAGCTGGGATCATAAGGTCTCCCATAGGAGCAGTGCGGTCATTAAACTCTTTTACGAATTGAGCAATATTTACGCCGTGGGGCCCAAGGGCTGTACCAACTGGCGGCGCTGGGGTTGCTTTTCCAGCTTGCAAAGTCAGCTTAAGCTCTGCTTTTACTTTTTTAGCCATAAATGAACAAATTACAAATCACAAAAAACAAAACTCAAACAAATTAGAAATCTCAATTTTCAAATTTTAATACTTTGAATTTGAGTATTGGAATTTATTTGATATTTGGTATTTGATAATTAATGCTTAGTTAATTTTATCCGAAACTCATACTTCGAGAAGCGCGAAGTATAAACAAAAAATAAAATTATTTTTATTTCACTACAGACACCCAAGTTTTTGACTTAGGGCATCTGTAGTGT
>CAZGAF010000008.1:18484-22778 GCA_964523855.1 uncultured Candidatus Saccharibacteria bacterium | reverse complement strand
AAAATTCGTGTTATTAACTCTTTCGAACCTGCAAGAAGTCGAGCTCAACTGGGGTTTCGCGGCCAAAAATAGTTACCATGACTTTAATCTTACCGTGAGCCTCGTCTACATTCCCCACCTTACCTTCATAATCTTTAAACGGACCATCGGTAATACGAACCAGTTCTCCAACCTGAAAATCAACTTTAAATTTAGGCGCGTCAGTACCCATACGCTTCTGTAAATAATCCCATTCTTCTATGGCAATCGGGGTTGGTATAGTTCCGCTACCCACGAAACCTGTTACGTTAGGTGTGTTTCTTACCACATACCACGAGTCGTCTGTTACTATCATACTTACTAAAACATAACCCGGGAAAATTTTTTCCTCTACAGTAACTCTTTTACCGCCGGAGATTTTAATTTTCTTCTCTTTTGGCACCATCACGTCAAAAATAGAGTCCTGCATATTCAAAGACTCAATACGTTGCTTTAAGTTAAATGCTACGCTATCTTCATAACCAGAATAAGTATGAAGAACGTACCAATGTTTTTCGCCGGTAACTTGTTGCCTAGACATAGAATAAAATTAAAGTTTTAAAATTTAAAATTTATAAAGACCAATATAGCTAAACAAATAACAACTACTTCCAAATAGAACGTTAAACGGGTTTTGTATAACTTTAAGAAACTGAACCAGAAATTAAAAAATCCATTGGCGGGTATTTCAGCATTCACACCTGCATTTTTTAAAGCATACAACTTGTCGGAAAAGGGCCACAACCATTTAACTCCGTACTCTATGCTGTCTAAAATAAAGTGACTAAAAGATCCTGTCACCATAAGCACTACAACCGTCTTCCAGTACAAACTCGAAACACCAAAGTACAAAATAATTCCTGCTAAAAGCCAGAGCAGCGGAACATGACTGTAAAATTTCCTATGCATACCACCGTCCACACCTTTTTTGTACCACCAAGACTTCATCTTATAGAAGGCAAAAAAGTTATCTAAGTCCGGCAAAAAACCAAACAACATTCCCCACAATAAAAATTCATTTACTAAACTGCTATTGGCGGTTGGATAAACAAATTTTACAACTACTACAGCGGTTAAATATCCAGCCGCAATGTGTCCTGGGGGCAACATAAGAAAAAATTAAACTATCTTTTCAAAAAGTCTAAAGAGACCGAAGTCAAAAGCAGCCAGTATTAAGGAGACAACTAAACTAAAAACTATAACGACTAAAGTATACTGCAAAGTTTGAGTCTTAGTTGGCCAAACTACCTTTACCAACTCGTTCTTAACTTCTACAAAAAATTTGATCATATTTTTACCTTTTTTAAAAGGCCTCGCTAAAAGGCCTTTATTTAAACTCATTTTAATACATCTGAGGTATTATGTCAAGTTTGGCAATTCAGTAACAAACACACCCTTTTACACAGTTTTACCCAGTAATATTTGAGCCCTTTTAAACACCTCTTCCAAATCTGTTTGAGCTTTTACATAATACTCGCTAACCCTTAAGGACTTGGCTCTCAGTATATCTTTATCGCTCCACAAGTTACTTAAAACAATAACCGGAGTTGAGGAAACTTTTGGGTCTCCATGGCTTCTAACTGTCTGTAAAACTTGATAACCGTCAACTTCCGGAATAAGCAGATCTAAAAATATTAAATCCGGCTGTTCTCTTAGAACAATGTCTATAGCCTTACGCCCGTCATCAGCCTTTAAAGCATGGAAGCCAAGTAGCGACAATTTATCTGTCAGCATGTTTAAAAGCGAAGTGTCATCTTCCACAACCAAAACTTTCTTGCTTGAATTTTCCATAAATTTAAAACTTCCAAATTAAAATTACCCGTACTTAAATTATAGGCTACTTCGACTATTTTACTTATCCACAGAAACTTTTAAGTCTAAATTACACACTCCTTCGCCCCAAACTGTAACAGGTGTTTCGCCAACCAAATCATCCAGCCTTAGCCGTAAAATATAAGTACCGGGGTTAGCCCTGAGCAAAAACCTGCCGTCTTCTCCGGTTACAGCTTTTGCAAGTCCAATAGTTGGCAACAAAGGGTTAATCAACTCCACACTCGCGCCCTTAACAACCTCTCTCTTACCCATCAGAACTCTGCCCCACAACCTCAAGTCCGGCAAATATAGATTAAAAAGTAAAACAAATATATAAAGGAGTAAAAGTATAAAACTTGTCTTATACAACAAATCGCCCACTGGTTTGAAGTACAAGTCAATAAAAAACAATAAACTCACAAACACTAAGCCAAACCAAAATAGTACCGACAAAAGTCTTCTGACTAAAAGTTTATAAAAAGGGTACTTCCTGACTATAGACATTTTTGCCTTTTGGTTCCAATCAAACGAAACTGGATCCATAGGTATGTTTGGCGCCACCACTTCTGACTCGTTAAACAGTTGGAAAAATTCCCCTTTGTACACATCGGTAAAAATTCCATCATGATCTTTTCGAATTATGGTGGAGGGAAAAGCATAATTGCTTTTTTTAGCAAAAATCTTAAATTTACCCGGCTTAGCCAAAAAGCCGTACCGCCCTTCGAGGTCTGTAACACAAGTCTGGGCCGGTTCTCCGCTGGCATAACTTAGTTTGACTATAACCGGGTCCAGCGGCTGCTTGGTCACGCTGTCATAAACTACCCCCCAAAATTTCCTTGGCCTTCTTAAGGCAATGAAACAAAAAAACTGGGTGAAAATTCGAATCAGCCCAAAAGTAATTTTTTGACTAACTTTTGTTTTTATTTTAATTTCTCGCATTAAAGAATTTTATTTTTTGCTACCTGCAAAACATTTTTTAAAAGCATGGCGACGGTTACCGGACCTACTCCGCCCGGCACTGGAGAAATATGACTGGCGACTTTTTTTACAGACTCATAATCCACATCTCCCGCTACCCCGCCATTACTTTCTGCCGTCCCCGCATCTATTATTATAGAACCTTTCTTTAAGTCTGAACCTTTTAAAAACTTTGGTTTGCCCACAGCCGAAATAACCACATCTGCATTTTTTAAAAGTTCTGAGGTATTTGCCGTAGTACTTCGAGCCACACTAACTTCATAGCCCTGAGTTCTGAGCAAATGAGTTACAGGAAGCCCCACTAACTGACCTTGACCCAACACCAAAAACTTCTTTTTACTTAAACTTTTCCCAAATTGTTTCAACATTTCCATTATGGCAGCTGCCGTCGGAAAAAAAATACCATGTGCATAGTTTTCATAAAACTTTTTAGTATTAATCTTGCCTGTAGCATCCACATCTATAGAAGGCTCGATAGCATCCAATATTTTCTTTGAGTCTACGTTTTTAGGCAACGGCAACTGAACTATTAAACCGCACATATTTGGCAGGCGGTTTAGCTTTTTTATTTCCCCCACTAGTGCTGAAGTTTTAATATTTTCATTAAATTCTGCCCGATGAAAAACCATACCCACGGACACAGCTTCTCTAGCTTTCATGTTTACATACTGCCTCGAAGCTAAGTTATTACCCACCAAAACGTCACAAAAAACCGGCTTGAACGGAAGCTTTGAAACTTCAGTTTTTATTTGCCGGGTTATTTTTTCAGCAATTTTCTTTCCGTTTAATATTTTGGCCACCATTTCTTAAAAAATATATAAGCAGTATGGCATTTTTTTGGAAAAATGTCATTTACCCATTCGGTTTTTAGCCCACCACTCTAGAGCATGTTTAGCAACAGGTACAGCTGCCGCATGGCCTTCCCCGCCCGCTTCCACAAGCACCGTAATAACAATCTCAGGGTTTTCAAAAGGTGCGTAAGCTGTAAACCAGGCATGAGTTTTTTTGGGATCTGAACCGTCAAACTGGGAAGTGCCGGTTTTTCCTGCCGAGGTTATGGGCAAACTCAAAAGTTGCCGCCCCGAACCGGAAAGCACTGTTTCGCGCATACCCATTTGTACAATTTTCAAAACTTCATCTGACAAAAATTTTTCTACCAAAACCTCAGGTTTGTTTTTATAAATTTCCACACCTTCGGGCGTCTTTACACTTTGCAAAATTTTTGGCTTCATACCAACTCCATTATTTGCCAAAATCGAAGTCCACATTGCTACCTGTAAAGGCGTAGTCAACATATCGCCCTGACCAATACCAACATGATACGTATCGCCCAAATACCATTTTTTCATAACCGCATCGTTAGCAAAAGCTTTCGCTTTCCATGCGGGGTCAGCAACAACACCAGGTTTTTCACCTGGTAAATCTATACCCGTAGTTTTTCCCACACTAAACTTTCTATAGTAATCAGCAAGTTTTAAAATGCCCA
>CAZGAF010000008.1:2536-18474 GCA_964523855.1 uncultured Candidatus Saccharibacteria bacterium | reverse complement strand
CGATCTTAGAACTAGGATGCCCGCCCGTCACAATATAAAAATAAATATCCGAGCTCTGAGCAATGGCGCTCTTAACATTCATTGGCCCTAAACCTGTTAATTTCCAGCCAACGAAATTATAGGAAATACTCGGATCATACTGATTTGGTATGACCAAAAGACCTTTGTCCACAATTACCGTATCTTCATTTACAAGCCCCTCGCTTAAAGCTGCGGCAGCAACCATAGGCTTTACAGTTGAACCAGGCGGATATTGGCCAGAAATGGCGCGGTTTAGAAAAGGTTTTTTTGGATCATTTATCAATTTTTCATAATCCTGCCTACTTATACCATGAGCAAACAAATTATTATCAAAACCCGGCAGCGAAAGCAATGCCAACACTTCCCCGGTTTTAGGGTTCAAAGCAACCACAGCTCCGCGCGCTGGCACAGTACCGTTTTTTGTAAATTCGTTATAAATTTCAGTTTGCAATTCTTGATCAATATTCAAAACTAAAGAATTGCCCGGCTGACTCGGCTTCTCTCCTAAAACATTTAAAATTTTACCTGTCGAATCTATCTCAACCTGATTCTCACCAGAAACACCTCGCAAATAATTTTCATAATTTACTTCTAAACCCTGTTTACCTACCTGCGAACCAGCTTCCACATCGCTTAAATTAAATTTCACCAAATCCTTTTCATCTGCTAAACCTGTATAACCCATAAGAGCAGAAAATTTTTCAGGTTGAAAATAATGCCTTATAGGTGTTTGTTCAATAGAAAAGCCGACAAACTCGGAGGCGCGCGTTTGAAATAAAATAGAAGTCTCTAAGGACAAATCTTGCGAAATTACAAAAGGCACGATAGATCTTTTGTCTAAGCTTTCGGTCTTTTTATAAATCTCTTCCGAATCCAGCTTTAAAAGCTCGCCCAATTTTTGCACTTGCTCTTTTAACCCATTTTTTGGCAAATCGAAAGGCACTGCCACCAAATTAAATCCGGCAATATTTTCTAAAAGTGGTTTAGAATATCGGTCTAAAATTAAACCCCTCGGAGCTCTTATAACCTGACTGCGTATGCGGTTATTTTCCGCCAAAGCCTGAAAATAACTACCCCTTACTACCTGCAAGTAAAAAAGCCTGCTGCCCAATGTAAAAAGCATGACAAGTAAAAAAAGCCGAGCAAAGTAAAACCGTCCCGAAGAACGCTCTGAGTCGTGTACGTCTTCCAGTTCGACTTGAGAGTCTAAAGCCGACTCATCCCAATCCAACTCTTTTTTAGACTTGGAATCTAAAGTTGTGCTAATGGCAAAAGGATCTTTCATTATTTTACGCGACCCGAAAATTTTAATTGTAAAATTTTTGGTATTTCCAAAAACTTCCAAACAGGATACATCAAGACTAAATTATAAAGCAGTTCATACCCAAACTTGTTAAACAAATCTTTAGCTTCAAAAAACACTCGAGCATGACCAAATTTATAAACCAGACCATTAAACAAGAACAACCACAGGTATACTGCAGACTGAGACAATAAAAGCATGAGGGGCAAAAATTTCCAATTTCTCTCCAAAGTTATTATATTTTGACTTATTTGCCTTAAACCCAAAGCCAAGAGAAAAAAAGAAACCGCAAAACTTCCCAGAAAAACCTGTGTAGCAAAATCTAAAATCAGTCCTGAAAAAAAAGCCAACCCTAAAAAAAAGTTACCTTCGTCCTCTACGGCCATATATATAACCAACAACAAAAGTAGGTTTGGCAAAACTCCAAAAAAAGGAAAATTTTTGAAAAAACCTTCGTCAAGTGCAAAGAAAATATAGGAACAAACCAGATAACCCAAATTCTTATACATATTTTTTGCTGTTTCTTTTTCTTAAAAACTTTACTGAGCTACATAGACAAACTGCAAATTACTAAAATCTACCGGGGTTAAAAGGCTCGCTTTTTTAAACAGATCATTAGGCGTAGACACAACCTCCCCCACTTCGCCTATTAGTAAGTCTTTCGGGATCTGAGAATTTATACCCGCGGTGACTATAAGCCAGCCCTTTTCTAAGGCTGCGGATTGCGGGATTTGGTTTAACAACAGACCCGAACCAAAAGAACCTTCGACCACCGAGCTTTGTCCTGTTTTGCTTATACGCGCATCGACTAAGAATTTAGAAGATGTGGCCAATACAGCCGTCGAAGTAGTTTTGTTTACGTAAATAATTTTTCCCACCACATGCCCCTGTGCCATAACAACTTGGCCCTCCATAACACCTTCATTGCTTCCACAGTTTAAAACCAACGTGTCGGTTAAATTTAGTGCGTTCGAAGACATAACTTCACAAGGTACCAAATTTAACTTTGTAGTTTTTTTAAAACCTAATTCTTTTCGTAAAATCTCATTATCCCTTATACCACTTTCCGCCTCAGCCAAATAAGTTTCCAACTCAACTACACGGCTTTTTAGGTCTATATTTTCGTTCGATAACTGTTTTAAATTATAAATGACCGAAAAGAAATTTTTTACCGAACCTGTAACATAAGCCCCCGCCTTTACTGCCGGCCCCGGCATTTTCAAAAAAAACTTTTGAATTTGACCCAATGCGCCTTTACTATTTAAAAACATTAAAAAAGCCAAAATCGCAAGGCAAGTAAAAAATATGGCAAATGCTTTAGTGTAAATAAACTTCATAGGTCTACTAAAATACGAAAAGATACTAAAGTACGAAAAACTAATTTAGTATTTTCGTGTCCGCAAGGTCATCCTGCGGTTTAGTACTTTTGTAGCTTAACGGGGGACATTACCAAACTCCGTGGGCAACAAAACATCTTTTAAGGTCTCCAGACTTTCCACCACAACGCCCGCACCTCTCGCTACACAAGTTAAAGGATCCTCAGCGACCGAAACTGGCATGTCGGTAGCTTCGTGCATAAGCCTGTCCAAACCTCTTAAAAGCGCTCCGCCACCAGCCAAAATCATACCCCTGTGCATAATGTCAGCAATAAGCTCCGGCGGTATACCTTCAATAACAGCTTTAATGTTGTTAACAATAATTTTTAAACTGTGCGACAAAGCTTCCCTGGCCTGAGTATCCGTCATAACCACAGCTTTTGGCAAGCCCGTTAACAAATCTCTTCCCCTTACTTCCATAGTTAAAGCCTGCTCTAAAGGATAAGCAGATCCGATTCTAATTTTTATTTCTTCCGCCGTCCTAACGCCAATTAACAAATTAAACTTGTCTCTGGCATACTGAATAATATTTTCATTCATTTCGTCTCCAGCCACGCGAATGCTTTTAGAAATTACAATACCTCCCAAAGAAATTACAGCAATCTCCGCAGTTCCTCCGCCAATATCCACAATCATGCTGCCGGTTGGGTCTTGCACTGGCAAACGACTACCTATAGCAGCTGCCATAGGCTCTTCTATTAAGTAAGCGCGAGCCGCACCAGCGTTAACTGCCGCGTCTATTACCGCTCTCTTCTCAACCTCGGTAACTCCGGACGGGATTCCGATTACTACGCGCGGACGTCTTAAAAAAGAAAAGGTTTGGTTATGAACCTTGTCTATAAAATACCTGAGCATGGCTTCTGTTACTTCAAAGTCCGATATCACCCCGTCTACCAAAGGCCTGGTTGCAACTATGTGAGGAGGCGTTCTACCAACCATACGTCTCGCCTCGTCGCCGATAGCCAAAATTTGCTTAGTGCGCTGGTTAATGGCTACCACACTAGGCTCGTTTATAACTATGCCCTTGCCTTTTACGTAAACCAAAGTATTGGCTGTGCCTAAATCTATACCGACATCGCTAGAGAATTTTTTGTAAAATGAATCAAACATAAAATAAAATTCCAAATATCAAATCTTAAATTTCAAATAATACCCAAATATCCAAATTCCGACTTATACGAAATTTTGAATTTCTAATTTATTTGTAATTTGATTTTTGTTATTTGGAATTTAAATATTCCAGAACTTTATCTATTTTTACCAACTTAGAACCTTGTTCAATTCTCTTTTTTATTTCCACACTTTCCTGCTCAACAGTTTTTGCAGATATAATAATCCTATAAGGAATACCAATCAGGTCAGAATCTGCGAACTTTGCTCCCGCACTTATATCTCTGTCATCATATAATACCTCAATCCCCGCGTTTAATAAAGTGTTATATAGCTCCTCGGCCTGTTTTTCCACACCTTTAAGCGACAAAAGATGGACTTTAAAAGGCGCCACCGACTCAGGCCAGATTATACCCTTCTCGTCGTGGAATTTTTCCACTATAACACCCATAAGCCTCGAAGTGCCTATACCATAACAGCCCATAATTACTGGTTTTTTTTGCCCGTCATTATCTGTAAAATGCAAATTAAAACTATCGGAAAATTTAGTTTCCAATTTAAAAATATTTCCTACTTCTGAAGCAGAAGTCTCTCTCCAAGTGGTAACACCACAATTTGTACATTCAACGCCTTCAGAAAATACTTCTTTATTTTTTGCCATCCCGCATTTGGCACAGACATAAATTGTGTCTTCGCCGCTCGGAATCTCTACCTGAAATTCATGAGAGTACTTACTAAAACTACCACCGGAAGCTTCTGTATACAAAGCATCTAAGCCTAAAAGCTCAAAAACTTTTCTATACGCCGGCACAGCTACCGACTCATAATATTTTGCCAAATCTTCACTAGAAGCATGAAAACTATACAAATCTTTCATCCTGAACTCACGCCCTCTTAGTAAACCGCTTTTTGCGCGAGCTTCGTCACGGAACTTTGTTTGAATTTGGTAAACAGCTACTGGTAAATCTTTATAACTTTGAACGACTTCCTGCGCCAAAGGGGTAACTATTTCCTCGTGGGTAGGACCCAATGCATATTCGTAAGAATGCTGGGATTTAATTTTAAAAAGCACATCTAAAGTCTGCCACCTGCCTGTGATTTCCCAGTTCGTTTTCGGGTGGAGAGAAGGCAAAAAAACTTCTGAAGCACCTATGGCGTCCATTTCTTGTCTGACAATTTTTTCAATTTTCTGCAAAACTTTTTGACCCAAAGGCAGATACGCATACACTCCGGCCATTATTTTTTGCACAAAACCAGCCTGTTCCAGAAAAATGGCGTTTACCGAAACATCTTCTGAAGGTTTAGTTTTACTGGTTTTTAAAAAGTATTGCGATTGCTTCATAAATTATGAACTAAGATTTAAATTTTTTATAATACTCCTCAAGTAATAACCTAACTCTTTCATGTTTGTCTAAAAGAAAATTATATGAATCATTTCTAAACAAGTCGTACTCGTTAAGCCCAACCCTCGGCCTTCGTTCAATAAAACAATGTTTAAAAATTATTTTCTGCTGCGTGCCTAATTTAAGTTCATTCATTACCAGCTCCTGATTTTGTTCTAAAAAAGCAAAAAAACGTATTCTATTTATAACATCTTTATATACCTCACCAAGTGGCTTCGGCACATAATTTGGAAGCGTAAATGATTTTCGATAATTTTCTTGAACGCTTGGCATCAAACTTTCTGCATTTGATGACAGAACTATATTTTCTAGGACAAACTGTCCTTCCTGACCAAAAAAACTTCTCGAAAAGTTTCTATGCGTAGCTAACTTTTTTGCCAAACCCACTTCCTCTTTAGTTAACTCGTAACTCTCCTGTTTTTCATCTTTAGGTTTTTCCGGCACTTCCAAAGGACTTTCAACATCATTCGGAATGGTGTTTGCTTTCTTGTTTAAATAACTTTCCGCCTCCTGTTGTAATCCCCGGTTTCTTTCCCACATATTAGCCTTTTATTAAATCTTTAAGTGTTACAATTAACATTAAAAATAACAGCAAAATAAATCCTGCCGCATTGGCCCACTGTTCCACTGTTTGATTATTTTTTTTGCCTCTAATCTTTTCTATAAATAAAAACAAAATTCTTCCCCCGTCCAAAGCCGGAAAAGGCAGAACATTTAACACCGCCAAATTTAGGGACAAAAAGGCGGTAAATTCTGTTAAGGGTAAAATCCCATAGTGCCTGACTTCGCCTACCAACTGCCCTATCTTAACCGGGCCGCCAACTTGGTTTAAAGCTTCTTTAGAAGTAAACAACTGCCCCAAGCCTTTAAAAATTTCAGCTGTAAAAGCAAAAGTTTGAGCGAAACCGCCCCAAACCGCTCCAAGCGGCGAAACTTTTACATCTTTCAAGTCGTCTATAGAAATGCCCGTGGGCCCTTGGTTTTCACCGGGGTTTTTTAAAGACTCAACTGAAATATTCTTCTCCGCGCCGCCTCTTAAAACTTTAAAAGAAAAAGTATTACCTTTGTTTGAAATTAAATATTCACGCACCTCCGCTGCGGTTTTATAAGTTTTGTCGTCCACCGACAAAACTACATCGTTTCTCTGTAAGCCAGCTTTAGCTGCCGGGCTATTTTCCAAGACTCTGGCAATCGTAATTCTAGCTTCCGAAACTTTAGACCCTTTGGGTAAATTCAGAGGAGCATCGGCCGGTACTTTAAAGCCCGCCATTAAAATAATAGAAAATAAAATACCGGCCAAAAACCAGTTCATCGCTACGCCGGCAAATAAAGTTAAAAACCTGGGCCAGAATGGTTTGTTGATAAAACTTCTCGGATCTTCGGCGTGCTCATTGTTCTCGCCCATTATCCGAACAAAACCACCCAAAGGGATAAGATTAATAGAGTAAATTGTATTTTCGTCTCCATTTTCAGCCTCGCTATTTTTACCAAAAAACAATTTCCACTTCCCGTTTATTTTTTTCAGGCCCACCACCCTGGGCGGGAAACCAAACCCAAACTCATGGACCGCCATACCGCTCTTTTTAGCCACCAAAAAATGCCCAAGCTCATGCACAAAAACCAAAAGTCCTAAAATTGCTATAAAAATAATAATAGTTGTAATCATTTTGTACACCGATCATAGATTGCACTAATTCACAGATTTGTATGCGCTAGTTTGCAACCCGTTTAATAATAACACCAGATTTTGAAAACACACCTATAATTCCAACTTTGAGCTTATGATCTCTCAAATAATGTAAAACTTGTTTTATATGTTGAGGATAAACTGCATTTGCTACTTTTATTTCCACAACAATTTCATTTTCTACCAAAAAATCAACAAAATACTTTCCAATTATTTGCCCATCGACAGTTAAATTTGAATAAAGTTGCGAAACGTAATTCAAGTTATTCTTTTTAAACTTTATTCCAACTCCTCTGTAATAATGCTTTTCTTGATATCCAAAACCGATCTCATTATAGGCCTCAAATAAAGAACCAATAATTTTATGCGTCAAAGAATTTATAAAATCTTGTGGCATACGATCTGTGAATTAGTGATATCTTTTTATCTGTGTACCTACACTGTCATAACTTCCTTTTCCTTCGCATCGGCATGTTTCTTAATTTCCTCATTGTATTTGTCTACTACGTCCTGCAACTTTCTCTGTCCCCCAACCAAATCGTCTTTGCTAATTTTTCCATCAGCTTCATTGCGCTTCATTTCTTTTATAGCGTCCTCTCTTACATTTCGAATTCCTATTCTAGCTTTCTCTGCAATTTGACCAACAACTTTTACCATTTCTTTTCTTCTATCTTCATTTAAAGGCGGCAAAGTTATGCGTAAAACTTGCCCATCGTTAGTCGGATTAAAACCCAGATTAGCCATTTGTATGGCTTTATCTATGGCTTGCAATTGCCCCTTGTCCCAGGGAGAAATAGTTAGGGTACGAGCATCGCTGACTGTTACAGACGCAACATGCTCAATGGACATTTTGCTTCCGTAACTTTCAACCATAACTGTATTTAACAAAGCTGGATTAGCCCTGCCAGTTCTTACCGAAGAAAGCTCATGAGCATAATGCTCCATAACTTTTTCAAAATTTGGCTTATGAGAATTTATAATACTATCTGTCATAATTCGTTTTCTTAATTCTTAAATTCTATGTTTAAAATTAACTACTCTATATTATACCCACCGGCATATATTATTTGGGAAAGGTTTGGGTTTATAAGTAAATAATTGACAAACGAGCCAGAAAATGGCACAGCTTGTGTTTGGAAACTTAAACCCCCGTCTGTAGATTTATACACGGTGGCACCTATAGCGGTCAAGACTACGTTACTACTTTGCCGAGAAACCACAATAGGTCTTGCATTTAAATTTTCTTGCTTAGCGGGAAGCTTGACCGCGCTCCAACTTTGCCCTCCGTCCACGGACTTAAACAAGCCCTTGTCAGAAGTTACGTACAAAAGGTTTGAACTAAAGGGGTCTATATATGCTTGGTTAAAACTTCCAACCGCGCCCTTTTGGGAAAACTGGTCAAGCAAACTTTCACTCTTCAAAGCAGTTGTAATTATTTTAAAGTCGTCTGCATTCCCGCTGCCCTTATACAAACCCTGGTCCCTAACCAATACGTATACTCCCGCTCCGGTCCAGTAAACCCTCGCTATTCGGCTTTGAAAATTTTTAATAAATTGCCAACTCTCTCCCCCATCATTGCTTTTTATTACGCTTCCTGACTCCGTTCCTATAATAATCTGGTTTTGGTTTAATGGATTTAAAACCATAGATCTAACAGGAGTACTTTCCACAGCTTCGCTATATTTTTGTACCCAAGACTTACCGCCGTCTGTGGTCTTTAAAACCTTGCCCACTCCTCCAAAAGAACCTGCGGCATACATAATTTGAGAGTTCCCGGAGTTTAAACTAAAATCGTAAACGTTTATTTTGTTTAGAATATTTTTCCATGTATCCCCGCTGTCTGTGGAAGCAAAAACTCCCCCGTTATAACTTCCGGCATACACTGTTTCCGGGTTTTTGGGGTCAAATTCAATTTTAGAAATATTGGCAGCAGCCATACTGCCGCTCCCGCCATCCTGCTTGTTTATGAGCACCCAATCCATTCCTCCGTTTACTGTCTTAGAAAGCCCTGCTCCTTGCGGCTGAGCAAAAAGATTACAAGAAGCAGAAAGAAAAATTATACAGACGGCCGAAAAAATATTTTTTTTCATAGCGTTTAAGGCTTTAGGCTTACTAAAAGCTCAAAGCCAATTTTTGAAGAATCAATTTTTTGTTTAAATTTTTATCTAAGCTTTGGAAAGCTTCTTTCAAAGCTAAAACTAACTTAAAATTTTGGGGCGCCATTCTTAAACCAACAACTTCCTGTTTAAATAAATCTTCCAAAAGCCGTTTTAATTCTTCGGTTTCCTTGTCGCTCAAATCAAGCAATTGCAAAAGCCTTTGAGCCTTAGGCATAGCTTTAACTGCCTGCCAGCTAAAACTCTCTTCAGCACTCTCCATATTTACCAACTTTCCGGGCAAACCAAAACTTTTGGACAACTTTTCTTCGGTTACATTCAAAGCCTTTTCTTTTGCAAACGAAAGCATTTGTCTCTGACTTAGTCTATTAAATTTAAAAACTTGACAGCGGGAAGAAATTGTAGACAAAAGCGGACGAGAAGAAATTAAAAAAATAATTGTACTTGAAGACGGTTCTTCTAAAGTTTTTAATATTGCATTTTGGCTTTGTGTATTTAAACTTTCCGCGTTGTCGACAACCGCAACTTTATAGTTACCCAAAAAAGGTTTAAACGAAAGCTTTTCTAAAAAAAATCTTACTTTCTCAATATCTGAATCTTTTGCGTCAAAAAACTGAAAGTCAGAGTGATTACTAACCTCGGGGCTATTTAAAATTTTCTTAGAGAACTCATAGGCTAACATTTTTTTTCCTAAAGCCTCGGCACCTAAAAAAAAGTAGGCGTGTGGAAAAACCCGAGCCTTAAGCTGTAGCTCCAAAATCCTTTTTGTGTTTTGATGTCCGAAAGTTTGCCAATTCATATTTATTTTACATTCACCACGCCCATAGCCTCTGGGTTTAAATGATCATGATCGTCCCACGATCCAGCTTTAGTAAACTGAAACTTAAAAGTTTTACCAGGCGCAATAGCTTTTTTAGCATCGAATTCCGGGTAAAGGCTGTGAGTAGGGTGATTGGCAGAAGCTGGCCAGAAATCTACACTGCTATTGTTTTTAAAAAATACATAATCATTTACTTTTATATCTATATTGACAGGGGAAAAATTCTTACCGTCATACAAAACCTCTACTACTTGTATGTCGCTACCAGCATTTGCTTCTTCTCCGTTAGAAAAAGTTCCCTGAGCAGAATCTGCTGTCGAAGCGCTGTTTTCCTTGGGTTTTACCGAAGACTCTGTAGATGTGACGGTAGCACCAAAAGCTTTTTCACCTTGATCTTCTGTAGAATTTTCCGAAACCGGCTCAGGGGTAATAGGCGCATTAACTTTTTTAAAATTTTGACTGTATAAATAATAGCCACCTGTTATAATTAAGATGACTAACAAGGTATAAAAGATTTTCTTCATATGTTTATTTTGAACAGATTTTTAAAAGAAATCATACTATATTATAACACAAATTTATGCAAAAAAGAATTTTAGACGACCATCCCACAAAAGCAAAAAAACGTGAAATTAAAAGACGGCCCAAACAAAAAGTTCATAGCCGCCATTTACTCAAAAACAGCTCCCATTCGGGTAAAAAACTGACTAAATTTTAATCTCATCGTTTACAACCCCGTCCGCTCCAATTTTAACATGGGTATTTACCAAAATTTTAACCGTCTCCCCTTCTATTTGTTTAACTCTGCACATATATTCACCCGGTTTTGCTTTTAAGAAAAACTTACCGTCTTTAGAAGCCAGGCCTCGAGAAAGCACAACGCTCGGAATTTGGGGATGATACAGTTCTAACAAAAGCCCTTCCACATTTACATTTTCGGAATAAACTCTGCCCCACAAATGTCTGTGCGGAATAAACTTTCGCAAAAAAGTCATGAGCAAATAAACTCCCACAACACTTAAATTAAAAGGCGTAGTTTCTTTTACAGCTAACAAAATTGTAACAGCCAATCCTAACCAAAAAAAAGTTTGTAAAAGCAAAGTGACTGCATACTCCAAACGAGGATTAAACTTTAGCATTTTACTTTTTTCTTGCTGATTCCAGTCGTATTCCAAAGGATCCATAGGGATATTGGGTACCAATAACTCCTGACCTTTAACCAAACTTACTTTCGAGCCAAAATATAAATCTGCAAAAACACCATCAGAGGTACCCAAAATATTTTTGGCCGGAAAACTGTAATGGGTCTTAGAAGCAGCTATAAAATATTCTCCTGGTTTATCCAAAAAACCAAACTTACCATAAAGGTCGGTAATTGACTCTTGCACGACTTTGCCAGTTTTTGCGTCTATTAATTGCACCAATGCAGGATCAAGCGGCTGCTTATTTTTACTATCATACACTGTTCCCCACATTCTTCTTCTCTTTCTTAAACCCAAAGAAGTTAAGAGACCTTGGAAAAGCGACAAGAAACTTAACCACAACTCAAACCACGAACTTGCAGCCAACTTTAGGCCTTGGGCGGCTATGGAGTACTCGGCCGCCAAAAAACTCGGTGCCACAGCCAAAACTAAAAAGCTTTTGTTAATGCTTTTGGGTTTTTGAATTTTGCTTATAAAATTTACAGCCAGTTGTTTCGAATTGGCAAAAATAAGCTGTACGTTTTTTTGCGATTCGCGCAAACCACTAATGCTTGCATTCAAAATATTTTCACCCATTTTTCTAACACTGCCGGACGCGCTTACAATAACCTCCGAAGTTCTGTTTGTCAACTTTTCCAAAGGCTTTTTAAAATCAGGCAACTTAAAACTAATGTCCGGTACTTTAATTTCCGGAATTTTGGGAAGTTTTATTACCGGCCAATTTATATGTGGCAAAATACTTGCTTTAGGCTCTTCGGGCACGGTTGGAACTTCAGGCAAAATTGGTGGCGTGCTGGTAGAAGGCGCGCTTACTGGTTTTTTTATAGGCGGCACGACCACTACAGGTAAAACCGGACTAACTGTAGTATGGGGCGGAGGGGTAACTTTAGGCGGAACTGGCACAACTACTACAACAGGCGGTACAGCTTCAGAAGGATCAGATTCGCTTACAGGAGGTGTTGGTAATCCTCCACCTCCGCCCCCGCCTGCCCCTGACCCACCGCTACCGACTGAACAAGTGGAAGTTTGTGCAGAAACAGAACTAGAGCTCGAAGTTATATATCCATCGCCATTTTTTGCTTTGACTGAAAACGTATAAGAAGTTTCGCATGTTAAAGACGAAAAAATACTTGTATTTGCCGAGCTCCAGGTAGAAACATCACCAGTACTTTCATTTGTAACTGCATATAAAGTCCCAACCGGATTGCTCCCGGTAGACCAGGAAGCGGTTATTTGTGTAGCGGAATTAACAGTCAAAACCAAAGCCGAAGGCGGCTGAGCCAAAGTATAAATTTGTACGGAAGTACTACTAGAAATATTTCCATTAAAATCCGCCACGTCGGCATAAAAACTGTATTGAGTATTCGGCGTTAAAGAAGAGGAAAGCCAAGAGGTAGAAGACGTCGCGGAAGAATTTGTACCTGCAACAGAGTTATAAAAAGTGTAAGGAAAAGACGCTAAACCTGAGCCGCTATCGGAAGCTCCGGAAATACTAGCCGTTAAGGAAGTTGTTGAGGTTGTAGCCACAGACAAAGTACCCGCTGTGGGTCCGGTTGAATCCTGTCTAAAGGCTATAGCACCCCCATTAGCAGTACTAGTAGAAGAGGTAGCGCCCAAGTTGTCTATAGCAAACACGCGCCAAAAATAATTGGCTTGCACAAGACTCTGAGACGGAGACCCGGTCAAATAAGTGCCTGTGCCAGTAGGCTGCCCCACCCTAAAACTTCTAGACCCAAAACTTCCTAAAGCCGACAAGTAATTTACGGACAAGTTCGAAAAAGTTGAAGAGGTAGACAGCTGAAACAAAAATCTAACCGTATCGGAAACATCCGGATCAGCTAAAGAGAAAGTAAATGTGGGCGTGGTCGAACTAACCCAAGAACCATTTACAAAAGACGCAGGTCCTAAAGAACTAGGCGCAGAGGGTGCTGAATTCATACTTATAACAACAGCAGGGTAATTAGAATAACTGCTTAAATTCGCCGTGTCGGACCTTATAAGCCTAAAGAAATAAGTTGTTGTTGCCGCATAGGTAGGCTTAATAGGAAAATCAAATTCCATGTCCTGACCAATACTTACTGAGTTAGGGTTTAAATCTGTGGGATTGGTTTCCATATACAAAGACCCCACGTCTGAATCTGAAAGCAGAACGGAAGAAATAGTGCTAGTATTAGCCACCGACGGGTTATTATAAAACTCCCAGGCTTGCCCGCTTCCTACATTAGTCCAAGACCCGGAAGTGGAAGTTGCAAACTGCAACAAAAAAGCTTGCGAAGAGGTACCTAAGTCGGCTGTCGACACGGTCACATTCATTCGAAGCCTAATCGGCGAAGAGGTGGATCCTAATGTAGTTGTTGAATTTAATGCTGCCAAAGCCAAGCTGGGCTGAAGTGCATCTAAGTTTTCATAGAATCTATATTGATTTTGCGCATAAGAAGTCCCAAAATCCCAATTTATGTTGTTACCCGAGTTAGTACTGCCTGAACCGGAAGCTGATATGGAACTTAAATTTATATTGTTAGAATCTTTCACGTCAACAAAAGATATATTTCTTGTACTTTGGGGGTCTATTTTCCATTGAGTTCCCGCTACATCGCTCCTAAGTAAAAGCTGTTGTCCTGCTCCGCCTTGCAAAGTTAAAGAGTTGGTAACAGTCTGAGTAGTACCGCTTGCAAAAGTTAAAGTGTACGAGGTGGTTGTACTTTTGTTTAAGTTATAAAAAGTGCTTGACCCATATATAGCCTGGTTGGTGCCTAACAAATTTACCGTACCCGAGTTTGGATTAAAACTGCCACTGGTCCTTGAAAAATTTCCGTATAAATTAGTTGTCGGAGAAGCATTAAAAGTTCCAGCATTTAAATTCAAGTTCCCCATCACGCTTAAAGTTGTACCAGAAGGTGCAAAGGTGCCTCCGCTGCCAGATATAGTTAAGTTGCCATAAGTAAAACTTTTCAAAGTATAGCTCGACGTTGTTCCGTAATACAAAACCGTCGAAGTTGCGGCTAAGGAAGGGTTAGTACCCGTCGCCATAACATTTTCTGTTCCAATAAGTTTTAAAGTTCCTGCTCCTTGCACAACTATACTACTGTTTGTTCCTGTTGCTGAAAGCGCAAAACCATTTAAGTTTAAGGTTCCGGAATTAACTGTTATATCCTGATTTGTTGTATTTGTTAAAAGATTGGAAACCAAAACGACTTCACCCTCCGGTTTATCAACCGTTATATCACCATCATACAAATATCCAACACTACCTACATTGAAAGTTTGAATAACGCTACCCGAGGAAGAAGAGCCTGTAAACTTAAGCGCAGTATTCGCCCCATCAAAATTATTACTTACCGTTACATTGCCCCTAGCCTCTATAATCCCTGAACTGTTTACTTGACCATCGTTGAAGAATAAATTATTTAGCACAACCAAAGTATCCCCTGTGCCAATTATTTTGCCGGAAATATTATTTTGATTAAAATAAAAATTATAAAATTCCTGGCTAGTATTAAAATCAAGCCCCGAGCTTAAACCCGTAAGAGCGGTATTTGTAGAAGCATTATAATTTCCACCTATTATAATTAAATCTCCAGAAATTGTGGTGGTACCGTTCCACCCATTAAAAGTTCCTGCCGCTTGTTCGTACCCACCAGTGCTAAAAGTTAAATTAAAGCTGCTCGGATTAGAAATCGGTATGTCGCCTGAAAAACTTGGGGTTATGGTCGCACCATAAAATCCTCCAGCCGCGCTCATTACTACGCTATCTAAGGCATCAGCGGCATTATCTAGTCTAATAATTGGCCCTGTGCCTCCGTTTAGAGTCCATGTCTGACTAAGACTATCATTTGAAAAGTCCACAATTGAACTAGAACCCTCCATGGTAGACGCCTGCACAATGTTGCCCATGGTCTGAATGTTACCTCCTGCAATATTGCCCCGTGTCAAATACAAATTTCCGCTCACAATCAAAGTATCGCCTGTCGAAATTGTTTTGGTGTTAAAAGAACTGCTATTAAAAGTTAAATTATTCAAAGCCAACGTAGAATTGACATCTATATCCGAACTAAGGCCGGTAAAAACTGTGGTTGTCGCAGCATTAAAAATACCCCCGGAAATTATAAAGTCGCCGGAACTTATAGTCGTTGTACCACTACCCCCGTTAAAAGTACCCGCAGCCTGTGCCCAAGCTGGTATTGCCGTACTGCCCCCAAAAGTTAGGTCGAAATTACTTGGGTTTGAAATTGGAATCGTACCCACAAAGGCCGGAGTTGTTGTAACGCCAAATATTGTCGTAGCAGCATTTATGACAATGCTATCGCTAGCGTCAGAAGCGCTGTTAAATCTCACAGCCGGGCCACTGCCTCCGTTAGCAGTCCAAGTTTGCGACAAAGAGTCGTTACCAAAATCCACAATCGCGGAGCCGCCGTCAAAAGTAGAGGCCTGACTTATGTTTCCCCTAGCATCCAAAAACCCGGGCGATGCGTAACTACTTAAATTTATAAGGCCGTCGGTTAAAATTAAATCATTCATAACCACCAACACATCACCGCTAGATATAGTTTTAGTAGTCCCCCCTGTGCCGCTAATGTTTAAATTATAAAAAGTCTGAGAGCTGTTTATATTGATCGTATAACTTGAGCCAGAAAGTACAGTTGTAGTTGCCGCATTATAGGTACCGCCGGAAATCGTAAAAGTTCCGCCAATTGAAGTTGTAGCAGCGCCGCCATTAAACGTACCGTTAGAAATAGTAAACCCGTTATTCCCGACACTAAAAGTAAAACCGCTCTGCACTGTTACCGTTGTAGTAGCAGAAGAAATGGTTATACCGGATACTGTTGTGCTTGTGTTTATAACCGGATTACAGTTAGTCACACAAGAATTATTTATAGTCACGGTATCGCCGCTAGTTGG